>DBYT01000144.1:0-13748 GCA_002309915.1 Bacteroidales bacterium UBA1179 | reverse complement strand
ACTTCGGTGCGCAGTATCTCGCTGGCGTCATCCTTCTGGCCGTACTTGGCGGCGCGGCGGTAGGCGGACGGGAAATAGAGGACATCGGTATCGCCCATGGTCTGCACCATATCGTGATAGAAATATGCAGCCTCCTCCTGGTCATTCAAAATAATCAAAACGCAGGGCTTACCGCCCTTCTGAGCCAGTGCAGAGAACACCAGCGGAGCCGAAGACGCACGAAGTCCCTGCAGGAAAACGTTTCCTCCGCGTTTTCCTGCAAGCTCCTTTATCAGCGCCTTGGTCTGTACCAGGCCTCCGTAAAGGCCACAAACATCATCCAAAGTCATTGCGACTGCAAAGGTAGTGCAAGCCGAGAGGAGAAAAAAGGAACTTGGTCATTTTTTATCCCGAGGCGAAGCCTATCATTTAAAGGTTATCCTATCAGCCAACTGAAGAAAGTAGTCATTTGACCATATATCAAGTTCGTGAGGATTGTCAACAAAACCGATAACATCATCTTTTACACGCTCAATATCGGTATTGGCTAACTTTTCCCGCAACCGGTTCATAAAGTCCTCCCTGCTTGTTTCCTCACCGTTAAACTCACGTATACGTTCCTGAAGGTGAGAGAAGTCAAGCGGAACATTCCAACGAACATACCACTCAAAATCATACCAGTCACGACCCTTCACCCTTCGCTGCCAGCCGCGATATACTAATGCATGCATCTTGCCTGCATAGAGATCCGGAAGCGTAAAGCATCTGGTCATGAAAGAATATGGTTGTTGAAGTAACAACTGTTCGGTATCAAAGCACAAGGGAGGGTCAGTATCCAGTTCTATCTTGACCTTTATAGTCTTCTTAGTCTGGAAACTAATGTCATACGCCTCCGTGTTCTCTTTCAGGAATGCCGATTCAACACGTCCAAACTTTTTCTTATCCTTTTTGACAATACTCACATCATGACCGGCAAGACGGAATTCTTCAATAACTGCAGGAAAAAAATCCTCAATATGGATATCATTACGTTTCTCTATCAGTGAGAAATCCATATCCTCCGAAAACCTGGGCAAATTGTGAAACAGCCTCAAGCAGGTACCTCCATAAAATGCAGCATGTTGAAAGAAGCCGCCCCTATGTAATCCTGCAAGCGCTATACGCTGCATAACCTCCTGTTCTACATTAGGAGTAGATGTTCCACGTTGCTGTGAATATGCAGCCACCATCTGTTCGTAGATTGTCATGGTCTTATTATTTTTATCAGGTTATTCATTATGTTCTCTTTTCTCCCCTGACGGGCACACGCCTCTATGATACTTACATCAAATGTGCCCAGTTGGTCCATATCAAAGCGGATATCTTCTTCCAAGTATCTCAATAGGCCCTTTATGGACTGTGACGGCAGATAGGAGTCGTGTAGCAACATATCACAGAGAGCCTTTTCACGGCTTGCCATCAGAAAAGTAATACCATCTTCCGATACATTATCGATTCCTATGGCAAAATAATCCTTTTTTACCTGCTCATAAGTGAATCTACCTAAAGAGTTTTCAAATGTCCTGCTCCGCTTGGTTGTGACCGATGTCATAGTGTGAACCTGCTCAGGAATGAGTCCGTACCAGCGAAGCGCCCACTGAAGTGATACATATGAAGGGCCATAGATATGATTCGCACACAGACATGCATTCACAGGTTTTCCGCTTAATTCGCTGTTCACCACATAGAGACCACGCTTCAAACGGATAAGTTGCCCGTCTTTCTCCAATGCCCTGACCTTCTCATTAGGCGATGACAGATAACCAAAACAGGAAGCAACAGTACCGGTCTGAACCGGCACATTCCCAAATCTGATCAATGGATTCACCTTCATATTCCAGTAGTTTGAGCGCAAAATTATAAAAATTCGCACACTTATCAAGAATTAATAATGTTTTCTGTGCAAATTTATCTGCAATCGAGTCATTTGGAATAATGGCCAATTACATTCACTGATAAATCGATGCGCCACAATTTTATCGTTTTTCAATAAATATTTTACGTTTTTCTTTGGTGGACTAAAAATCACCCTTATCTTTGCACCGAAAATATTTATCGAATAACAATAAATACACATTTTGATTATGAACAAAAAACTAAAGATTTACTGCTTCCTGTTTGTAATAGCACTGATTTGGTCTGTAGTTTCCAATATCAGGATAACCCGCATGTCAACCAGCTACGGTTATGACGATACGAAACATGACGGTTGGAGTTTCGGACAGATGCCTGACAGTTACGTTACCCGCGATACCATTCACTATGATGATAACAGTATCTCAACTTCCTCATCATGGGCAACCATACGTATTCCGGTAAAAGTGAGACACAGTATAGGTTCCAAGAACTATCTGCAGTCAACGGTCAGCGGGAAAACCCATTTGGTTGAACTGGATCAGGTTAACGTTTTGCTTCCTGCCGAAAACACCTCATTAACTGTTTCTTTGTTCATTATTTGGGCAGTTACCGCCATAGTGATAATCTGGATAATATATCTGGCCGTAAAGATCATCCGCAGCATCCGCAAGGGTGAGATATTTGTAACAAAAGTAGCGGGTTATCTGGAGACCATCGGTATCCTACTCTCCGCGGACTATGTATTTGGCGGAATAGTCGCATCCATCTGGTATCACACTTTCCTCAAAAACATACAACTAGTGGATTATTATGTGCTGCCTTTAAACAGTACCACAAAAGGAGCCGGTGGCGGTCTGTGGATTCTGACCGGTCTCGGGCTCATGATAATCTCACAGATCATACTTATGGGCAAGGACCTCAAGGACGAACAGGATCTTACAATCTAAATCACCGCGACTATGAGCATAATAGTAAACGTTGACGTTATGATGGCCAAGCGCAAGATGTCATCGGGCGAACTGGCCGATAAGATTGGCATAACACAGGCCAACCTCTCCATCCTCAAGACCGGAAAGGCCAAGGCCATACGTTTCAGCACGCTGGACGCCATCTGCAAGGCGCTTGACTGCCAGCCCGGCGATATTCTTGAGTACAAATAAAAAACGCATATTCCAATGATTAGAAACAACTTAACCTTATTTACAACCGCAGTTCTCTGCCTGCTTGCAGTTTCATGTGGCCCCAAGGCAACCATAATCCAGTCCGATGATACCGAACCCCTGACAACCCAGGGTGCCAAAGTGATCAGCATAGTGCCCGGCCAGGACAGCGTCCGCTTCTCGGAACTTATAAAAAGCGTGGATATCATCCCTCTGCAGACTTCCGACGAGTCTTTGATAAACGAGATCAGGACCATCAAGTATGACGACGGCATGTTTTTTGTCTTTGACTACATGGGCAAAAGCATTCTTAAGTTTGACATGAACGGTCAGTTCAAAGGACGCATAGGCAACCGTGGTCGCGGACGCGGCGAGTACCTTTTTCCCAATCTGATGGGAATAGACCGCAAAAACCGCACCATACTGGTGGGAGACAATACCAAATACATGCTCAAATACACCTATGACGGTGAATTCATTTCATCGGCCGATTTCCCAATCAGCGCCTCAGATTTTGAGGTGACCGATGACTCGTACATATTCTACACAGGCAAGAGCGTCAACTTCAAACCGGGTTACGAGGATTACTGGGGCGCGGAACTCATGATTATTGACCGCAACAACACTGACAGCATCCGCCGCTATATTCCCGTTGACAAGGAACTGTATCCTGTTAATGAAGGTCATACCACAATCACCGACAACGCTCCCCTGACCCCATTGTCGGATTCATATACGCTCCATTACAATTTTACCGATTACATATTCTCGGTTGATTGCAAGAGCGGCGCCGTAAAGGTCAAATACGTTGTTGACTACGGCAAGAACGCATATACGGACAACCTGGCCGATATGCCCGCCATGGATGCGCTTCAGTACATAGGAACACATCCCGAAAAGACAGGTTGGACACACCAGGTGATTGAAACCGACGCCTTGTTGACTTTCATGTACGCACACAACAAATGGCAGTATATCTACTTCAATGACAAAGCCACCGGCAAGACCCTGAACGGCCCGTTCGTGACCGATATCGCCTCAAGCAACGTGGTGCACGGATTCATTGATGACCGCACTATGTTTTCCTACATAGAAAAAAAGTCCAGCCTTAATGAGGGACTTGCCGATAAGGGAATCAGGATCAACGGCCTGGAACGTCTTGATAATGTGACTGAGAACGACAATCCGATAATACTGATTTATCACTATTGAAACCTGCTCATATTTTTATTATATTTGCACGTTATATAAAACGTAGATATGAATACTAGCCAGAGCATCGTAATCATTCCCACATACAACGAAAAGGAGAACATTGAGAATATCATCCGCGCCGTCATGGCTCTTGAGGACAACTTCAACATGCTGATAATCGATGACGGATCTCCCGACGGCACCGCAGCCATCGTTAAAGGACTGATGGAAACCGATTTCAAGGACCGTCTCTTCATTGTGGAGCGTAGCGGAAAGTTGGGCTTGGGTACTGCTTACATCACCGGTTTCAAGTGGTGCATTGAGCGCGGTTACGATTACATCTTTGAGATGGACGCCGATTTCTCACACGCACCGTCTGACCTGCCCCGCCTTTTGAGCGCCTGCCGCGATGAGGGTTACGACGTTGCCATCGGCTCACGTTATGTAAGCGGTGTGAACGTTGTGAACTGGCCCATGGGACGCGTGCTGATGTCATATTTTGCATCCAAGTACGTACACTGCATCACCGGTCTGCCCGTACATGACACAACCGCCGGATTCAAGTGCTACCGCCGCCAGGTTCTGGAGACCATAGAGCTGGACAAGATCCACTTTAAGGGTTACGCCTTCCAGATTGAGATGAAGTTTACCGCCTACAAGTGCGGATTCAAGATCAAGGAGGTACCCGTTATATTCGTGAACCGCGAGCTTGGCACATCCAAGATGAGCGGAGGCATATTCAGCGAAGCCCTGTTCGGCGTCATCCGCCTCAAGATCTCCAGCTGGTTCCGCAAGTATCCCCAAAAGAAAACAGCCTGACGCAACATGGGCAGGACGCTGATCAAAGACGCTATGGTGGTCAATGAGGGCCAGGTGCAGCGCGCATCGGTCCTGATTGAGAACGACACCATAGCCGGTATCTTTACGTCCGATGCCCCCTCGGCCGATACCATAATCGACGCCGCAGGAAAGTGGCTCCTGCCCGGCGTGATAGACGACCACGTACATTTCCGTGAGCCCGGTCTGACACATAAGGCCGATATGTACACCGAGAGCCTTGCAGCCGCCATGGGCGGTGTGACCACGGTGTTCGATATGCCCAACTGCGTACCCCAGACCGTCACCCTGGAGGCCCTGAATGACAAGTTCAGACATGCGGCCGATACCTGCCTGGTCAACCACAGTTTCTACCTGGGCGCCACCCACACCAACCTGGACCAGATTGAGAAGATTGATCCCGCAAAGGTCTGCGGAGTCAAACTCTTCATGGGCTCCAGCACAGGCGGAATGCTGCTGGATGATGCCGCATCACTCAAGGCGCTGTTCCAGGCCGCCACAGTCCCCGTTGCAGTACACTGTGAGGAGACATCAATCATCAACGCAAACATGGAGCGCTACACCAGCCAGTACGGCAGTGAGCCTCCCGTAAAATATCACCCCCTCATACGCAGCGAGGAGGCGTGCTACGCATCGACCTCAAAGGCGCTTGAGGTGGCTGCAGGAACCAACGTACACCTGCACATACTGCACCTTACCACCGCTCATGAACTGAACCTGTTCAACAACCATCCGTTGCAGAGCAAGCAGTTCACGGCCGAGGCATGCCCCGCACACCTCTGGTTCACCGATGCGGACTATGACCACAAGGGTACGCTGATAAAGTGCAATCCCGCCATCAAGACTGACGCTGACCGTCAGGCCCTGCGCCTGGCCCTCACCGACGGCCGCATAGACGTGATAGGCACCGACCACGCCCCGCACCTGCTCTCCGAGAAACAGGGAGGATGCAAGAGCGCCGCATCGGGCATGCCGGTCCTGCCCTACTCGCTCATATCAATGCTCGAGTTGGCATCGGCCGGTATCATGCAGATGACGGATGTAGTAAGACTCATGTGCCACAACCCCGCACAGATATTCAGCATAAAGGAGCGCGGATACATACGCCAGGGCTACAAGGCTGACCTGACGCTGGTATCACGTTCTGACCAGGGTTACAAGGTATCCAATGCCGATCTGCCCAACAAATGCGGCTGGACACCGTTTGAAGGCGAGCTGTTCCACTGGAAGGTTTGCACCACCTGGGTGAACGGTCGCGCCGTCTATAATGAAGGAGAGTTCAACACAGAAATAAAAGGTAAACCCGTAGAATTCAACAGACTATGATCAGAGCACTATACCTTATCTACCAGATTTTCATTGCGCTGCCCATCATGATTGTGATAACCATCATCGTAGCGCTCACCACAATGATAGGTTCAATTTTTGACCACCGCTTCTGGGGATACTGGCCAGGCATGATCTGGGGACGCCTTTTCTACCGCTTTTTCTTTATTCCCATCCACGTACACGGCCGTGAGAACATCAGGAAGGGCCAGTCATACGTGATTGCCGCCAACCACCAGAGTTACTGGGACGCATTCCTGATGTACGGATTTCTGGGCGTCAAGTTCAAATGGATGATGAAAAAGGAACTGGGCAAGATCCCGTTCGTAGGCTGGGCATGCTACATGGCCCATCACATCCTGATAGACCGCAGTTCAAGGGTAAGTTCCAAGGAGAGCATCCGTAAGGCCGAGTCCACTCTCAAGGACGGTATGTCAGTAATCATATTCCCCGAAGGAACCCGCACTCCCGACGGCAAGATGGGCCGATTCAAACGCGGCGCCTTCCTTATCTCACAGGAGCTGCAGCTCCCCATCCTGCCCGTTACCATTGACGGCAACTACGACGTCATGTCACGCCACGCCTGGAACGTAACCTGGCATCCGGTACACATGACCATACACGAGCCCATCATGCCACGTACCGATGTGGGAGCAACAGAGCAGGAGCAGACTCAGGCCATGAATGAGACTGCACAGAAAGTAAGTGAAGTAATTCAGGAGACCCTTGACAAGGGTTATTCGTTACGGGCGTAACCCGTGCGGCTGATGTAGCCGTTCACATAAGACTGCCTCATGAATTCGTCGGGGGCAGCATCAAGAATACGTCTTACCAATGATGATACCTCATTCGTGGGGCCTGCACTGAGCATCATGAACACCCCCACGGCAGCCGGTTCGTCGTAGTTATCGGCCATGAAGGAGCATATCATATCCTCACACTCATCGACAACCATACGGATCGAATCCTGTATTAATTCCATGCGATGCGGATCATAGCCGTGACGGGACATGGAGAAACGTTTCTGTGACAGATCCTCATAAAGGTTGTCATATGCAATTTTCTTCTTCAGGAAGCTGTAGAACAGGTCATTCTGACGGGTACCCGATACTGTCATCTCTGTAGGAAGCAGAGAAACCTTTGCGTTACCTTTCTCAATGTAAATGGGAATTATCGGGCGGTTATCCTTGCAAAGGAATACAAGACGGGTAGTATCGGCCGCACCTTTCATCTGGAAACGGCCTTGTTTAACCGTGCATGAATCATACTTGGTGGTACGGTAAGGAAGGAATTCAACCAGAGACAACTCGCGGCCCTCGTAGCCAAGGGTTTCAACGACACCGTCTATCCTGTAACGGCTTGTACATGACATGAAAGCAAGCGTTAAGCCTGCAAAAAACAAGATCATATTCAAGCGTTGTCTTAGCATGTCTAATCCTTTTTTCGACACGCAAAATTACAACACAAGAAAAAACGAAAAACGGATTTATTATTCTTTAATGTTAAGCGGCCTCTATCCGGCTAAAAGTTGTTAAATGTTTTAGAATCTATTTAGATTCTATTTCAGACTGACACAGAACTTAACGGAAATGGAACATTTTATTACCCCTTGTTTTTGGCAATATGGTCCAGTCTGAAAGCCGAATACAGCTCGAATACGGCACCGATGGTAAGCGTTACTATCCAGTTGTTCTTACGGGTAATCTCAAGGAGGAAAGAACGCATTTTCCCGCCTGCGCCCATATCGGCAAGAAGACGGTTATGGAGAGGAGCCGAGAACATAAGCGCTGCAGTAAGCAACAGGAACACCGCACCCAGAACCTGCTGGAAACGGAGACGTTTCACAATGGGGTCATCGCCCGTATAACGGTCGGCGAACTGGCCGCTGGCAAACATGAGCGAGCCTACCAGATAGAAATACGGTGAATACTCCCACCCCGTGATGTAAACGGCGGCACCTGCAATAAGCAGCAATCCGCCTACGGTGGTGAATGATTCTATCAGTCGGTTTTCCTTGTTATCCATGAGTTATTCTTCAATGAACAGATCCTCATCCTCACGATGCATGTTGTATCTTTCACGTGCTATCCGGTCTATGACCAGACTGTCGTTGTTGAGTTCGTTGAGCATCAACTCGTTCCGGTGTTTCTGTTCCGCACTTTCACGCAACTGTTCCTGCAGTGAGCGGATCTCACGCTTCTGGACCACGCGTTTTACAAGGCTGTTGTCGCTCGCCACCAATATGACAAGCAGGAAAAGCACAAGCACTATCCAGTATTTGTACTTACCCAGAAACACTTTGAATTGAGGCAGGAATCCGTTGTCCATAATACGCTTTCAGTGTTACAAAAGTAGTTCAAAAAATCGGAGTTTCAATTGAGGTCAAGCCCGAAAAAAATGAGTATCTTTGAAAACATTTGGATTCGATTATGGAAGATTATATCGTATCAGCCAGAAAGTACCGTCCGGTGACATTTGACAGCGTAGTAGGCCAAAAAGCGCTTACCACCACGCTCAAGAACGCCATCAGTTCAGGCAAGCTGGCCAACACCTATCTGTTCTGCGGACCGCGCGGCGTGGGTAAGACCACCTGTGCCCGTATCTTTGCCAAGACCATCAACTGCGAGCACCGCGGGCCCGACGGCGAGGCATGCGGCGAGTGCGAGTCCTGCAAGAGTTTCAATGAGGAGCTGCGTTCATACAACGTGTTCGAGCTTGATGCCGCCAGCAACAACTCGGTCGACGATATCCGTAACCTGACCGAGCAGGTGCGCATCCCGCCCATGAACGGCAAGTACAAGGTCTATATAATCGATGAGGTACACATGCTTTCGCAGGCCGCCTTCAATGCCTTCCTCAAGACACTGGAAGAGCCGCCCAAGTATGCAATCTTCATCCTTGCCACCACCGAGAAGCATAAGATCATACCCACCATACTGTCACGTTGCCAGATATACGATTTCAGCCGTATAACCAACCAGGACATCATAGGCCACCTTCAGTCCGTAGCCCAGAAAGAGGGCGTTACGGCCGAGAAGGAGGCTCTTGCCGTAATAGCCGAGAAGTCCGACGGCGGAATGCGTGACGCACTCTCCATATTCGACCAGGTGGTAAGTTTCACAGGCGGACAGGTGACATATCAGAAAACCATCGAGAATCTGAATGTCATTGACTATGAGTACTACTTCCGCCTGACTGATATGTTCCTTGAGAAACGTATCCCCGATACCATGGTACTGCTCAACGACATCCTGGCCAAGGGATTCGACGGCAGTCACCTGATAAGCGGACTCATGCTTCATCTGCGTAACCTGCTCATGAGCCGTGACGCCTGCACGGTGCCCCTCCTGGAGGTAAGCGACGAGATGCGTGAGCGCTACAAGGCGCAGGCCGCCAAGTGCTCCCAGAAGTTCCTGTACCGTGCCCTGAAGATCTGCAATGACTGTGACCTGAACTACCGCATCAGCAAGAACAAGCGTCTGCTGGTAGAGCTCACTCTCATACAGGCAGCCCAGGCCGATGAAGACGACGACAGTAGTGGGCGTAAGCCCAAGAGACTACACCCCATATTCAAAAACGCAGCTGCCCGGCAGGCAGCTCCGGTAGCGGCAGAGCCCAAGGCCACCGCCAAACCGGTTGTAGCGCAGCCAGTTCCTGAGGTAACACCCCAACCGGCGCGCAAAAAAGCCATGCCCACCATCAAGGGAGGCAACATATTCACATCCATCTACGGAAACAAGCCGGCCGGACGTCCCGACCAGCCTCACGGCCGTCAGACGGTACAGGTAATAGACCACGAGCAGCATCCCGCCAAACCGTTATCGGCCGATACCCTGCAAAACGCCTGGAACGACTTTGCAGCCACCCTGCCCCGTCAGGACACACCGCTCAAGAACCGTATGATCAACTGCCGCCCATCGGTCCAGAGCGATACCGTATTCACGGTAACAGCCGGCAACCCCATGATGGCCGAAGAGATACGCCAGGCCGAGGACCGCATCATGAACTTCATCAGGGAAAGGTTCAGCAACCCGGCCGTCAGCATGGAGATTGTGGTGGATCAGTCACGTGGCGTGGAGCACCTCCTTACCCGCGAGGAGCGTTACGCAAAAATGAAAGCCTCCAATCCTGCACTAGCAGAACTGGAGACTGTATTCGGACTCGAACTTCGCTAATCAGCGAATCTTCTTCACAAACTCAATGCACTCACGGATTTTGGTTTCGATGAAACCGAAGTCTCCGTTGGCGATTACGTCCTTGGGAGTGAGCTGAGAACCCAGACCTACACATGCTACGCCGGCCTTGAACCAAGCCTCAAGGCTTGCAGGCTCGGGTGAAACACCGCCTGAGGGCATGATCTCTGTCCAGGGGCAAGGACCCTTGATGGCCTTGACGAATGAAGGACCGCCAACCTCGGTGCCCGGGAATATCTTTACAATCTCGCAGCCCAGCTCCTCGGCGGTATTGATCTCGGTCAGAGTACCGCAGCCGGGAATCCACGCAATCTTGCGGCGGTTGCATATCTTGGCCATATCGGGATTCAGACTGGGTGATACGATGAATCCGGCACCCAGCTGGATATAGAGTGCAGCAGTAGCGGGATCTGATACAGAGCCCACACCCATAATCATCTCAGGGCACTCTGTGGCGCACCATTTGTTTACCTCGGCAAACACCTCGTGGGCATAATCACCGCGGTTGGTGAACTCAAACACGCGGGCGCCGCCCTGATAGCATGCCTTTACCACATTCTTTACAAGCTCTGCATCCTTGTTGTAGAACAGCGGAACAATTCTGGTGCCGACAAATGTGTTGAGCACCTGTAATCTCTTGAATCGGCTCATATCTCTGAAATATTTAGCGGGCAACGCGGCCAGAAGCATCGCCGCCCATAAGTTTCTCTACTTCCTGTACACTCACGCGGTTGTAATCACCGTAGATGGTATGCTTGAGGCATGATGCTGCAACTGCAAAATCCAGAGCCTTCTGGTCATTCTCATAAACGCGCAGTCCGTAAATAAGACCGCCCATGAATGAGTCACCACCGCCAACACGGTCAACTATGTGAGTGATATCGTATTCTCTTGATTTGTAAAGGGTCTTGCCGTCATAAAGAACGCCCTTCCAAGTGTTGTGATTGGCATTGATTGATCCGCGCAGTGTGGTGATAACCTTCTTGCAGCGCGGGAATCGGGCCATAATCTGCTTTGAAACAGACAGATATGCATCGGCATCAACCTTTCCGGCCGATACATCCACGCCCTCGGGCTTGATACCCAGTGCCATCTGTGCATCCTCCTCGTTACCCAGAACGATATCGGTGCAGGCAACCAGATCGGGCATAACTTCGGATGCCTTCTTGCCCCACTTCCACAGGTTCTTGCGGTAGTTCAGGTCACATGATACGGTGATACCCTTCTCATTGCACTTCTTTACAGCCTCCAGACAAACCTTGGCGGCACCCTCGGAGATGGCGGGAGTGATACCGGTCCAGTGGAACCAGCCGGCGCCCTCAAGCACCTTGTCCCAGTCAATCATGCCCGGCTCAATCTGGGCAATGGCCGATCCGGCACGGTCATAGATAACCTTACTGCCGCGGCTTACGGCACCGGTCTCAAGGAAATAGATACCCAGACGGTTTCCGCCCTTGACCACGTCATTTACATCGACACCGAATCCGCGCAGTTCACGCAGGCAGGCATCGGCTATATCATTATCGGGAACTCTGGTAACGAATGATACGGGAAGACCGTAGTTTGCAAGTGATACGGCCACATTGGCCTCACCTCCACCGTATGTGGCACTCAGCATATTGCCCTGTCCGAAGCGCTCATAGCCCGGAGTGGCAAGACGAAGCATAACCTCGCCGAAAGTAACTGTCTTATTCATCTCAAAACTTAAAGTTTTCAGACCGCGAAGTTACGTAATTTAATTCACATAGAAGAGAACGCCCACGCGGAAACCTATTCCGGTCTTGTCATATAGGAGCGTACTTGAGACTGCGTATTGCTCGGTGATGCCGCACTTAAAGTTCAGACCGCCGCGCAGATAGCCTTTCCAACCGCTCACGGCAGTATCCACATGGTCATACCACACGCCCGAGTAACCAATCTGCGGAGTAAGGCGGAAACGTTTTAACCGGCCAAAGATGAAACTGTATCCCGCAGCACCCTCAAACGTAACGGTATTGTTTATGCCGATATGCACGACGGTGGTCTGTTCCAGGTTGAAGTTATTGAAATATGCGCCCCAGGAGTTGCCTACGCCCCACCCTTCGGCATTGACCTTACTGTACTCGTAAATGGCCGTTGTATAGAGTTCACGGCGGTCAAAGAAATAGTGCTGACGCGGGGTCAGGCCTGCCGTCACGTGAGATTGTAGCGTCGCCGCAACATCGAATGACATATAATGGTTCAGGTAACCGTCCATCTCGAAACGGGCGCTGTAAGTACCATCCGGAACACTCTCTATCATGAGCGGAGTCACTCCCTGATAAATGTCATCGATAAAGACCTTGGCCCCGGTGGGGTTGGTCTCGAACAGCACGGATCCGACTGCGGTCCCCGGTTTCACGCCGAACACCAACGGAGAACCTTCAGGTACGGCATACTCCACATGCTGGTAGTTGTCATCGATAATAACCGGTTCCTCCCATTGCGCACGGAGATTGCCGCAAAGGCACAAGGCAAATGCGGTACAGGCAAATCGGAAAAATGAACGGGCGTTCATACTCTATTTTGATGACATTTACACTAAATGGTTTAATCAAAAAAAAGATGAGGAAACCCTCACGGCCTCCCCACCTTTTCGCGAGTTCCAAATAAACGGAATTCACTGCGCTTCAGTCCTTACGGGCTGACATCAAACAAGTATTTTAGTTGTCAAACGTAATGCATAACTTATGCTTACCGCTTGGTACAAGCGATAAACACCAGAATAATTATTTAATCTCTTTCGTCATTTTGTCGTACCCGCCCTATCCTCGGGGCTTAAGTATAACTTGGAATTCTGGGCAGGTCTTCTGACTTATCTCCTGTTTCAGGAACCTTCCCGACCCTGACGGCCAGTGGCGTTTTTTGCAGTCATGGGAGCGACTGCTCATCCTGAAACGGTATCCGGAGAAATACAGCAGCGGGACTGTCCGGGAATCTCACCCGTGTTCCCTATTAAATCTGACTCAACAGATACCCAGATTCTGTCTGCAAATATATACAATTTTTTTAAGGTATACCCATACACACGCAAAAAAGAGCCGCCATTTGGCGACTCTTTTTTGCGGTGTGTATGGGACTCGAACCCATGACCTCCGCCGTGACAGGGCGGCATTCTAACCAGCTGAACTAACGCACCTCGCTG
>DBYT01000091.1 GCA_002309915.1 Bacteroidales bacterium UBA1179 | reverse complement strand
GTGGACAACGATATGTGGCCGCTGCCGAAGTATCGTGAATTGTTGTTCATCAACTGATGAGCAACAATTCACAATTGAAAATTGAGAATTGAAAATTGAGAATTTATTCTCCGCTTCGCTCCGAATTGTGGGGTGAAGCGAAGATTAAATAAAAGGTAGTTGAAAGTAATATTATATGAAAAAATACGGTTTATACGACCCTCAGAATGAGCATGATGCCTGCGGTATAGGTATGATGGTCAACCTTAAGGGGGGAAAGACACACCAGCTTGTTGACAGCGCTCTTACACTGCTTGAGAACATGAAGCACCGTGGTGCCGAGGCTGCCGACAACAAGTCGGGCGACGGAGCCGGAATCACACTCCAGATACCGCACGAGTTTATTCTCTTGCAGGGTATCCCGGTGCCTGAGCGCCTTAGTTACGGAACAGGACTCGTATTCCTGCCCAAGGACAAGGCCCTTGGTGACAAGTATCTGGACATTATCCGTGAGGAGGCGTCCAAGATGGGACTTGTACTTACCAACGTTCGTGAAGTACCCGTTAACAGCAATATCCTGGGCGAAGCCGCACGTGCTACCGAGCCGCGCACTGTTCAGATATTCATTACCGGTGCATCCGAGGCCGATGGTCTGGAGACTCTTCTTTATAAGGTGCGCAAGCACACTGAGAAGCGTATAGATGACCGTAATTTCTATATCGTATCACTTTCATGCCGCATAATGGTCTATAAGGGAATGCTCACATCAACCCAGTTGCGTGAGTACTATCCGGACCTGAGCAGTCCCAACTTTACCAGTGGTCTTGCAATGGTGCACTCCAGATTCAGCACCAACACATTCCCCACATGGTCATTGGCCCAGCCTTTCAGAATGCTGGCTCATAACGGCGAGATTAACACCATTCGCGGCAACCGCGGCTGGATGGAGGCCCGTGAGAGCGTTCTGTCATCAGAGGCTCTTGGCAGTGTATCGGACATTCATCCTATCGTACAGCCCGATATGAGCGACAGTGCATCGTTTGACAATGCGCTGGAGTTCTTTGTACGTTCAGGAATGAGTCTGCCGCATGCTATGGCCATGATGATCCCTGAGTCTTTCAATGAGAAAAACCCCATAAGCGACAAGCTCAAGGCTTTCTATGAGTATCATTCAATACTTATGGAGCCGTGGGACGGACCCGCCGCCATGCTCTTTACCGATGGCCGTTATGCCGGAGGTATGCTGGACCGCAACGGTCTGCGCCCGTCACGCTATCTTATCACATCTGATGGCATGCTCATAATGGCATCCGAGGCTGGTTGCATCCATGTGGATGCCGCCAGCATCACGGAGAAAGGCAAACTTCAGCCCGGTAAGATACTGCTTATAGATACCGATAACGGACAGATATACCGCAACGATGAGGTAAAGGACAAGTTGGCCAGTGAGTTCAACTACGGCGAGTGGCTCAGCGCCGGCCGTGTGGAACTTGGCAAACTCAAGAGCGGCCGTAAGGCGGCAAATGACGTAAAGGATTACGCCCGCCGTCTGCGCGCATTTGACTATACCCGCGAGGATATTGACCGTGTGATTGTTCCCATGTGTCAGACGGCTCAGGAGCCTCTTTCATCCATGGGTAACGACACCCAGCTGGCTGCTTTATCAGAGCGTCCCCAGTTGCTGTTCAACTATTTCCGACAGCAGTTCGCGCAGGTTACCAACCCGCCGATTGACCCCATACGTGAGGAACTGGTAATGTCACTTACCGAGTATATCGGTGCAGTAGGCATGAATATCCTTACTCCCAGCGAGGGTCACTGCAAGATGGTACGTCTGCCGCAGCCGGTACTTACCAACACCGAACTTGATACCCTGTGCAACATCCGTTACAAGGGATTCAATACCGAGGTCCTGCCTATCCTGTTTGAGAAATCAAAGGGAGCCAAGGGTATGGCCGATGCCATTGAAAATCTTTGCCATGAAGCCGAAAAGTCTGTTGACGCAGGCATCAACTACATCATTCTGAGTGACCGCGGCATTGACGATACTCACGCAGCCATTCCTTCACTGCTGGCCGTAAGCGCCATACACCATTATCTTGTATCGATCCAGAAACGTGTCCAGACCGCCCTGATTGTTGAGAGCGGCGAGATCCGTGAGGTTATGCATGTGGCTCTGCTCATGGGCTACGGTGCAAGTGCAGTGAACCCCTACATGGCATTTGCAGTAATCGATGACCTGGTTAAGAAGGGTGAGATACAACTTGACTATGAGACCGCACAGCACAACTACATCAAGGCTGTAGACAAGGGCCTCAAGAAGATATTGAGTAAGATGGGTATCAGCACCATTCGTTCATACCGTGGTGCCAAGATATTCGAGTCTATAGGTATAAGCCAGGAGGTTCTTTCCAAGTATTTCGGAACCTCTTCATCCACAATCGGAGGCGTATCGTTCGACAGGATCTGCAAGGATGCCGTAAGCATGCAGCAACAGGGATTCGGCCAGGCCGAGCCCGACGGCGTGCTTCCGTTCATCGGCCAGTACGCATTCCGCAAGGACGGCATACGTCATGCATGGACACCCGAAGCCATTTCAACATTGCAACTTGCTACCCGCCTGGGCAGCTACAAGAAATTCCAGGAGTTCTGCTCCATAGTAGATGACCGTCAGGAGCCGTTGTTCCTGCGTAACTACTTCAAATTCAAGACCAACCCGATTCCCGTTGATGAGGTTGAGCCGGCAGAGAATATCGTTAAGCGCTTTATCGGTGCCGCCATGTCATTCGGTGCCATCAGCAAGGAGGCTCACGAGGCTATCGCCATTGCCCTGAACACACTTGATTCACGCAGCAATACCGGTGAGGGCGGCGAGGACAGCGACCGTTTCCACACAGATGTGGACGGCGTATCGCTGAGCAGCCGTATCAAGCAGGTGGCATCGGGCCGATTCGGTGTCACTGCCGAGTATCTGGTCAACGCACAGGAAATCCAGATCAAGGTGGCACAGGGAGCCAAGCCGGGTGAGGGTGGTCAGTTGCCGGGATTCAAGGTGAACGATATCATTGCCCGTACACGTAACTCAATTCCCGGAATATCACTTATTTCACCTCCGCCTCACCATGACATCTACTCGATTGAGGATCTGGCTCAGCTCATCTATGACCTGCGCAACGTGAACCCCAAGGCCAAGATCAGCGTCAAGCTGGTTGCCGAGAGCGGAGTAGGTACCATCGCAGCCGGTGTTGCCAAAGCCAAGGCTGACCTGGTTGTAATATCAGGTGCCGAGGGCGGTACAGGCGCATCACCCGCATCATCAATCCGTTATGCAGGTATATCTCCTGAGATAGGTCTGGCCGAGACACAGCAGACTCTGGTTCTGAACGGTCTGCGCGGTGAGATTGAGGTTCAGGTGGACGGCCAGTTAAAGACCCCGCGTGACGTCATTTCAATGGCTCTGCTGGGTGCCGGCGAGTTCGGATTCGGAACAGGCCAGTTGATCGTTCTGGGGTGTCTGCTTATGCGTAAGTGCCATACCAACGCCTGCCCTGTAGGTGTTGCTACACAGGATCCGGCTCTGAGGGCCAAGTTCCGCGGTCACAGCCAGTACCTTATCAACTACTATATGTTCATGGCTCAGGGCGTAAGGGAACTTCTGGCTCAGATGGGATTCCGTAAGTTTGAGGATATCATCGGCCGTACGGACCTTATTGAGATTGATACAGCCAAGTTTACCGATAAGACCAAGGGCCTTGATTTCAGCCGCCTGCTTACAAAGATTGACGGTGACCTCTACAAGGTTAAGGATCAGATACATGACCTGAGTCAGGTGCTTGACCAGAAGATCCTTAAGGAATCGGCCAAGGCAATTGAGAGCGGCAGCAAGGTTGAACTCTCATATGATATAATAAACACAGACCGTGCCGCAGGAGCAATGCTGTCCGGTGCGATAGCAAGCAAGTACGGACATGACGGTCTGGCCGATGATACCATCAACGTATGCTTCAAGGGATCGGCAGGACAGAGTTTCGGTGCATTCCTTATGAAGGGTGTTAACTTTAAACTGGAAGGTGAGGCCAATGACTATGTTGGTAAGGGTCTCTCCGGTGGCCGTATCGCCATATGCCCGCCCGCTGAATCCAAGTTTGACGCATCCGAGAACATCATAGCAGGTAACACCATCCTGTACGGTGCCACCAGCGGCGAGATATTCATAAACGGTCGTGCAGGTGAGCGCTTTGCCGTACGTAACTCAGGTGCCACAGCCGTAGTTGAGGGTGCAGGCGACCACTGCTGCGAGTATATGACCGGCGGTCGCGTGGTTGTGCTTGGTACAACAGGCAGGAACTTTGCAGCCGGTATGTCGGGCGGTCTTGCCTATGTATGGGACAAGAACCACAACTTTGACTACTACTGCAACATGGATATGATTGAGCTTGACCTTATTGAGGACAAGGCCGGTCGTGACGAGTTGCGCGGACTCATTGAGAAGCACTACAAATACGCAGGCTCGGCTCTGGCCAAGAAGATGCTGGACAACTGGAGTCAGTATGTAGGTGAATTCATACAGGTTACTCCTATCGAGTACCGCCGTATCCTGGAGGAGGAGAGGATGAAAGCGCTGCAGCAGAAGATTGACAATGTTCAGCGTGATTATTAAATCTTAAAAGTGACACTACTATGGGAAATCCAAGAGCTTTTCTGACCGTTCCCAGACAGGAAGCCGGTCATAGGCCGATACATGAGAGAATAGCTGATTTCAGTGAGGTGGAGCAGACCCTGAACGACAGCAGCCGTCAGCAGCAGGCTTCACGCTGCATGGACTGCGGCGTTCCGTTCTGCCACTGGGCATGCCCGCTGGGCAACAAGCAGCCGGAATGGCAGGATGCCGTCTATAAAGGAAAGTGGGAGTTGGCTTATAAGCTGCTCTCAGCCACCAATGACTTCCCCGAGTTTACGGGCCGTATCTGCCCGGCTCTGTGCGAGAAGAGCTGCGCACTGAACCTTTGCATCGATGCTCCCGTGACTATCCGCGAGAACGAGTGCTCCATCATTGAGCATGCTTTCCGTGAGGGTTATATCCAGCCCAAGACATATGAGCGTAACGGTAAGAAGGTTGCCGTAATCGGTGCAGGACCTGCAGGACTGAGTGCCTCGGTACGTCTTAACGCACTGGGTTATGAGGTGACCCTTTTTGACAAGATGCCTTCTGCAGGTGGTCTGGTACGTTACGGAATACCTAACTTCAAACTGGATAAGTACGTGATTGACCGCCGTATGGAGATCATGGAGCAGGAGGGTATCAAGTTCAGGTTCAATACACCCGTTGATCTGAACAAACTGCCCGAGGGCTTTGACGCATACATCATATCCAACGGTACACCTACCGCCCGTGACCTCAAGATTCCCGGACGTGAACTCAAAGGTGTATACTTTGCACTTCAGATGCTGACTCAGCAGAACCTGCGT
>DBYT01000119.1 GCA_002309915.1 Bacteroidales bacterium UBA1179 | reverse complement strand
TGAATACGATATACAGGATCCAGGACAACAGGCTTACGCCAGCCCTGAGGTTTACATTTGGAGACAATGGCGTTCCCCAGAAAATCTTTGACGATTTTGAGAAGGATCCCGATCATGAACGTAATGTCTCGGCAATTGACGGCGGTGTGATGGATTATGTCCTGAACAATGACGGCTGCCATCTTCCGTATATCTTTTATGCGGCCCAGAACGGTGAGCTGATCAGTTTCATGTATCTGGCCTATGACGAGTCGAAAGGATTCGGCTTTAATTCGTTCTTTTATTTAAATGACGGACATAAGTCGGCGAGCTACAGCAAACTGAGAATTCCCGGACTCAACGAGACCGCAACCATAAGCGCGATTGACAAAACCATGTACGTTTGGGAGATTCCCGCTACGGGTAATCTGGTTGATGAATCAGTTCCGATGTCCGGTCTGGCCCGTGAGATTCTGGATTCCCTGGCTGTCCAGAATGATGATAATCCCGTACTCCTGGAGTATCGGTTTACCTTCTGAGATCCAAAATTATTTTTTTGTTGTCGCTTAGGGTGGTGGCTATCAGGTAGCGGGAGCCGCCGTCGCGGAGTTTCAGGCGGCGTTGAAGTGCGGGGGCTGACTCGGGGAAGTTGCGTACCGAGAGGTTGGCCTGGGTCTTTGTCAGGGCTGACAGCGAGCGTTTGTCAAAGGGGATAATTCCCTGTATTTGGAATGTGCGGCCGGGGAAGTTCTCCGGCTTTTCTTTGCTCCAGAACAGGTGGGTGTCCGGGTGGAGCAGGGCGGTGCCGGTTTGGGCGGCGATGGTGCGGAACAGGGCGCTTTTCATGTAGGGGGCCGATGGTTCGCTGATGAATGTGCCGGGCTGCAGGTTAGATGCGTCTGCTATGGGTTGGGGTAGCGCTGCATCAACACTTTTGGCCGATGAAACCGCGCTTTCCGGAGTTCCGTCTGATTTTATGTCCACTGCAGTGATGGTAGGCTCGCTGTTGAAACCTCGCTGCATGAACAGGGTGATTTCCTTGCATTCTCCCTCCAATCCTACGATGAAAGCAGAACTTACGTGCCGGAGTTCGGTAAGTGCACGGCTGATGTCAAGCATGGGTGAGAGCTTGACCATCACGTTTGGCGCTATGCGGAGCAGGTCATCCTGCAGGGCCACGGTATCAGGTTGGCAGTCGCTGATGGATACCAGTTTGCGGCCGGCATCACCGCGGCGGGCGGGGTCCAGGTAAATGAGGTCAAGTGAATCAGGCTCCAGGCTGGTAATGAAATCCTCTGCTGTACAGCAACTTATCTCAATCTTTGGACGTCCCAGAGCCTTGAAATTTGCCTTAGCGCAGTCGCAGAGTTCAGCCGACATTTCGTTGTAGTAAACCTGGGAGGCATTCCTTGACAGAAAGAAGCAATCCACTCCGAATCCACCGGTGATATCGGCCATCTTGAATCCGGAGCCAAGACGGTTCTCTATGAATGATGCCTTATACTGAGCTATATACTGTGATGTACACTGCTCAAGCGACAGATGATGTGGATAGACAATACCCTCAGTGGCAGCCCAAAGCGGTACTTTCAAGCGTGCTGCCTGCCATCCTGAAATCTGCGTCAGGGCATACTGCATATCCACTCCGTCGGGGCGGGCGGATAGCGCAAGGGTGCGGACATCGGCCGTAAGATGCTCAAGTATAAACTGCTCAGTCAGGTTATTTGCCATATTCAGTTCAAAATTAGAAAGTTTTTATTACTTTCACGTCATCAAATAAAATGCTTTATGAAGAAACTGTTTTTTGCACTTGCCGGCATGCTTGCATTAGTATCATGCGGTACCAGGAATAACGGTCCGGTCCTGGTTCACGAGATTGACTCCTTGATGATTGATCCTTTTTATTTTGCTGAAGGTCCTCATACATACAGGGTTGCCGATACTCAGGCCGTTACCGGTTTGGAAACCGATAATTATTCTGTCAGTTGGTATGTAGATACTGAAGAATGGGAATTTGACCCCGATTCCAATCATATTTTCTCAAAAATTGAAATCAAGAAAGGGGAGGAGATCATAGGTTCATTTGTTGACGACGAAGGGTGGTCATATATAGGAGTTGAGAATTCCAAGGCATTAATGTTCAGATCCTTCAAGATTGATGATGATTGCACTGCTTTGGTATTCAGGGGCGGAGTATATGCCGCAGGTATACCTGAATTGACGATTTTCGTTATATGCGGTAATGAAGTAAAAGTTGTATTCAACAAGGAATATTATATTGAAAATGTTGATAATGACAGAATTACAATCAAAAAAGATTCCAAAGGCTCTGATGGCTGTATAACCATATCTGATGGACATATTTCTATTGTCAACAATGAATATCCTACAGGAAAGACTATCTATTAGTAATCACGTCATTAAAACCAAAGTGCTTTATGAAGAAACTGTTTTTAGCTTTGGCCGGCATGCTGGCTCTTGTGGCATGCGGCTCTCAGGACGGCGGTCCCGTGCTCACCATTGAAGGTGGACAGATACAGGGCGTTCCCGCTGATATCAAGGGAGTAACCGTTTACCGCGGAATTCCTTTTGCAGCACCTCCTACAGGTCAAAACCGTTGGAAGGCTCCGCAGCCTGTAATTCCATGGGAAGGTGTAAAACTTTGTGACAAATTCGGTCATCCGCCATTCCAGGCAGCCCATTATCCCGGTGGTTACACAACCGAGTGGGGTTACGGCGATGAGGCTCCTTACAGCGAGGACTGCCTCTATCTGAATGTATGGACCAAGAAACCGGGTCAGACCGATGCCAAACTGCCTGTTGCCATCTGGATATTCGGTGGCGGTATGCGCGAGGGCTGGGGATCGGAACCTGAGTTTGACGGACAGGAGTGGGCTAACAAGGATGTCGTGCTGGTATCATTCAACTACCGCGTAGGTCCGTTCGGATTCTTTGCACATCCTGAGCTATCGGCCGAGGATCCCGAGCATGCAACCGGCAACTGGGGTACTCTGGACCAGATTGAGGCCATGAAGTGGGTCAAGAAGAACATAGCCCAGTTTGGAGGTGACCCCGATAACGTGATGATATTCGGACAGAGCGCCGGATCCCGCAGCGTCAAGTTCCTGAGCGCATCACCCCTGACCAAGGGCCTGTTCAACAAGGCTGTTATAATGAGCGGAAGCGGACTTGTAAAGCCCCGCCCGCAGGCTGCAACTGCTCCTGCAGGTCGTGGCATGGGTATGGGAATGGGAATGCCTCAGCAGGGTATGACCACACTGGCCGAGGCCGAGGCATCGACCAAGGAGGTTTGCGACTGGGCCAACCTGACCACTCTGCGTCAGCTTCGCGGTGCCAGCACCGAGACAATATTCGCTTTAGGCGGCCTTTACACCAACGTAACCGGAAAGCGCAGCGTTCTTACCGCATCACCCATATCACCTTATATAGACGGGTATGTACTGACCGAATCATTCGATGACGCCTGCCTGGACGGCTCTTTGGCACAGGTTCCTTACCTGATTGGCTACACACTGAACGATGCAGGCAATATGGGTACGCAGATTGTGGACTTCTGTCTTAACCGTGAGGAGATGGGCGGCAAGGCATACGCCTACCAGTTTGCACGTCCGCTGCCCGGTGAGAATCCTCTGGTAACCAACAGACTTCGTGGTGCTTTCCACTCATCGGACCTGTGGTTTGTATTCAAGTCACTCAAACACTGCTGGCGTCCCTGGACCCAGGGTGACTGGGACCTGTCGGAGAAGATGCTTACCGCATGGTCCAACTTTGCCAAGTACGGTGATCCCTGCGGTCCCGACGGCGGTGACTGGAAACCGCTCACCAAGGACAACCAGCAGTTCATGATATTCAAGCTGGACGAGAATGACGTGGAGGCATCGGAACTTGGTAATCCGCTGGCCAGATAAAGATTAGAGACGGACTGTTCCTGTCCAGTCAGATGGGGATTTGCCGGTGATGTTCCTGAAGTTTCGGCGGAAGGATTCCTCGCTGGCAAATCCTGTCATTTCGGCCACCTGGGCAACGGACAGTTTGCCGTCTTTTTCCATAATTTGCTTGGCGTATTCAACCCTGTAGGTGTTGACGAACAGGGCAAATGACTTGCCGCTGTGGGAGTTGATGCTGGCCGATACGTAAGTGCGGTTACTGCCTATGGCTTTGGCCAGGTCCACTACCGACAGGCCGGGCTGCAGGAAAATCCTTTCGTTCTGCATCTTTTCCTGTATGATATTGAAAAGTGTAGAGTCTTCCTTCTGTTTATCGTCCGATAAGATATCCTCCTTGAGTTCAGTCTCCATCTGATATGCTCCAAAGCGATATCGGAACCCCACATAGGCGATAGCGTATATGACGCTCGCAAACAGGACCGATGGAACCGCCAGTATGGTCTTTCCGCTAAAGAAACGCGGTCCCAGTATGGTCAGTACCACAGTGCAGAGTGCGGCTGTGAACTGTAAGACAACCAGAATAATGATGGGTTTGGCGGTCTTTCCCTCAACCTCCGAGTAGGAGTCGTAGACACTGCGGTCAAACGCAGTGAGTTTTATCAGGCTTATTACGCACACCGAGACGGTCTGGAT
>DBYT01000087.1 GCA_002309915.1 Bacteroidales bacterium UBA1179 | reverse complement strand
CTGAAGTATCACACATCGGTCAAGAACATCAAGAACTGGAACAACCTGAAGAGTGACAACATCAGGGCCGGCAAGACTCTGAGAATATATAACCGTTAAAAGTGCAGCAGGATGAGTGAAGATAATCTTTTTTCGCCCGATGAAGAGAGACTCATAGACGAGGCCTTCCAGCATCTTATTGACTCTTATCTCCAGACCAAACACCGCAAGAAGGTGGAGATAATCACCAAGGCGTTCCAGTTTGCGCGCCAGGCCCATAAGGGTGTGCGCCGTCATTCAGGCGAACCCTATATCATGCACCCTCTTGCCGTAGCACAGATTGTATGCTCAGAAATCGGGCTGGGCTCCACATCAATCTGCTCCGCACTGCTCCATGACGTGGTCGAGGATACTGACTACACCACTGATGACATAAAGAACGTATTCGGTCCAAAGATTGCCCAGATAGTTGACGGACTGACCAAGATTGCCGGCGGTATATTCGGCGATAAGGCATCGGCCCAGGCCGAGAACTTCAAGAAACTGCTGCTGACCATGAATGACGATATCCGCGTCATCCTGATCAAGATAGCTGACCGACTGCACAACATGCGAACCCTGGACAGCATGCAGCCGCGCAAGCAGTACAAGATTGCAGGTGAGACCCTCTACATATACGCTCCTCTGGCTTACCGTCTGGGACTCAACAAGATCAAGTCAGAGCTTGAGGACCTGAGTTTCAAGTACGAGCATCCGGCAGAGTACAAGGACATCCAGGAGAAACTGAACTTCTCACGTGAGGAACTCAACAACATATACAACGATTTCACATCGCCCATTGAGGAGAAACTTGACCAACTGGGTGTGAAATACAACATGTTCGGCCGTATCAAGTCACCCTACTCCATATGGAAGAAGATGAACAAGAACAATCTTACATTTGACGAGGTTTATGACATCCTTGCCGTCAGGATTGTTTTTGACCCCACATCGCCTGAGAAGGAGAAGAGTGAATGCTTTGACATCTACCTGGCGCTCACCAAGATCTACAAGTCACACCCAGACCGTCTGCGTGACTGGATCACCAACCCCAAGGCCAACGGCTATCAGGCACTGCATGTGACACTGATGAGCAACTCGGGTCAGTGGGTCGAGGTGCAGATACGCAGCCGCCGCATGAACGATATCGCCGAGCAGGGTATCGCAGCCCACTGGAAATACAAGGACGGCTCCACCTATGAGGAGGATGAGACCGAACTCACCCACTGGCTGGAGACCATCAAGGAGATACTGGAGGATCCGCAGCCGGATTCAATGGACTTCCTGGATACCATCAAGCTGAACCTGTATTCATCGGAGATATTCATATTCACCCCCAAAGGCGAACTGCGTACCATGCCGCAGGGCAGTACGGTGCTGGACTTTGCGTTCACCATCCACACCTATATGGGTACCAACTGCATAGGCGCCAAGGTAAACCACAAGCTTGAGGCCATTAACTATGAACTCAAGAGCGGCGACCAGGTGGAGATTCTTACCTCAAAGAGCCAGAAAGTGAGCCCCGAGTGGCTGGATTTTGCCACCACTGCCAAGGCCCGCGGTAAGATAAAGCAGGTACTGCGCAAGGAGGAACGCGCCAACCAGAAATTCGGTGAGGCCATATTCCATGAATTCCTTGAGAAAGAGGACATGGAGGTTGATTCCGCAAAGATGGAGCGTATATGCCGTCTGCACGGCATGAACAGCCGCGACGAACTGATGATAGCACTCGGCCAGAAGAAAATCATTCTGGGTGACGCCGAGCGCAATATCATAAAAGGTGAGAGTGACAGCTGGTACAAGAGATTCTGGTCATCATTCTCATCATCGTCATCAAAGGATAAGGACAAGAAACAGGCCGATGAGCAGAATCAGGAAGGAGTTGATGTAAAGCGTACGCTGATAATCAACGACATGGATATGCACAAGTACACTTTTGCAGACTGTTGCAATCCTGTTCCCGGCGATGCCGTACTGGGATTTGTCGATGAGAAAGGCCATATTACCATCCACAAGCGCAAGTGTGAGGTGGCCAACAAACTCAAGGCAGCCAAGGGCAACCGCATCCTTACCGTTGAATGGCAAATTGAGAACAGCCTGTTCCCCGTAACCATCTACATGAAGGGTCTGGACAGCATAGGTACGTTGGGCAAGATAACCGAGATCATCTCAAAGAAGATGAACGTGAACATGAACAAGCTGGTTATCGAGTCAAAGGAGGGTCTTTTTGAAGGCACAATAAGTGTCGAGGTCCACAATCTCAAGGACGTGGATAAGATTCAGAAAGAACTTAAGAAAATCAAGAATATCACAACGGTTGTCCGCAAGGAGGAGTAGCATCCAACTCCCCTAATATTGCCACCAATTCCTCACGTATCTTCTTGAGACGTTCTACGACGTCATGAGTATCGGTGGTCTCCTGCGGTTTGTCTTTCATACGGGTCTTGGCACCTTTTATGGTCAGAGACTTTTCCTTTACCAGGAAATTCACCTTCTTGATCTGCTCGATGTCATCAACGGTATAATGCCTTATACCTTTGGCATTCTTCTTGGGTGATATCTCCTTGAACTCCTTCTCCCAGTAGCGCAGTGTACTTTCCGGGATCTCGAGCATATCGGACACCTCCTTTATGGAGTAGTATTTCTTTAAGACCTTGTTGGTGTTCAGTGCCATAGTCCGTCGTTTTATCAGTCAAATACTTTACCGTGGTTCTCAGCCAGGTTTACCATCTCCTCATACTGCTCGGCATCCAGGTCCATGAAGTAGTAGTTGATGGGGTTCACATCCTTGTTTCCTACCCAAACCTCATAATGGACATGAGGTCCGGTACTCTTACCTGTTGAACCGGCCTTGGCAATCTCCTCGCTGCGGACCACCTTCTGACCCTCCTTTACAAGGATCTTGCTCAGGTGTGCGTAGCGGGTCTTGTAACCGTAGCCATGATCAATCTCAATCAGGTTGCCGTAACCTGATTTCCACTTGGCATATACCACCTTGCCGTTGGCAGTGGCGTAAACCGGAGTGCCGGTGTCACATGCAAAGTCCATACCGTGATGGAACCGGCGCACATGATATATCGGGTCATTACGGTATCCGTAACCGGATGCTGTACGTTTGAGGTCCTTGTTGGATACAGGCTGGATGGCGGGCAGGCAGGCCAGGCGGTTCTCCTGCTCACGAGACAACTCGATGACCTCGTTGAATGAGCGGGTCTGCATATAGAGCTTGCGGCTCAGCATATCCACCTTCTGTGATGTGTTGACCACCAGGTCGGCGTTTGACATATCGTTCAGCTCCGCATAACGGTTGGTGCCGTTAAAACCTGACTGACGTGCCACCTGCGGAACCGGATCGGCCTCCAACAGGACACGGTAGAGGTTGTCGTCACGCTCCTCGATGTCATGAAGCACCAGCAGGGCGTCATCGACCTTACGTGAAAGCACGCGGTACTGTGACTGGAGTCGGCTGTTCTCGACCAGAAGGTCCTCAACCTGAGGGGTACTGATCACGAACCAGTAGATGATAAAGAAGACTCCTCCCAGCAGGACTGACAGCAGAAAACGCCACAGCCAGGAGAACAGTCTCTGACCCAATGTGGGGAACACACGGCGGTAAACCCTGCGGTTGGGATCGTACTGATAGTAAATCTTCCTCATAATCTTATTACAACACGCAAAAATAGCGAAATTGTTGTACCTTTGCAAACCAATTGCGAAATACAAGTATTTTAAAGATATGATGACAGCAAAGGAAATCCGCGAATCATTCAAGAGTTTCTTTGAGAGCAAGGAACATCTCATCGTCCCTTCTGCCCCCATGGTGGTCAAGGATGACCCCACCCTTATGTTCACCAATGCCGGAATGAACCAGTTCAAGGATATCATTCTGGGTAACCGCGCCCCCAAGAGCCGCCGCGTGGCCGACTCACAGAAGTGCCTGCGTGTAAGCGGCAAGCACAACGACCTGGAGGAGGTAGGTCACGATACCTATCACCACACCATGTTCGAGATGCTGGGCAACTGGTCATTTGGTGACTACTTCAAGAAGGAGGCTATCAGCTGGGCATGGGAGTATCTGGTCGACGTCCTCAAACTGGACCCCAAGAACCTCTACGCCACTGTATTTGAAGGCAGCAAGGAGGAGGGTCTGGAGCGCGACAACGAAGCCGCTGCCATCTGGGAACAGTTCCTTCCCAAGGATCATATCCTTAACGGTAACAAGCACGACAATTTCTGGGAGATGGGCGATACCGGTCCCTGCGGCCCCTGCAGTGAGATCCATATGGACTCACGCTCCGACGAGGAGAAGGCCAAGGTGCCCGGCCGCGACCTTGTAAACAAGGATCACCCCCAGGTAATCGAGATATGGAACCTGGTGTTCATGCAGTTCAACCGCAAGGCTGACCACTCACTGGAGCCCCTGCCCGCAAAGGTAATCGATACCGGTATGGGATTCGAGCGTCTGGTACGCACCCTGCAGGGCAAGCAGTCCAACTATGACACTGACGTATTCCAGCCCATCATCAAGCAGATAGGCGCCCTGACAGGCCTTGAGTACGGCAAGGATGAGAAGGTGGATATAGCCATGCGCGTAGTTGCTGACCACATCCGCACCATCGCATTCTCCATAACCGACGGCCAGCTGCCTTCAAACGCCAAGGCCGGTTACGTAATCCGTCGTATCCTGCGCCGTGCAGTCCGTTACGCCTACACATTCCTGGGTCAGAAGGAGGCATTCCTCTACAAACTGCTGCCCGTGCTCATTGACAACATGGGTGACGCATATCCTGAGTTGAACGCACAGAAGACACTCATAGAGAAGGTTATCATTGAAGAGGAGGAGTCATTCCTGCGCACCCTTGACACCGGTATCAAACTGCTTGACAAGGTTATGGCCGATACAAAGGCAGCCGGCAAGACAGAGATAAGCGGTGTTAACGCATTCACCCTTTACGATACCTACGGATTCCCGCTTGACCTTACCGAACTCATACTGCGTGAGAACGGCATGAGCGCCAATATTGACGAGTTCAATGAGGAGATGGGTAAGCAGAAAGCCCGCGCCCGCAACGCCGCCGCCGTTGAGAACGGTGACTGGGTTGTACTCAAGGAGGGTGAGACCGAGTTTGTAGGTTATGACTTTACCGAGTATGAGACATCCATACTGCGTTACCGCGAGGTTAAGCAGAAGAGCGGCGTGATCTACCAGATTGTTCTTGACAAGACCCCGTTCTATGCCGAGATGGGTGGTCAGGTAGGTGACCAGGGTGTCAT
>DBYT01000023.1:2308-6700 GCA_002309915.1 Bacteroidales bacterium UBA1179 | reverse complement strand
ACCTTCTGGACGGACGGGATGTAGCAGCGCTCATCGGGTGAATGCGGGCTCATGAGTGTGGGACCGAACGATACCATATCCCAGTTGGGGTATGCTCCGCTCAGGATACCGCACTCCAGACCGGCATGGATAGCCATAACCTTGGGCTCGGTGCCGAACATCTTCTTGTACTCCTGCTTCATCACGTGCAGAATGGGTGATGCTGCATTGGGAGCCCAGCCTGAGTAACCGCCTGCAAGCTCAATCCTGCAGCCAGCCAGCTCAGCTACGCTGCGAACGCGCAGAGCCAGAAGTTCCTTGGCTGAGTCTACCGAGCTGCGCAGCAGGTTACCGATAAAGAACTCGCCCTTATATATCTTGACCATAGCCATATTGTTGGATGTCTCCACCAGACCCGGCATCTGATCACTCATGCGCTCAACACCGTCCGGGCAAGCCAGGATAGCCTGGATATAACGAAGTGCAGTACCCTCCTCTACATACAGGCACTCATCAGGATCACATGTCTCACCCGGAGCGCACTGGTAAGGCTCAAATACGAAGTTGCAACCGGGATCGGTTGCGGCATACTCGGCCTTGACCTCTGCGAATACATCGGCCACAACCTTCTTGGCAACATCCACCTTGGCAGGATCAACGTAAACGGTGGCAAAGCACTCACGCGGGATAGCGTTGCGCAGTGTGCCGCCCTCCATGTCTATGAGCTTGACATCGGCCTTGGTAAGCAGAGCATACATTACGCGCGCGCCTACCTTATTTGCATTGGCACGGCAAAGGATGATATCCATACCTGAGTGACCGCCCTGGAAGCCCTTTACAGCCAGGCTGTAGCAGAGCCAGCCCTTAGGCTCCGGCTTGCGCTCGTAGGTACCCTTGATTGATGCGTCCAGACCACCGGCGCAGCCTACGTAGATCTCACCCTCGGTCTCAGAGTCAAGGTTAAGCAGGATCTCGCCCTTGAGAACACCCGGCTTAAGAGCCTGAGCGCCGGTCATACCGGTCTCCTCATCATAGGTAACCAGCAGTTCCAGCGGACCGTGCTTGATATCGTTTGACTCAAGGACTGACAGAGCCAGAGCCACACCCAGACCGTTATCGGCACCCAGTGTGGTACCTTTAGCCTTGAGCCACTCACCGTCCACCCAGGTCTCAATGGGATCCTTCTCAAAGTCATGCTTTACATCGGCATTCTTCTGAGGAACCATATCCATGTGACCCTGCATGATAACGCCCTTGAGGTTCTCCATGCCCGGAGTAGCGGGCTTGCGCATGATCACGTTACCGGTCTCATCGGCAAAAGCCTCTATGTTATGCTGTTTAGCCCAGTCCAGAAGCCATGCACGGATCTTCTCCTCATGCTTTGACGGACGCGGCTGACGGGTTATGCCGTAAAAGTTATCCCAAACGATCTTGGGCTGTAAATCCTTGATAGTCATATTCTCTATTATTAAATGGTTATTTACGTAAAAAAAGCATACCGGTCACAGTCGTGACCGATATGCCAAAGTTAATAATAGCTGGATTATTATCCAAAAATATTTATCCCAGGAATTTGCCTCGGTTCTGCAGGCCAAGCAGGCCAGACATCAGGAATATGATGGCCGCTACAGACATAAAGATGCGGTTCTTGAGCAGAGTCAGGCTCCAGATAGCGGCATTGATGTTCTCTGGCTCCTCGTAGGGATTGATGGTGACGTCCCACATCTTGTTCTCAACCAACGGGATATTTCCCAGAATCATTGCGACAATGACCGTGAGAACCGACAGTACGGCTGCAGCGTTTCCGTTGCGTATCAGGGTTGAGTACAGGAATGCAAGGTTACCGAACAGCGTGACCGGAAGCATGAGCTGTGCCGCCATGGTGAAAGGCTCAACGGGGAACAGCAGGATTCTGGCCAGGAAGGCATAAACCACAAGTATCAGATATACCTCGACGTATATCATCACCAGGCGGAACAGCCATACCTTATACATATAGTTCGGAATACCGAAAAGAAGTTCCAGAATGCGGTGGTCGGCATCATTCTGAATGCCGAAGCATGACGGATAGAAAACCAGCAGCAGACCGGGAATGATAAGCTGACTGTAAACCATACCGTGACTGAGCGACGTGCCTCTTGATGCGGCCGCGAGCATAAGGAAGAAGAACAGGGCCAGGCCCACCAGCAGGAACCATATGAACTTGCCGGCAAAAATTATCCTCATATTGTAGCCGCACAACTTGGCGAATGATTTTGTTGTCTGTAATACTGACATTGGTCAACTTCTTTAAAGGTTCTTCAATAGGCAAAGGTATGCATCCTCCAGATTGGGCTCAGCCAGCTCGGCACCCGGCCACGGGCATGTGGGAGATATGTAACGTACCTTGATCATGCGGCCGTCCTGGATGTGGTTGGCAATGAGTTTCTCATCGAGTTCACCCAGACGGGAAGCCTCAATGTCAAACAGCCATACCTTGTCCTTGGCCAGCTTGACCATATCGTTGGGCTCACCGAAGTACTTGAGTGAACCCTTCTCTATGACCACAACCTGGTTACATGAACTTGCTATATCCTCGATGATATGGGTCGAGAATATCACGATACGGTCACGGCTAAGTTCTACCAGCAGGTTACGGAACCTGATACGCTCACGCGGGTCAAGACCTGCAGTAGGCTCATCGACCACAAGGATACGCGGCAGGTTAAGCAGTATGAGCGCAATACCTATACGCTGCTTCATACCACCCGAGAATGATCCGATGGCCGAATTCCTCTGCTCATACATATGTACCGATGTCAGCACATACTCCAGTCTCTCATTACGCACCTTCTCATCGGTAATACCCTTAAGGATGGCCTGGTAATTCAGGAAATCCCAAGCACTCATGGACTCGTACATGCCGAACTCCTGAGGCAGGAAACCGATAAGACTCTGAAGTTCCTCCCTGTACTTGAGAGTATCCAGACCGTTTATGAACACCGTTCCGTAACTCTGACGCAGGATACCGGTCACGATACGCATGAACGTGGACTTACCGGCACCGTTAGGACCAAGAAGGCCGAACATACCGCTGTGAATCTCGAACGATACGCCGCGCAGGGCCTTGAACGGTTTCTTGCGCTTGCCGATTATGGGAATGCTCTTTACGAACACGAACCATGCACGGCGGATACCGGCAGTCTCGCCCTTCAATCGCTCCACGTTGATGTTGTTCTCGTACAGATAGTCGGCTGTCTTGCTGATGCAGAGTCCCAGTATCCATACTACCACAATGAATACCATGAATCCCTTGCTCTCAATGCGTGAACTCAGGAATATCATAGCGCATATAGGAAGTGCCCAATAAAGGATCCTACGGATTATTGTCACTGCTCCGGCACCCTTCTTGAACTTGTATGCTATATACTCAAGTACAGCCTTGAGAATATTGTTGATACCGGCCAGGGTAATGATGGTCATAAGCAGGATCCAGCCCTGCTTCTCGAAATACCAACCGGCCAGATAACCGGTGTATCCGAATACAACCACCTGCCACAGAAGGCTTACAAAGTCCTTTGCGTGATGGAAACTGCGTGCCAGTCCCAGACGGCGGCGTATGTTCAGTCCGCTGCGCCACTGACGAAGGAACAGGCTGTACCAGTCATATACCTTTACCAGGTTACGTACCTCAATCACAATCGGCTCGTCGGGTTTGACGATATCCTTACGGGCAAACCTTACTGAACTCTTTATGAAGTAAGTGATACCCGGAACGGCAATTGCCAGCACGATTATGTAGATAAGTATGCGGAATATTCCGTGTACGGTGGTAAAGATCACTATAAGGCCCACGCTGAACAGGATTGCATGCAGGATATGGGTGTATCGGCCCAGTTTCCTGTACCATGCCCTCATATTCTCGAACGATATGTAGAGCGTAGGTATGAGCAGCAGCGTAAGTACGGCCGAGAATGTCAGACCGCCTATCACAGTCAGCGCGAACGGAGCACCTATGGCACCGGCATACTCATTGTCACCCATCGCCATCGGGATAAGCGTGACGATAGTGGTGATGGTAGTGATGCAGATAGGTCTCAGTCGCGAATAACCGCTGTTCATGATTGCCCTCATACGGTTGTAGCCGCGACGGCGCAACGTAGTTGAGTAGTCAATCAGAATGATACCGTTGTTCACCACTATACCCAGCAGGATAAGGAATCCTGTCAGCGTATTGGCGTTCATCAGGCTGTTGCCCGACAGGAGCAGTGCCAGCAGTGATCCGATGGCAGCCAGCGGAATGGAGAACAGCAATACAATAGGCGTGGTCAGAGACTCAAAGGCCGATGCCAATATCATGAATATGAGAATGATAGAGGCCAGAATCAGGAACTTGAACTCGCTGGTTGAGTCATCACCGCGCTGAACCTCGAG
>DBYT01000023.1:2029-2187 GCA_002309915.1 Bacteroidales bacterium UBA1179 | reverse complement strand
ACCTCCGACGGTCCGCGGCTCAGACGGATAGTGGCCAGCTGCTGGAGTTCATGGGTGCCGCCGTTTGCATCGGTCACGATTACGCGGCGCAGATCATCCATGGTCTTCTCCCAGCGTCCCATCTCCTCCTCTTCCTCGGTCAGGTCTTCCATTATGAC
>DBYT01000023.1:0-1978 GCA_002309915.1 Bacteroidales bacterium UBA1179 | reverse complement strand
ACGGTTCAGGGAGTTCAGGGCCTGTGTTATGGCCGATGTGGATATGTTGTACGATGCCAGCGTGACGGGATCAAAGGTAAGCTGAACCTCACGGCGGCCGCCCGGGTTGTCAACCCTGACGTTACGTACAAACTCCAACTGCTCAAGATAGTACCTGAGGTTGTTGGATACCACACGCATTGTCTCGGTATCGGAACCCTTGACAACGATTCGCTCGGTGTTGTCACCCATACCCAGCACGCTCATGAAACGGGTCAGGGAACTCAGGCCCGATGCGCTCTGGTTGCCACGGGCGTAACCGGGAGTTACGCGGACGTCAATCTCATTCTCCAGGGCAAGGGTTTCATTCAGTTCCTCAACAAGCTGGCTGATGGTAGGACCGCCCTTCTTGTTGTATCCCTCCTGCAGAGTCACGGTAATTGATGCCTGATCCTCCTGGATACGGCTTATCACATCCTTCTTCTGAGGCAGACTGTCCAGACGCTCCTCCAACTTGGCGGTTGCCTCATCGGTATTCTCAATAGTGCTGCCGCTGGGCATGGTTATGTTCACGTTGATACGGTCACTGTCAACCTGACGGTTCTGGCCGGTATCGCGCGACAGGGCGAATATAAAGGCTATAACCAGAACGGCCACGGCTGTGCCGATAGTCGGTCCGGGCTGACGCAGACAGGTCTTGAGCAGAGTTGAATACATCTGCAGAGGACGGTCGTGTATGGACATCTTCTTGAAGAAGACACTGTTGCTGCCGCCTCCACGCTCCATCATGGCTGCCGTAGCCATAGGGATGAATGTTACAGCTACCAGGAGCGAGAATAACAGGGTCGATATGATCGAGAAACCTATGTTCTTTCCCAGCAGCTTGATCATGGGCTCATCCGAGAATACAAACGGCAGGAACACCGTTATAGTGGTGAGCGTAGATGATATAAGGGCTTTACGTACCTCCTTGACACCCTGAAGCGCTGCCAGACGCGGCGGCATTCCCATTGATGCCAGTCGGTAGATATTCTCCAACACAACGATACTGCTGTCCAGCAACATACCCACGGCCAGCGCCATACCTATAAGGGTAAGGGTGTTTATGGATATACCGGCTGCGTAGAACACGTTGAAGGCCGATAATATGGACACAGGTATTGACAGTGCGATAAAGAACACAAGGCTCAGGTTGCGCAGGAAGAACCACAACACCAGAACAGCCAGCAGGCCACCAATCAGAGCCAGTCTGACAATCTGTGATATGTTGTTGCTTATCTGGTCGGCCGAATTGGACTGAACCACAAGCTGCAGGTCCTGTGCGGCTACCTCCTTGTTTATCTCATCGATACGTTTCAATGTACGGTTGGACAGGTTCAGAAGGTTCTCACCTGCTCCGTTCACCAGTGAAACTGAGATGGCGTCCATACCGTTCACACGGCTGATGGTTGTCTCCTCCCTGTAGTCAAAGAACACAGTGGCTACATTCTTCAGATATACGGGACCCGGTGCCACCACCAGGTTCTCCACCTGCGACACGTCATCATAGTTGGCGTCAAGCTGGACATAATACTTGCGGTCAGGCTCGCTTATGAATCCCAGGAACGTACGCTCCTGGTTATACTGGTTCAGCGCCTGGCTTATCTGCGCATTGGATATTTTCAGTGCCTGCATTGCCTCCGGATTGGAACGTATCTCGATTGACTTGACACGTCCGCCGTACACAGTCACGCCGGCAATTCCGTCTATACTCTCCAGACGCGGCATCACGTCCTTGTCCACGATGGCTCTCAGACGGTCAACACCACCTGATCCGCGCACCTGAAGTGACATGAACTGGTTGCTTATACCTGTAAGGTTGGCCTGTTGGACATTGACAGTGACATCGCTCGGGAAATCACCCCTTATGGAACTGATCTTCTCCTGCAGCTTTACGGTGGTCATCTTGAGGTTGGTTCCGCGTTTGAAATCAACCCTGATGGAACCCTGTCGGCCCGAT
>DBYT01000098.1:7584-7784 GCA_002309915.1 Bacteroidales bacterium UBA1179 | reverse complement strand
ATCATGCGGTCAGCATCCTTGGCACCGTAGTATGAGAACAGATGATACTCACGGCCTGTGATCTTTGAGAGCTCGCCCAGGTACTTCTCTACTACATCAGGAACTGCATCGTAGTAGGGGTTGCTGGCCTCACGGTGTGTGAAGAATGTCTCAGGGTTCTCGGCAGTACCACGGGTGATAGGACGCTCAGGTGACATAGC
>DBYT01000098.1:5863-7529 GCA_002309915.1 Bacteroidales bacterium UBA1179 | reverse complement strand
TCCTGATCCAGAAGCTCGATCTTGTGATACTCGTGTGATGTGCGGAAACCGTCAAAGAAGTTTACGAACGGAACGCAGGTCTCAAGTGAAGCAAGGTGAGCGGCAGCTGTCATATCCATTACCTCCTGAACAGAACCCTCGCAAAGCATTGCGAAACCTGTCTGGCGGCAAGCCATAACATCCTGATGGTCACCGAATATGCACAGAGCGTGGCTGGCCAGTGTACGTGCAGATACATCGAACACGCAGGGGATCAGCTCACCGGCAATCTTGTACATGTTAGGAATCATCAGCAGAAGACCCTGAGAAGCGGTGAAGGTGGTTGTCAGAGCACCGGCCTGAAGTGAACCGTGCACTGCACCTGCGGCACCGGCCTCAGACTGCATTTCCTGAACTGTGACGGTCTGACCCCAGAGGTTCTTGCGACCACGGGCAGCCCACTCGTCAACGTGCTCCGCCATAGGTGATGACGGGGTGATGGGGTAGATAGCAGCTACCTCCGAGAACATATAGCTCACGTGAGCTGCAGCCTCGTTACCATCACAAGTGATAAATTTCTTTGCCATAGTTTATTATGTTGTTGAAAATCTTGTGTTCATTAATAAAGCATTCCGAACATCCACAACGGAATCACGTTGTCATGTCCTATATCCAGTCCGTCAACAGCGTAGAACGAATCCTGCTGCTGGCGTATCTTACCCTCGGTAGTCGAAACCTTGAAGTTGACGTTTCCGTCCACCAGGAATGACCATCCCTTGGCACCCTTGTGCACCACATGATCCTTCCACATGGAGTTGACAAAGAATGTGTCAATCACATCCTGACGGTCCTGACGCGGAGGATAGATGGTATAAATCAGGTTTGAGTTGTGCATCAGCACACGGCACGGCTTCTTTGGGAAACTGTCGCCCTTGGCATAAACCATATTGATGAGTCGGGCATCGGCCAGATACTTGATATAGTTCATCACGGTAGCGCGCGATGTCTCGGTCTCCGCTGCCAACTGGCTTACATTGGGGGCCGATGTACCCTGCACCGCCATCATATAGAACAGTTTCTTGATCTTGGCCAGATACTTCAGGTCAATCTGCTTGATGAGCAGTATATCAACCTCCATCATCATGTTCATGGTCTTGAGCAGGTTCTCGGAGTAGTTGCGCTGCTGCAGGAAGAACGGATAGAAGCCGTGATGCACGTAATCCTGGAAATAATCCAGAGGATTTACCTGCCGCAGCACATCCTGTGCAATCTGAACATGATTCTTGAGTATGTCATCCAGACGGTGTGCCTTGAATGCGGTACCTGCCTTGAGGTTCAGGAACTCACGGAATGAGAAACCGCGAAGATTGTAAGAACTTACAATGCCGTTAAGTTCCGGGTTCTCCTCCTTAAGACGCATGACCGATGATCCCGTAAAGATGATCTTGAGGTCAGGGTACATGTCATAGCACTTGCGCAGTTCCTTGCTCCAGTCGGGGTGCTTGAACACCTGGTCTATCAGGAGCACCTTGCCGCCCATCTTATGGAAATTGCCCGCAAACTCGGCAATGCCGTGACCCTGGAAATAGAAATTGTTCATGTTGATATAAAGACATGAACGGTCACGTCCGAACTTCTCCTTGGCATACTGAAGCAGGAAAGTGGTCTTGCCCACCCCGCGCGTGCC
>DBYT01000098.1:0-5803 GCA_002309915.1 Bacteroidales bacterium UBA1179 | reverse complement strand
TCATGTGTCCTGAAAAACTGCTCCATATATAACACGCGTCCGCGCACTCGTGTGCACGGACCGCAAAGTTAATACAAATACTCCACATTTTGCAAAGTGGAGTTTGCAATTTAATGCTTTTTATTAACTGATCACTTACCCAGATAAGAGAGTATCATAGCAACCGCCTGATCCTCGGTGATGTAATCCATGTTGAGGACTATGTGGTAGTTGCGGGCGTCGTAACGGCTCTGTCCGGTGTAGCGCTTAACGTAGTTGTCGCGGGCCTTATCGACGCTGTCTATAACCTCCTCGGCCTTCTGACGGGAAAGGTTCTGCTTCTCCATGATGCGGGCAATGCGCTTGTCACGTGATGCGGTGATAAGGATATCCACCTTGTTGGGGCGGCCCTTGAGCACAAAGAAACCGGAGCGGCCGGCAATCACGCATGAACCCTGATCGGCTATACCGTTAAGTATCTCCTTCTCTGCCTCAAAAACATCATTTACGGTGAGTGACAGGTTGTACTCGCTTATGTAATCGCTGTCGCCGTCCACCAGCATGCCGCTCATGGGCACCGGAGCCACCATCTGAATGAAATCATCCAGCCAGCGTTTCTTCTTACCCTTAAGCTCCTCAATGCTGCTTTCGGTAAGATTGAGTTTCTTCTGGAGCGCATCAACCAATTCCTTGTCACTGAAACGTACGCCCAGTTTTGCGGCCAGTTTACGGCCGATAGTCCTTCCGCCGGAGCCTACCTCACGGCTGATTGTTATAACAAACGGCTCTTTCATTGTGCTATATTCTTTTTGTCAAAACGACTTTTCCAAGTAAGATAAAGTATCAGGAACGCCAATGCCGTTACGCCGGCGATGATATAGGCAATCCAGGGAGCCAGACGGAATCCCTCGGGTGCCATGAAGATGTAGGTAACGGTTACCACGGTCATGAACATGGCCGGAATAAGCGTAACAAGCACGTTCTTACGGTGCTTGGTCAGATAAACCGTGACAGCCCACAGAGTGAATACAGACAGCGTCTGGTTGGACCATGCAAAGTAACGCCAGATTATATTGAATCCCTCCTTGTCACGCAGGCTGTAGAACAGTGCAAAGAAGGTGATTACAAACAGCGGGACGCTTATGGCCAGACGGCTGCCTATGGATTTCTGCCTGATCTTGAAGAAATCAGCCACGATAAGACGGGCCGAACGCAGAGCGGTATCTCCCGATGAGATAGGCGCTGCTACGACACCGATAACAGCCAGGATGCCGCCCACCTTACCCAGCCAGGTCTTGGATATGTCAAGCACAATCTGAGCGGCGGTAAAGTCTGTTCCGTGCTCGCCAAAATAAGCGGTTGCGGCGGCTGCCCAGATAAGAGCCACGATACCCTCGGATACCATTGCGCCGTAGAACACTATCCTACCCTTGCCCTCATCGGTAATGCATCGTGCCATAAGGGGCGACTGCGTTGCGTGGAATCCGCTTATAGCACCGCAGGCAATCGATATGAACATCATGGGGAATATGGGGTTCTTGTCATACTTGACACCGAATCCCTTCCACATCTCCGGGAGCGGCGGATGGTTGACAAACAGCGCAATCATGATACCTATTGCCATAAACAGCAGTGCTGCACCGAATATGGGATAGAAGCGGCCGATAATCTTGTCAATGGGGAACAAAGTGGCCAGCAGATAATAGACAAAGATGATGGCAATCCAGGTGTTGATACCCATAGCGCCGCCGGTAAGACGGACCAGGATATCGGCCGGCTGTGATACGAACACCGCACCTACCAGCACCAGCAGTATCATGGAGAACACCATGAACACCTTCTGCACCGATGTACCCAGATAACGGCCCACCAGCTGAGGCAGGCTCTCTCCGCCGTGTCTTAAGGAGATCATTCCCGACAGATAGTCATGCACGCTACCGGCAAAGATTGTTCCGAACACAATCCACAGGTATGATGCGGTTCCGAACTTGGCACCCATGATGGCACCGAATATCGGACCCAGACCGGCAATGTTGAGGAACTGGATCATGTAGGCCTTCCACGTGGGCATTGCTATGTAGTCAACGCCGTCAGCCATACTCTTGGCCGGCACATCACGGTTAGGATCAGCCCCGAAAAGACGCTCAATGAATTTTCCGTAGAACACATAGCCCAGGACCAGGACTATCAAAGCTATCACGAATGTTAGCATATTGTTTTGTTACTTTATCATTGCTTTACTATTTCGGCCGTCAATGCATATCTCAAGTTCGCGGTCAAACTTTACGTGACGCAGGAATTCCGTCTCCTCTATGACCGGCAGTTTTGCAAGTGCCTCATAGTCAAACACATCACCCCTGCCCGAGTACGGATCAACGTTTATGTAACCGGCGTTGAATGATGTCAGGTTCTGGAAGAAATGGGTACCCTGGCTGGGATCCACGCGGAAATCCTCCAGACTGCACTCCACTATGACCTTTGCTTCCGATATGTCACCCCACTGCACGGGTACGCCAAGTGACGGTATGCTGGAACCCCATCGGCCGTAACCTATCAGGACGTAATTGAGCCCCTGGGCACGCATACGGGTGTTCATGGCAGCAAGTTCACGTGCCATCTGTACGGTCTTCTGGGTATCGAATGCATCCAGTTTGAGGTAGATGACATCAGTCAGTCCCTTTATCCAGCCTGTTCCCAGCGCACTCTCCGACTTTATCAGGGCGCCGTCGGTGTCTATCTCATCCCAGTCAACATCCACGTTGCGGCTGTCAACCGATATGGGACGGATCTGCAGCACATTGAACTTGGGCAGTTTGTTGGTGTTTCCGCCGCGGTCTATATCGGCCGCAAACTCCAGTTCAACGCCGCATTTCATCTCCTTGCGGGCTATCTCAAGCAGTTCGTCAACTATCTCTGCCAGCGGAAAGGTCTTGTATTTGAGCATCTGGGCGAACGTTACGAATCGGGGACCGGTTGGATATGCCGAGTCTACCATTCGCTGGTTCTCCAGATCAAAGGTCGAAACCACGTGTTTCAGGTTGCGGAACTTCTCGCAGTCCGCTATGCTTATGCGCTCCAGGTTCACTGCATCATCGATTGATGTGGTGAACTTCTCGGGTTTGAGGTTCAGGGCGAACATGGACTTCTGAGTCTCGGTCATGGTCTGCTCTATGGTCGATGTCTGAAGCACATGCTTGGGATACTTGGGCGAGAAACGGAGCACCTGATCACCGTCAACTACAGCCTTACCCAGTCCAAACGCAACCTTCACTATACCGTCCTCGGCCTTCTCATGTCCTATGGGGTAGAAGTTAACCGAGCGGGCCACACCTGACAGCGTGGGGAAGTAATAGCCCTGGTCGCTGCTGCCGCATATCTCCTGCAGAATTATAGCCATCTTCTCCTCGGATATCACATTGGCCGTAGCGGTAATATAACTACGTGACGATGCAAAGAAGATTGATGCATAAACGCTCTTGATGGCCTTGGAAAGCAGACGCAGTTGCTGGTCCTCATTGTCGGTGCGCGGAATCATATACGTTGAATATACTCCGGCAAAGGGCTGGTAGTATGAATCCTCCAGCTTTGACGATGAGCGCACTGCAAGGGGCTTGCGGATATTGTGTATGAATACCTTCAGGTTGTCAATCAGGTCACGCGGCAGGGTCGATGCCACGAACTCGGCCAGTATCTCCTCATCGGAAATATCGGAGTTGATGACGTACTGAAGTCCGTTGTCTATGATGAAACGGTCAAAATATTCGGTGGTTATGACAAGGGTACGAGGCACGGTTATACGCACATCCTCATACTTGTCATACATATCGTACTTGACCAGGATATGATTCAGGAATGCCAGACCACGGGCCTTTCCGCCCAGCGAGCCATTACCCAGACGGGCAAAACGAATGGTGTCATTGTAGGTGGCGGGATCGAACTTGGCCACCACACCCACACCCTGGTTGATACGGAAATCATGTATCACCTCTAGGTTGATGCGGCGTATCTCAGGAAGTTCCGAATCATTGTGGATGGTGAGCGGACGCAACTGCTTACCCAGTGCGAACAGACCGCGTGCGAACAGCCAGCGGGATATGTAGTTCTTATCGGACAGACGACGGAAATCGCGGTCCGATATGTTCTTGATGATCTTCTCGAATCCGTACAGGTCACTTGCACGGAGCAGTTCCTCACCGGTAGTGGGATCAGTCACTACAAAGTCACCGAATCCGAATTCACGGCCTATATACTCCGACAAATCATGCGTAAGGGTCTTGGAGGTCTTGACCACAAAGCCCACGCCCAACTGCTCGGCCACCTCACGCATGCTCTCCTGTGATGACTGCATCAGGATAGGCATTGTGGGGTTATCTGCATGAATATGGTTCACCAGGTCTATACCGGCATCCAGTTTCTCGGTCTCGGGGGCATCGTCCTTATGGATTACGAATCCAATGTCCGATATCACTCCCAGGATGTTCTGTTTGTAACGCTCGTACAATTCAACGGCATCATCATAACAGGTAGCCATGAGGATCTTGGGACGGGAGCGCTTGCGCAGTGTCTGCTGTTTCTCATTCAGGGTATCACGGATGGCCTCACTGTTCTGCTGCAGAACCAGTTTGTAGAGAACAGGCAGATAGGTGGAATAGTAGCGCACCGAGTCCTCTATCAGAAGTATGGCGCGCACGCCCTCCTCCAGTATATCATGCTCGGCATTCATGCGGTCCTCAAGCAACTTGATGATGGCAATCATCAGGTCGGTGGAGTTGTTCCAGCAGAAGAACCAGTCAATGGCGCTGTTTGCACGGTCCTGCATGCGGTTGAATATCTCGCGTGAGAATGTGGCCAGAAGGACTATGGGCGTATCGGGAGCAATCTCCTTCATACGCTTGGAGAATTCAAACACATCAACCTCACCCACGTTGTACATGGTTATGACCAGATCGAACGATGTATCGGTCCTGGCCAGTTCCAAAGCCTCGATGGTGGTCGATACACGTACAATATCAGGCGGGTTACTCAGATTGAGTTCCGCATAGTCCTGTGCAATCTGTGCCTCAATATGACCGTCCTCCTCAAGTGAGTAACTGTCATAATTGTTGCATACCAGAAGTATACGGCGTATCCTCCTGGCCATGAGTTCGACATGATGTATCTCCTTCTCTTCCATCTTAAATAATTTGGGCTGGCCCAGAATCTCTAAGCCAGCCCAAAATTAGTTATTAATAAGGATTATACCAAACCCTGCTCGCACATTGCGTTGGCTACTTTGATGAAGCCGGCAATGTTAGCACCCTTAACGTAGTTGATGTAGCCGTCCTCCTCGGTACCGTACTTAACACAGGCAGCGTGGATATCGGACATGATNNCGATGCAGCTTCTCGTCAACCTCCTCAGCGGTCCACTTGAGACGCATTGAGTTCTGTGACATCTCAAGACCTGATGTTGATACACCACCGGCGTTTGAAGCCTTACCGGGTGAGTACAGCATCTTGTTCTTCTGGAACAGAGCGATTGCATCGGGAGTGGTAGGCATGTTGGCACCCTCGGTTACGCAGTAGCAACCGTTGGCAACCAGCTTCTCAGCATCCTTAAGCTCGATCTCGTTCTGAGTAGCGCAAGGCATAGCGATGTCGCACTTAACGCCCCAAGGACGCTCGCCCTCAAAGTACTTGGCGTTAGGATACTGCTTTACATACTCCTTGATACGGCCACGGATAACGTTCTTGAGGTTCTTTACATAAGCGATCTTCTCCTCGGTCATGCCCTCGGGATCGTAGATGTAACCGTTTGAATCAGAGAAGGTAACAACCTTGGCACC
>DBYT01000085.1:4400-6069 GCA_002309915.1 Bacteroidales bacterium UBA1179 | reverse complement strand
CCGGTATCGCCACCCATGTGGATGCGCTGCATCTCAACGCCCTTGTTGTTATAGAATACGGTATCCATGCGGCCGCGCATAAGCATCACGGTCTCGCTTGAGAGGTTGTGCTTGTGGATGGTGGTGTGGGTGCCGGGCAGCATTACGTTGAGCATACGCTGTGACTGGTCGTCCTCGGAGTTGCGCAGATCGTAGTTCATGCGCAGACGGGGTGACTCCTGAGCCAGCATCTGTACCTTATCCAGGAGTGAATCATCAAGTACAACCTGACGCTCCATGAACTTGCGGTCGATGCCCTTGAACACGCGGAACATTGCCTTGCGGACATCCTCGATGCCGCCACACTCGCCATCTACCTCCTGGTACTTGCCGGCGTTCTTATAATAGGTGATAAGGGGCTCGGTCTGCTTGTGGTAGGTTTTGATGCGGTTGTTGATGGTCTCCTCGTTGGCGTCATCGGCACGGCCCTCAATCTCGGCGCGGTGTTTGATGCGCTCCTTGATGGTGTCGTCCTTGATCATGATGGAGATTACGGCGTTCACCTTCTCGCCGCGGCGGGCCAGCATCTCGTCCAGGTCGACTGCCTGGCCAAGGGTGCGGGGGAATCCGTCCAGAAGGAATCCTGCAACGTCTTTATTGTTGTTGAATGTGCTTTCAATCATACCCTCGACTACGCTGTCGGGAACCAGGTTGCCGGCGTCGATGAGCTCCTTGGCCTGCTTGCCGAGCTCTGTGCCTGCAGCTATTTCACTGCGCAGCATCTCGCCGGTGCTGATGTGCTTAAGGTTGTATTTCTCTGATATGGCACCAGCCTGTGTGCCTTTACCTGCCCCGGGAGGGCCAAAAAGGATGTAGTATTTCATATTATATGGCTATTGTTTTTCAAAAAACTGCACAAAGTTAACTTATTGTGCCAATTGGGCTTTTCATGTTGTTATAAAAATATATAAATTTGTAAGAACGAACCTATTGATGCTTATATGAGGATATCTGTTTTGGCAAGCGTGTTGGCATCGGCCGTAATCGGGATGATTATGACCGGTTGTGACCTGTTGAACCACGAGGTTTTGATTGACGAGGGCGAGAAAATCACTGTGATTGACTCCACCAGAGTACGTGTTTTGAGTAATACGGCCGATTCCACCAACCTGGTTATTGTGAGTAATGCCGAATGGGAGGCGGTGCTGACGGACGGCGAGGGATGGTGCACGATTTCAAAGTATGAGGGCCGGAAAGGTACTGACACGATTAGGATTTTTGTTAAGGAGAACCCGTCGACGGTTCAGCGTAAGGCTCTGCTGGCGGTTGTATCGGGCCCGCTGACAAAGATTTACTGGGTGGTTCAGGGCGCGGCCGAAGAGTGGGGCGAGGTTATGTACTGGGACAGGACCGCGCTGCAGCGGGCGGGTCTGCACGGCAAGGTGGATTCGATGACGGTATCGGACAGCTGGCATCCGGGCAGCCAGACGGGGTATTTCTTTGATATCCGGGGTAATGTTCTGCGGGAGACGACCATTGAGAATGATGTCAGGACGGCTTTTCGGCAGTATCAGTATGACAGTTACAATCATAAGCTGTCGTGTACGGTGAAGGATTTCAATGACAACGTGATACGTACCTGGGAGTTTGAGTATGAGAACAAGGGCAGGTATGTGCCTTATTCGGCTCA
>DBYT01000085.1:0-4316 GCA_002309915.1 Bacteroidales bacterium UBA1179 | reverse complement strand
CACGATGATAGGGTTTATACGTTCTCAGAGGATTATAAGTTGGTAATTTATGTTGACCGATGGAAGGATAGTCTGGGTACGCGCGTTCCGGTGTTTTGCGATACGATGAAGGTTGAGTATCAGTACACCGGTGGAAAGATGCTGCCTCAGAAGGGTATTGGATATGTGAATAATACGTTCTATTACTCAAACGGTATGATTTATATGATGACCACCAAGTACGACGAGTATAAGTTCCTGGAGAATCCTGTCAGGATGGTGGTTGAGAAATATACTTACACTGGGTCTGCTGGTCATGATATTGATTATTATGAGTGCGATTATAACGCGAACCATGATCTGTTGGAGAAGCGGACCAAGCATAACGGGGCGGTGGATGTTGATGTGGACCGATATCCGCAGTACCAGTATGACAACAAGAACAACTGGATTCTTATGCACCAGGAGACCTCGGCGCATGAGAAATATTATCAGAGAACCATCACTTATTACAAATAAATTCCAAATAATGACACAAGGTAATGTACGTCCGGCCGATATGGAGCGTATCACGACTCCGGCGCTGGCCAAGAAATTTATTGACGAACAGATTAAGGAGCTGAGGGCTCAGATTGGTGACAAAAAGGTGCTGCTGGCGCTGTCCGGCGGTGTGGATTCATCGGTCGTAGCCGCTCTGCTTATCAAGGCTGTGGGCAAACAGCTGGTATCGGTTCACGTTAATCACGGTCTGCTGCGTAAGGGTGAGCCCGAGCAGGTGGTGCGCGTGTTCCGCGACGAGTTGAACGCAAACCTGATTTATGTTGATGCTACTGACAGATTCCTGGATAAGCTGGCTGGGGTGGAGGATCCCGAGCAGAAGCGCAAGATTATCGGCGCTGAGTTTATCCGTGTATTTGAGGAGGAGGCACGCAAACTTGAGGGTATTTCTTTCCTGGCCCAGGGTACCATTTATCCCGATATCGTGGAGTCAGGTCCCGTAAAGAGTCACCACAATGTGGGCGGTCTGCCTGAGGACCTTCAGTTTGAGCTGGTTGAGCCTATCAAGCTGCTGTTTAAGGACGAGGTCCGCGTGGTTGGTAAGGAGTTGGGTCTGCCCGACAATATGGTTTACCGTCAGCCGTTCCCGGGCCCGGGTCTGGGTGTACGCTGCACAGGTGCCATTACCAGAGATAGGTTAGAGGCTCTTCGTGAGAGCGATGCAATCCTGCGTGAGGAGTTTGCCAAGAACGGTCTTGAGGGCAAGGTATGGCAGTACTTTACCATCGTTCCTGATTACAAGTCAACCGGTGTGAAGGATAACAAGCGCTCCTGGGATTGGCCGGTAATAATCCGCGCCGTCAACACCCGCGACGCAATGACAGCAACTATCGAGGAGATTCCTTACAAGCTGCTGCACCACATCACCCAGCGCATCATCACTGAGGTTCCGGGCGTTAACCGCGTGCTGTACGACTTGACTCCGAAACCCACCGGCACAATCGAGTGGGAATAAAATGATACCATTGGGGTCAGGCCCCTTTGGTACTATTTTGTGACGCAAAGGGGTCTGACCCCTTTGCGTCACTTTATCAGGATCTTTTTGCCGTTGCGGATTATGATGCGATCGTTGAGGATATAGGCTGGTGATTTGTCATCGGCCTTAATCTTTTTTACGTCGGCGGGGTCAAGGGTGTATGAGAGCACTTTGAGGTTGGCTTCGCAATACTTGTCTAGGATGATTTGGACGGTTGCGGAGAGGATGGGGAATTGCCTGCCTTCAACCAGGGCCGAATCGGCCAGAATGATGTTGACGGGTGTGTCGCAGTAGGTTGCGCTCCATCCCGTACGGTTGGTATTGTTGTTCATGCCGTAGTAGACCTTTGTGGGGGCGGGGCCGCATGCAGGGGCCTTGCCGATGGTGGTGTCGTACTTGGCTATGTAGTACAGGAATTCGTATTCGCCTGGTGTCCAAGTGAATGTGATGTCGTATTGGTTGAGTTCGGAATCGTAAGTCATGGGTGTCTTAACGCCGTCCATCATGAACGATACGCCAAAGTTTGCAAATTCAGGGTCCTCAAAATTCTGCGCCTTTACCTGTATATAACCCATATCAGGTGCATGCCAGAAGTTGATTAAGCATTTGTAACCTACGCTGAACTGGGCCGGTGAACTGATGTACTTACCGTATGAGATCAGTCCGTCGTGCAGTTTGCTGAGCGCGGTGTTGTCCTCAAGATAGGGGGCGATGGTGGTGCCGTCGGGGTAGGTGAAGTAGAAGGCGTAGTTGCCGGGCTCCAGATTGATTAGCTGCTTAGGAACGTAACTGAAGGCATCTTTCCATGCGGGTTCCATAATGAAGGTGCTGTCATATTCTACGCTCTGATCTGTGCTGTAGACTCTGACGGTGGCGGGATATTCCTGCATTTTCAGTCTGGTTCCGTCCGATGGGCGCACCACGACGGCTGTATTCTTCTCAGGGAAAAGGTTCTCGGTCATGAGGAACCAGCCGTTACAGTAACCGCCCCAACCGTAGTTAAAGTGGAATTCGGTCCCGTTGAAACCGTCTACGTTGAATGAGTGGCCTGCTCCACCGTTGTTGCCGTTCAGGATTACGGGCACACCGCTGATGATGGCCTCCTGGATGGCGTTCTGGATATCCTTGCCCTCGTAAAGGTCATAATCATAGCCGAATACGTTGTCCAGAGCACCGCGCTGGGTGTAGATGGATGTCATTGTGCCGTCCAGATCAAAGTACGCATGCTGCGCCAGGGCGATGGCAAAGAGGAACTTGGAGAGTTCGGCGGTATCGGCATTGATTAAGTCAAAATCAGGGGTGTATTGGTATGTGTATTTATAATAGGTGCCGTCCATGTCCTTCTCGTAGTCGTAGAAGTAGGGTGACTGCAGGTCGCTGTAGGCCTGGTTGCGGCCGCTCAGATCCAGTTCGTTGCAGTGGCGGAAGAAGTTGAGCACCTGCGCGGTGGCGATGGTGGAGCAGCCTACAAGGGTGGGTGTGCCGTTCACTGTGGGGAAGGCCTGGTTGTAGGGCGCGTCCTGATCCCAGTTTACGGTTATGTAGGGGCCGTAGGTTGTGCCGTTCTGGGGGGCTCGCACGGTGGTTTTCTGCACGGGGTTGGTGGCGTAGTTGTCTATGAGGGCTTTGAAGGCCGGAGGGAGGTTGTCCATATCAAGCATACCGTCACCGTGTGCCACCTGAAGGTCGCCGTGATAGATTTTCCACCCGTCCTCAAGCACAACCCGCACATTTCCATCACGATAGATTTCCTGGGCCGGACTATTGACTGTTACAAACAAACAAAAAATGAGCGCTGCGGCTCTTAAACAATACTTTTTCATCATCAGCACATTAGTTTAATCGGGGGGCAAAGGTATAAAAAAATACCATTGGGGTCAGGCCCCTTTGGTACCGTTTTGGGAGTCTTTACTCATTTATGAGTATTGGCTCTGTTGTTTTTATGCAGTAATTTTGCGAGCAAAATTAGCGAGGATATGACTTTACGTGAGTTGAAGATTGGTGAAAGTGCTGTGGTTAAGGCAGTTGGGGGTGAGGGCGCGTTGCGTCAGCATTTCCTGGATATGGGCTTGCTGCCCGGTGTGGAGGTTAAGTTGCTTAAGTTTGCGCCGATGGGCGATCCCATGGAGCTTCTGGTTCGTGGCTACACGCTTTCCCTGCGTCTTGAAGAAGCAGCGAAGATAGAAATGATACCAATGGGGTCAGACCCCAATGGTACCGATTCCTCAAAAATGATACCAATGGGGCCTGACCCCAATGGTACCGATTTTGGGTACAATCTGACTTTGCATGAGCATAACTCGCATCCGGGTTTGGGTGAGGCCGGCAAGTACCATGATCCTACTCATGAGAATGCTCTGCCTAAGGGTACCACGTTGCGTTTTGCGCTGGCCGGTCAGCAGAACTGCGGTAAGACCACCTTGTTTAATCAGCTTACGGGTTCCAATCAGCACGTGGGTAATTTCCCGGGTGTGACGGTGGACCGAAAGGACGGCCAGATAAAGGGTTACCCGAATACGCTTGTCACTGACCTGCCGGGCATTTATTCGCTGTCACCCTACACTCAGGAGGAGACGGTTTCGCGCCAGTTTATCATTGAGCAGAAGCCTAACTGCATTATCAATATAGTGGATGCCACCAACATTGAGCGCAACCTGTACCTGACGGTTCAGCTGATGGAGCTGGGCGTACCTATGGTGCTGGCTCTCAATATGATGGACGAGCTGACGGGTAATGGCGGATCGGTCCGCGTGAATGAGATGGAGCGCATACTGGGTATTCCGGTGGTGCCGATATCGGCCGC
>DBYT01000129.1:2573-3197 GCA_002309915.1 Bacteroidales bacterium UBA1179 | reverse complement strand
GAGATGCTTGATTTTGATGAGGCCATCAAGGTTGCATATGATTTCTATCTCAAGCACAAGAAAGAGACTCTTATAGTCATTACCGCCGATCATGAGACCGGAGGTCTTGGACTTACTGCCGGTGACTACAAGACCAACCTTAAGGTTCTGCAGTATCAGAAGATGAGTAAGGATGCTTTCTCTGCACATCTTGAAAAGATGGGACGTGAGATAGATGATATACTTACCTGGGAGGAAGTTGAGAAGGAACTCAAGGATAACTTTGGTTTCTGGGACAAGATTGAACTNNAAGCAGACCGCCAGCCTTAAGAGCGCATATGTTGAGACCTTTGGTATGGGTCCCGGCGCACTTGAGGAGGGTAAGTACTTTGAAGTTGAGAAAATGGCCGATGAGGCTGCACGTGTAATGACCGAGTGTGCCCAGATCAGTTGGGCTGCAGGTTGCCATTCGGGCAGTTACGTTCCCGTATTTGCAATAGGCGCAGGAGCTGAGCAGTTCACAGGCCAGATTGACAACAAGGAGATTCCCATGAAGATCAAGAAACTGGCCGGTTATTGATCCTGCCCGAAATCAAGATAGGGCTCCAATCTTATAAGATCCTGAGCGGTGAACTCTTCCATGAA
>DBYT01000129.1:548-2564 GCA_002309915.1 Bacteroidales bacterium UBA1179 | reverse complement strand
GGACCTTTTATTATTCCCCTCTCATTGCGATACTCCACAATGGCGCGCGCCTGATAGAAATCAAGATAGGGGTGACGGCGCAGTTGGGCAATAGTTGCTTTGTTGACCGGAATCTTTCTTACGGGTATGGTATCGGTAATAATGAACCATTTCATCAATGAATCGGGCAATCCCTCTATCTCTGCCAGCTGGGTTATTTCAGTGTAGCCGCCCAACCGTTCCCGGTACCTTATGATCTTCATGGCGGTGGCAGTTCCTATGCCGGGCAGACGGACAAGTTCAGTACTGTCTGCCATATTCAGGTCAAGCGGCTCAAGAGGCCGGCTCTTGGTTGCATATCGGGCACTTTTAACCTCAACCCTTACAGTATCCCAGACATACCATTTCCTTCTTACGGTATCCCTTATGTAAACCGTACGTCTGAATGTATCGGGAACATGTACCAGACTATCCGTATCCGTGCTGTCATCAGGAACGGGCGGGTTCCACGGATTCCGGATTATATTGACAATTATGATGACAGACAATAGGATAAGGGCTACTACCCTGTCGTTGCGGTTGAAATAGAAGTGGTCTTTAGACATTGTGTTATGGTATAATTGGTTATTTTTGCGGCATGTTGTATTTCATCCGAAAATATCCGCTGTCACTGCTTGTCATAGCAGCCATACTGTTCCTGTCACTGTTCAACCCTCCCAAGACGAATCTGGACCCCATCAAGGGCATCGACAAGATTGTCCATGTGGGTATGTATCTGGGGTTGGAACTGGTACTGTGGATAGAGTATCTGCGTCACCATGAGAACCTGAACTGGGTAAAGATACTCCTGTTCGGTATCATTGCCCCGATAGCACTGGGCGGACTGATGGAGATTGCGCAGATGGAACTGACAAAGGAAAGAAGCGGTGAATGGGCAGACCTCTTGGCCGATACTATAGGCGTGCTGGTTGGCGCAGCCATCGGCTACTTTGCAATCCAGAGCATCTTCAGAAAAAAGAGATAATCAATCCTTCTTCCAGGTCTTGTAGGGATTGGTGGCCAGATAAGCGTTATAATAGCGGTGGTCACCTGTCACCTCTTTGCCGATGAAATCGGGCTTAACGAAAGTCTCATTCTCTGAACTCAGTTCAACCTCGGCCATGACAAGACCGTCATTCTCGCCATGGAACTCATCGACCTCAAATACATGGGGACCGCTGTGTACCAGATAACGGGTTTTCTCAATCGCTCCGCTCTGGTGCAGTTCATAGAGTTCACGGGCCTCATCAACTGAGATCAGGTGATTCCACTCGTAACGGCTCATGCCCTTGCTGTCTGAGGGACCTTTGATTGTGAGTATGGCCTCCTTGTCGGTAATGCGTACACGTACCGAGCGACCGTTCTCATGGGCTATATAACCCTGAAGAATCTCATAGTGGTCATATGCCTGGGTTTTGTAGGCTGTTCCCTTGACCAGGAACTTACGTTCAATTTCAATTGCCATAGTATTAGTGTATATTGGGTTAAAGACTATTACATCTGCTGTTCTTTAGACTCGGCGAATGACATAAGGTATGACTTGATGAAACCGTCTATGTGTCCGTCCATGACTCCGTTTACATCGGATGTCTGGTAGCCTGTACGGTGATCCTTGACACGGCGGTCATCAAACACGTATGAGCGTATCTGTGAGCCCCACTCTATCTTTTTCTTACCTGCCTCAATCTTCTCCTGCTCGGCCATACGGTGCTGCAGTTCCTTGTCATAGAGGATGGAACGCAGATGCTGCAGGGCACGCTCCTTGTTCTTGGGCTGGTCACGGGTCTCGGTGTTTTCAATAAGGATTTCCTCTTCGGCACCGGTATAGGGATCTTTGAACTGGTAACGCAGACGTACGCCAGACTCTACCTTGTTCACGTTCTGACCACCTGCACCGCCGCTGCGGAATGTATCCCAACTCATCAGGGCGGGATTGATGTCAACCTCGATCGAATCATCGATAAGCGGGGTTACAAAGACGCTGGCAAATGATGTCAT
>DBYT01000129.1:0-494 GCA_002309915.1 Bacteroidales bacterium UBA1179 | reverse complement strand
AACGGTCCCTCTATCTCCATGGTCACCTGCTTGATTCCGGCTTCATCACCGTCCTGAAGGTTGGCAACGGTAACCTTATAGTTGTTCTCCTCACCCCAGCGCATGTACATACGCATGAGCATGGAGGCCCAATCCTGACTCTCGGTTCCGCCGGCACCGGAATTGATCTTGAGTACGCAGTCCATCTCATCGGCCTCCTCGCGAAGCATGTTCTTGAGTTCCAAGGACTCTACAGCGGCTATTGCCTTGGCGTAGTTTTCATCGACCTCCTGCTCGGTTACCAGCTCCTCCTTGTAAAAGTCCATGGCGAGCTGCAGTTCATCGGCCAGAGCCTTGACCTGCTTGTAACCGTCAATCCAGCTTTGAAGGTCCTTGACTTTCTTCATCTGGATCTCTGCCTTCTTGGGGTCATCCCAGAATCCGGGAGCCTGAGTGCGCAACTGCTCCTCCTCAACCTGGATAAGTTTGGAATCTATGTTCAGATAGCGTTTCAG
>DBYT01000004.1:40875-44547 GCA_002309915.1 Bacteroidales bacterium UBA1179 | reverse complement strand
CTGGGAGCAAGTTCAATGGTTTGGTCACCTGACGAGGTATGAAGATAGCCTTTGACGCAAAACGCCTGTTCAACAACTTCACCGGCCTGGGCAACCACAGCCGTACCACAGTTGACATTCTCACGCAATTCTATCCTGAGAACGAGTATCTCCTGTACACCCCCAAGATAAAGCATAACGCTGTCACCGCCCCCTATCTGGACCTGAGCAGTTGCCATACCGTAATGCCGCACGGCCTGCTCAGAGGCAGCGCATGGAGGACTTTCGGACTGGCATCGGCCGTAAAAAAGGATTGTGCAGACATATTTCACGGCCTTTCCAACGAACTTCCGGCCAGACTTGAAATACCGTCGGTGGTGACAATCCACGACGTTGCGTTCAAGACATTTCCGGACATGTACCACGCCCCGGACCGTTTCACGTATAACCTGAAATGGCGCCATGCCTGTAAGAGGGCAGACCGCATAATAGCGATAAGCGAGTCAACCAGGCAGGACATCATACGTTTTTACGATGTTGACCCTAGCAGGATAGACGTGGTTTATCAGCCCGTAAACAGCATTTACTACACTAACGATAAGGGCCGATGCCCGAAGGGGCTCACACAATACGCAGCCAATCCCTACATGCTTTATGTAGGTTCCATAAACTCCCGCAAGAACCTGCTGGGTATAGTGAAAGCCATGGAACTCCTGCCCAAGGATATACAGATACCTCTGATTGTCATTGGAAACGGCAGGGAGTACAAGCAGAAGGTACTGGATTACATTGCTGAGCACAAACTTGAGGACCGAATCATTTTCTCGCCTGACAAGGTTGGAACCGAGGGGTTGCGTTACCTCTACTCAAACGCACGCCTGCTGGTCTACCCGTCATTCTATGAGGGTTTCGGACTGCCCGTAGTTGAGGCCCTGCTCTCCAACTGCCCCGTAGTGACCAGCAATGTCTCATCGCTCCCCGAGGCGGCGGGTCCCGACTCCCTGCTGGTGGACCCAGGCAGCGTGCAGGACATAGCCGACAAAATGAATATGCTGCTTACGGACAATACACTGCGGCAGTCAATTGCAGAGAAAGGGTATCGGTACGCAACGGACAATTTCAGTCCCAAGGTGCTGGCCGACCGGCTTATGGAAGTCTACAACAAACTGGTATAAAACAAGTGGAGGCGATCTGATGACCGCCTCCACTTATTATAAATCCATGGATTATTCCTGAGGAAGATCCTGAATCTCAATCGGAGAGTCAAATGTTGTTGTTGATGACTCCGGATTTACAATCTGGTTCTCAATAGCCTCATCCTCCATAACTGAAGAGGCGTTGATAACCTTGGGTTTAGCCACGTATGCGGTAAGGATGCTCAGGACTGCTATGCTTGCAATCAGAGTCCATGTGGTCTTTTCAAGGATATCGGTAGTCTTGCGAACACCCATTATCTGGTTTGATGAAGCAAAACCGGCAGCCAGACCGCCGCCTTTTGAGTTCTGGATTGTGACAATGAAGCAAAGGAACACTGCCAGAATCACAATAATGACGAGTAAAACCTTAAACATTTTCTATTCTTATTTTTGATTTATCAAAACTAATTTCTCCAAATACCGGATTTGGTCCGCAAAGTAAATGCTTTTATTCGGAAAATTCAAATAAAGGGACCGAATAATTTCCAATGCTTTGTCATATCTGCGCTGTTTGAGGTAGATGCGTGCCAGCGTCTCGGTAAAATACGTATCATCAAGCGGTTCGGCACATTCATCGGCCTCATCGGGAGCATCGGTTTGAACCGTATCCTCAGGCTTGAGTTCGAATGAAGGCTTCCTGTAATCCGATGACAGGAACGTATCCAGCAACTGCTCGGTTTTGGAGCGTATGGCCTTATCGGCAGCGCTCTCTGCGGGAGTAGGAGTATCCAGATAGGCCGATACGTAATCCACCGGTACGGCACCCAGCTCCTTGGAGACATCGGCACTCTCTCCCTGACCCTCCAGGAACGAATCCAGAAGGGACATCATGCGTTCATCCCTGGTCTGCCCCATTACCACTTGCCTACCGTTTGGTTGAACACCTGATCTACTATATCGTCTATCATCTGCTGGACCAGTTCTTCCTGAACGGAGGAAAGCTGCTGTGACGAATCATACTCGCGGCTGGAACTGAATGTACGCTCAAAGTCATCACTGTGCTTGTTACGGTTGGTGAACTTGACCTTGACGGTCATCCTGAGCTGTACCATTGACGAATAGCCGTCGGCCGAAATGGATTTATTGGTCTGGTCGTACGATGTTATCTCTCCGGACAGGGCCAGATCACCGTCACGCTTTACCTGAACGAGTTTGGTCTGATCGTTATATCTGTCAGTCAGCGTAGTATTGAACATAGGGGCCATTGGAGCCCACTGATATGCGGCACGATTGGTAAAAGGCTCTACCGAGAAGGTCTTTGTCGTGGTATAGTCAATAGAAGCCTGGTTAAGTTTGTAGGATATGGTGCATCCCTGCATCAGCAGGGCCGATGCAAACAATGCGATTACAGTTTTAAGAATACCGTGTTTCATTCCAGATTGTACTCCTTGATTTTACGATAGAGTGTACGCTCCGAAATGTTCAGATCGGCAGCTGCACCGCGACGCTTTCCGCCGTGTTTGGCCAGAGCGCGCTTAATCATATCTTTTTCAACTTCATCGAGCGAAAGGGTCTCCTCAACATAGACCTCAGTATCCTGGATATCATCATCCACAGTGGCACTCTTGCGGGGTGCGACGTTCTGGACGGTGGTACCCTCATCGTGGGTGATGATTGATACGGGCTGCTGAACAGGCTGCTGGTTCTGCGACATGCTGTTGACCTGAGCCTTGAGGTCGGTTATGTCACGGCGCATATCGAACAGCACTTTATACAGTATCTCACGCTCGTTCTCAAACGAATTCTCCTGACGCTGACCTCCGGCAAGCATAGGCAGCATGGATGTCCTGCGGTCAGGCAGGTATTCCTGCAGCATATCGGCAGTGATCACACGCTGTGTTGCCATGATGGATATCTGCTCGGTTATGTTCTTGAGCTGGCGCACGTTGCCCGGCCAGTGATAGGTCATGAGCATCTGCTTGGCATCATCGGACAACTGTATTGCGGGCATGCGGTACTTCTCGGCGCAATCGGCTGCGAACTTGCGGAACAGCAACTGCACATCGGACCCGCGCTCACGCAATGGCGGTACCTTGATGGGTATGGTGCTCAGACGGTAGAACAGGTCCTCACGGAAACGCCCCTGCTCTATTGCCTTGAGCAGGTCTACGTTGGTGGCGGCGACTATGCGGACATCGGTCTTCTCAACCGTGCTGGAGCCCACGCGTATAAACTCACCTGATTCAAGTACACGGAGCAGACGGGCCTGGGTTGCAAGGGGCAGCTCGGCTACCTCATCCAGGAAAATGGTTCCACCGTCGGCCTCACCGAAGTAACCCTTGCGGTCGCTGATGGCGTTAGTGAATGCTCCTTTTATGTGACCGAACAGCTCTGAGTCAATTGTGCCCTCGGGTATTGCACCGCAGTTCACGGCCAGGAACTTCTTGGTCTTGCGCAGGCTGTTCTCGTGTATTATTCTGGGGAAGACATCCTTTCCGGCACCGCTCTCACCTGTAATCAGAACCGTCAGGTCAGTAGGTGCAACCTGAATGGCTAC
>DBYT01000004.1:15508-40823 GCA_002309915.1 Bacteroidales bacterium UBA1179 | reverse complement strand
TTCATTCTCTGTATCTCTTCGATATTCATACCTATCTTTTAATAGACTGACAAAAATACACATTTTTACCCATTCTTGGAAGGAATGCGGAAAAAATGGCAGATATTTGCATCCGTTTTTAAAAACGTTGCCCATAACTCCATATGAATGAAACCAGAAGAGGTTTTATCGACCTCCATTTAGGAGTACTTCTTGCAGGCTTTACCGGACTGTTCGGACGTCTTATCACGCTCAATGAGGTAGACATTGTGTGGTACAGGATGCTGTTCTCAAGCATTTGTCTCCTCTTCATAACCGGACTCCCGCGTATAGGCTGGAAGAATATCCTCAGGATATGCGGATGCGGAGCTCTGCTGGGACTGCACTGGATACTGTTCTACGGCTCAATCAAGGCCTCGAATGTATCAATCGGCGTCGTCTGCTTTTCACTCATAGGATTCTTTACGGCGTTGTTTGAACCCATGATCCTCAAGAGACGCTTCTCATGGGTTGAGCTGGGTCTCTCTTTCATCACGTTTGCTGGAGTAATCTGCATCTTCTCTTTCGATGTCTCTCACCGCACCGGCATTGCCATAGGCGTGGCATCATCGGCCGTATATGCCCTTTATGCCATATGCAACAAGAAGGTAAGTACCGGAATCAATACCTGGACAATGATGATCTACCAGATGTCGGGCGGACTGGTGGCAGTGAGTCTGATAGCACCTTTGTACCTCCTGGTCTTTCCCAGCAACCAGCCGGTAGTGGTATTTCCCGATACACGCAATCTGATACTCATGCTATGCCATTCCCTTATCTTCACGATATTCATGTGCGTACTTCAGATACAGGCCCTGAGACGCCTGTCGGCCTTCACCGTCAATCTCACATATAATCTGGAGCCCTGCTACACCATAATTCTGGCTTTCATCATATTCGGCGAGGGCAAGGATATCAACTTCTCATTCTACTTAGGAATCTCACTTATTCTGCTCAGCGTACTTCTGCAGTCAATCCGTGCCTGGAAAAAATAGCATGTGCAGTTTTTTGCACTATCTTTGCCAAGTATGGAATTCGGACTTTACAGGGAGTTGGTCCGGGCAGCAAGACCGCTGTTTGAGGCTGAGGACTGGAGCAGGCTTAAGAGTTTGCTCCGCGAGGGTATTGCCAAGGGGGCTTATGCTAAAGATTCTCACGGAATTGACACTCTGGACAGGTGCATCAGGACCGGTACCGTCATCGTTGAGAAGACCGGGCTTAAGAAGGCATCTCTGCTGACCGCTCTGTTTGACCCTATGATCCAGCAGGGGCTTATTGCTCCGGAGCAGTTCCGCGAAAAGTTCGGTGAGGATGCGGCGGGGCTTATCCAGGGTATGTGCCGTGTCAAGGAGCTCTACTCCAAGCATGATTCCATTGCCGATGAGAACTTCCGCAAGCTTCTGGTATCGTTTGCCGAGGATGTGCGCGTGATAATCTGCCTTATCGCAGACCGCTATGTGCTGATGCAGATGCTGGCCAATACCGATGACACCGATTACAGGCTCCATGTGACCGAGGAGGCACGGCTTCTCTATATTCCTATGGCTCACCGTCTGGGCCTTTACGCCATAAAGAGTGAGATGGAGGATATGGTGGTCAAGTATGAGCACCGTGATGTCTATGATGATATCGCGCGGCAACTCAACGAGACCAAGCGGGCCCGTGAGGCTTACATCAAAGCGTTCATCGGACCGGTCAAGGCCAAGTTGGAGGAGGCGGGACTCAAGTTCACCATCAAGGGACGCACCAAGTCCATTTCCAGCATCTGGAACAAGATGAAGGCCCAGAACACCACTCTGGACCATATATATGACCTCTTTGCAATCCGCATCATACTGGACTCTCCGGCCGATAAGGAGAAGGCTCAGTGCTGGCAGGTTTACAGCATTGTGACCGATATGTACCAGCCCAACCCCAAGCGTCTGCGCGACTGGCTGAGCGTGCCCAAGAGCAACGGTTACGAGTCACTGCACATCACGGTGAACGGACCCGAGAACCGCTGGGTGGAGATTCAGATCCGCACCCGCCGCATGGATGATATAGCGGAGCGCGGTCTGGCAGCCCACTGGTCATACAAGGGTATCAAGAGCGAGGGTGCGGCCGACAGCGTGATGGCCGGAATCCGCGAGATTCTGGAGCACAACACCAGCCCGGATGAGATGCGCAAGGACTTTGCGCTGGATATGTACCAGGAGGAGATATTCGTATTCACTCCCAACGGTGAAGTCCGCCAGTTGCCCAAGGGGGCCACGGTGCTGGATTTTGCGTTTTCCATTCACAGCAAGCTGGGTCTTACCTGCGTAGGTGCACGTGTAGGCGGACGCAATGTGCGTATAAGCCACAAGCTGCAGAGCGGCGATACGGTCGAGGTGTTGACATCGGCCACACAGGTGCCCAAGCAGGATTGGCTCAACATTGCCGTGACATCCCGTGCCCGTATGCGCATACGCCAGGGCATCAACGAGATACGCAACCGTGAGGCTCAGGCAGGCCGCGAGTTGCTGCAACGCCGTTTCAAGAACCGTAAGATTGAGATTGAGGAGAGCGATATGTCACGCCTGATAGTCCGCATGGGCTACAAGGGACAGACTCCTTTCTTCCACGCTCTGATGGAGGAGGAGATTACGGTCGATGACGTGCTCAAAGTCTATGAGGAGATGCATGCACAAGGAGAGCAGGAGGTGCACAGCGCTCAGGATTTTGATATTGAGAAGACTTTTGTCGAGACTGAGAAGAAGGCTGCCCAGGACAGCGACGTGCTGGTTATTGGTGAAAACCTGACCGGTATAGATTTCAAGATGGCCGGCTGCTGTCATCCCATTTACGGCGATGACGTGACAGGGTTTGTGAGCATAAACGGCGGCATACGCATACACCGCAGCGGCTGCCCCAACCTGATGCGTATGCGTGAGCGTTATCCCTACCGTATCGTAAAGGCTCGCTGGAGCGGCAAGAGCGGCAGCCAGTACAGCATCACGCTTAATGTGGTGGGTCAGGATGACATTGGAATTGTATCAAACATTTCATCAATAATAAACAAGGAGCCCGATACTCTGCTGCGTTCCATCAGCATCGATTCCAACGGCGGCCTGTTCCAGGGACGTCTTACGGTGCTGGTGAGCGACCTCTCATCACTTGACCGTCTGGTCAAGAAACTCAAGCAGATAAAGGGTGTCCGTGAAGTAGAACGCATTAACTGAATATGAGAAAGTTTATATTGCTTGCCGCTGCTCTGGTGGCATTGGGAGTGCAGGCACAGGATGATCGCAGGTTGCTTACTATGGAGGAGGCCGTCCTGGGCACCGGTATAGGAGTTCAAAGGATGAATTTCAAATGGGTTGGTGACAGATACTACTCTGAACTTGAATACTGGGAAGACGGAGTCAAGCATACCATAAACCCTCTTAAACCAGATGGAAAAAGTGGTGCTTTCGTTGTATCGGATGTTATGGACGGCTATGAAATCCAGGCCATCAACGGAAACCTTTATTACTCCACTCTTGATGACAAGCATCATCCCATAACCAGATTCACCGAGCCTGGAATTGTATGCGGCCAGACAGTGAGCCGCAACGAGTTCGGCATAGAAAAAGGGTGGTTCTGGGCGCCCAACCAGAAGAGGCTGGCTTTCTACAAAAAGGACGAAAGCCGTGTAACACTGTTCCCCCTGCTGGACATAACCAGCCGTACGGGTACTCTCAAGCAAATCAGATACCCCATGAACGGTATGGCATCGGAATATGTTGAAGTCGGTGTCTATGACTTTGCCTCCGACGAGACCGTATGGCTTGACGTGACGGACTTTGATGATGAGCGTTACCTTACAAACGTCACATGGGGACCTGGAAGTGACCGCATCTACATCCAGGTACTTGACCGTGCACAGAAAAACATGCACCTGAACGAATACAATGCCTATACAGGTGAATTCCTGCGTACCATCCTGACAGATCACGATGACAGGTATGTAGAGCCCATGTATCCGCTCCATTTTGTGGACGACAACCATTTCATCTATCAGACAAATGTACGTGACGGCTACTGGAACATGTATCTGGTTGACCTAAAAAGCGGCAAGACCAAGCGTCTGGTAAATACCGATGCCGACCTTGAGCTGATTGACGTCATGGACGGTTATGTTTACTACTATTCATTCGAGGTATCACCCGCAGAGCGTCATCTGTTCCGCGCATCACTCAAGAACGGCAAAGCCCAGCGCCTGACATCGGCCCGGGGATGGCATACGGTAAGTCTGGCATATGACTGCAAGTCATTCATTGATGAATACTCGTCACTGAATGTACCACGCATCATGAATCTTGTAAGGAACGACGGAAAACTTATCAAAGAGATGTTCAAGGCCGATGATCCCACAAAGGACCTGAACTATTCACCCATAGAACTTGGCACCGTCAAAAGTGCCGATGGCAAGTATGATAACCACTACCGCCTTATCAAGCCCATTGACTTTGATCCGGGCAAGAAATATCCGGTGATACTTTATGTATACGGCGGTCCTCACAGCCAGATGGTAAACGACTCTTTCCAGGCCAACCTGCGCCGTTGGGAGATGTATATGGCCCAGCACGGATACGTGGTATTTGTAATGGACAACCGCGGCACCCAGCATCACGGGGCCGAATATGAGAAAGCCATTCACAAGTATTGCGGACAGGCCGAGATGGCCGACCAGATGGAGGGCATGAAGTGGCTCATGAGTCACGATTGGGTAGACAAGGACCGCATAGGCGTTCACGGCTGGAGTTACGGCGGATTCATGACCATATCACTTATGGTCAACTATCCCGATGTGTTCAAGGTAGGTGTGGCCGGAGGTCCCGTCATTGACTGGAAATGGTATGAGGTCATGTATGGTGAGCGTTACATGGAGACAGAGGAAACCAATCCTGAGGGATTTGAAAAGACCAGTCTGATTCCCCGTGCAAAAGACCTCAAGGGCAAACTGCTTATCTGCCAGGGTGCCATTGACAACACCGTGGTCTGGGAGCACAGCCTGAGTTTTGTTGAGGCATGCATCAAGGCAGGTGTCCAGTTGGATTACTTCCCCTATCCCACCCATGAGCACAATGTGATGGGAACCGACCGTGTACACCTGATGCAGAAGGTTACTGACTATTTTGAAGATTACCTTAAATAAACCGATTGTTATGAGAATCATTAGTTCATCACTGCTGTTTGCAGCCGTTTTGCTGGCCTCCTGCGGAGGAGCCAAGCAGGTGGGTGTAATAACCAAGCCCACAAGTGCCACGACCAATCTTGAAGGTCACGAGTATCCCAAGATCAATCCCGATCTTTCGGCAACATTCCGCAACGATTTTCCCGATGCCAAGACCGTTACCGTCAATGTAGGCGGCAAGAATTACCCTCTTGTCAAGGGTGATGACGGCATGTGGGAGGTTACCACCGATCCTCTGGTTGTAGGTTTCCACTACTACACAATGAATGTTGACGGTAAGCGCGTATCGGACCCCAACAGTAAGGAGTTCTACGGATCCAACTACTGGCAGAGCGGTATTGACGTACCTGAGGCCGGTGTGGACTATTACCTTGAGAAGAAGGTTCCCCATGGCGAGATAGAGATTGTAAAGTACCAGTCCAATCTGACCGGCGCCGAGCGTACCACCTGGGTCTATCTGCCGCCGCAGTACAAGAAGGAGCCCAACCGCCGTTTCCCAGTGCTTTACCTGTTCCACGGAGCCGGCGAGGATGAGACCGGATGGGGCACCCAGGGTAAACTGGGCAACATCATGGACAACCTGATTGCCAAGAAGGAGGCCGAGCCCATGATCATAGTAATGGAGCATGCCGTTGCCAATGACCCCAATGCAAGAGGCCGTCAGAACATGTTTGACTTTACCTTTTTTGAGAAGGTTATGGTTGAGGAGATAGTCCCCTACTTTGATGCTAACTACCGCACTCTGACCGACCGTGACAACCGCGCCATCTGCGGCCTTTCACTGGGCGGATTCCAGTCATATACCATCGGTCTGGACCATCCGGAGATGTTTGGTTGGATTGGAGGATTCAGCGGTTCAGGCCGTGGTCCCAATGACCGTCGTGATGCCGAGATGTATCCCAAGTCAATCAATGACCAGTACCACCTGCTTTATATAAGCATCGGTACCGATGAGCCCGCCGGCATGTACCAGGGTATCCACGACCTGCATGTAGCACTGGAGGGTCTGGGCATCAACCACATCTACTACGAGTCACCCGGCACCGGCCATGAGTGGCTGACATGGCGCCGCTCTTTACATCAGTTCGCCCCGATGCTCTTTAAAAAGTAAGTTATTAAGAGGATGGCCTCCGGGTCATCCTCTTTTTTTCACGCCACCCCACCTTAGGGAAAGAAATGGCTCTACGTGCGTTACGGTTCCCTAAGGTCAGGGGGTAGCGCAGGTACAAGCGTATTTCCGGCGCACCTTAGGGATGAAAATGGCTCTACGTGCGTTATGGCTCCCTAAGGTTAGAGGGGGAATGAGCTCAGGGGGGATGAGGGGGTAATTTGGAAGATTTGGCAGCCTATGGATTGGGCGGGGAGGATGTCTTTGTCGGGGCTGTCACCTATCATTACGGTTTCCCGGGGCTCCAAGCCTAATGCGGCTACTCCCAGGCGGAAGATTTGGGGATCGGGTTTGCGGACTCCTGCTACGGCCGATTCTATCACGTCCTTGAAAAGGTGGTCCAGAGCGAACTCCTGCAGGACGGTGTGCATGTTGCCGTAGAAGTTTGTTACCAGAACCATTGGCAGTTTTATTCTTTCCAGAGCGGGTTTGGAGACTGTAGAGATGTGCTTGACTACCTTGTTGTAGCAAGTGTCAAGGATGGTATCCTGCGCTATAACGGTTATGCCTTTTGACTGCAGATATTCAGTCTGCAAGGCGATTTTGGTCTGCAGGGTTTTGCAGAATGTGTCAGTCGGTTTTATTATGGGGTTTCGGCCCAGGGTGCGCTCAGTATTGACGTAGGCATCCCAAAGGAGGTCGTTGGGGACATCGGCCACCATGGCGTAGGCGTCACTGAAGGCGTTGAACCAGTGGATGCCGTCGGAATCTATCGTTCCGCCAAAATCTATGAGGATACCCTTAATCATGCTTGCGTGACATTTTCATAATCAAAACACCTATCACCGTCCAGACTATCTGACGCAGGCGGGCCACAAGTGCAGTGTAGAGTCCGTATGCGCTTGGCACCTGAACGCCTCCCGCAGCAAGAGCCATTCCGCCCTCATATCCACCCATCTGCATGGGTGAGAAGAATATCAGGTTACTGAACAATGACGAGAACGCCATTACCAGTATGCTGTCCCAGAATGTGAATCCGGGCATGAGCATTCCAATCAGGAGCCAGTACTCCAGGCACGATACCACGCGGGCGGCATACTCCAGCAGCAGCGACCACCAGAACGGTGCACGGCGCTGCGTGTGCAGGAACGCAATCTGAGCATCGACCTCCTCAAGGTCTTTTCTATGCTTTTCCAGATAACCTGCTGCCCACTTCCTGACCAGCGGAATACGGCTCAGTAGGCCAAACACCTTGACCACAAATCCCTTCCTGTAGCCCAGTGAGAACACCCACAACACTGCCGCAAACACCACCGTCATAACGCCAAGCATAATGCACATCCACAGGTCCAGTGCATAGTCATCGGCCACAAAATGGAGCACCACATAGAGCACCACTGCCGACAGCCAGAAACAGAAATGGGAGCATATATGCATCATGGAGTAAAGGATTACGGCCGATGTGGCTTTCCGTCCGCCCACATAACCCTGCAGTTCAAGGATGCGGTACGGCTCGCCGCCCATAAGGCCCAGCGGGGTGACGTAATTGAGTGCATAACCGGAAACGGTTAACTGGAATACCTTTCCGAACGGCACTCTCCTGCCCGTCCCGTCATTGATAATAAGCCCGAACGAGCAGGCGTTCATAAGGTAGATAAAGCCCCATAGCAGGACAATCACCGGGAACCATATTCCGGCCTGCGACAGCACCTCCTTGACGCGGTTCCAATCCGCATCAAAGGTCAGGAGCATCAGCACAACCGCTGCCAGTCCGAACAGGAAGAATATGGTACGCCAGCCTTTTTTCATATCCGGGACATCATATCACGGCAGACACGCTCGTGGGAGCCTCTCATATAGAGGAATATTATGTTCATTACAATTATCTCAAACACAAAGTATATCCACGGCATACCTAAAAGCAACACAATGTAAAGTACGATTGCGCGGGTATTGAAGGTGGATATGTTGGTCCACTTGAGAATATGGTAGGTGCGACGGCAGAACTCCTGTCCTAGTTCAGAGGGGATTTCCTTTCCGTACTTTTCACGGACCGATGCACGGAACTTCTGGAACCGCGGGGTCATGCTCTCCTGGGTGCGGGTGTAACCCTGGTAGAAGAAGAGCCATATCTTCCAGAACCAGCGCTCGCGCCAGGGAGTAGATTTCTGCTCGGCGGCCAGTTCACGGCTGTCGTTGAGTTCCGAGTGGTCACCGTGGAACAGCAGATAAATGTTGCGGTAATAGTCGGCCAGACCTGCCTGACGTGAATGGAACACCATACTTACCAGCATGATTATCCAAATCCAGATGCCCCAGAACCGGCCGTTTCCGCAAGGAATCAGTTCAAAAGTCAGCCTCCATGCAATGAACACATAGATAAAGAAGAACCAGACATCACCTGCAAATCCGTCCAGCAGACGTCCCCACAGGGTCTTCTTACCGGTCATTCGGGCCAGCTGTCCGTCGGCGCTATCCAGGAAATTGGCCAGCATGAGCATGCCTATTCCCAGCAGGGTCCAGCCCATTGAATCATGCCACCAGCAGAATCCGGCAAAAGCGCCCAGAAATATGGATATAATTGTAATTACATTGGGATGTATACCGAAATAACCGAATGCCTTGGCAATAACCAGTCCTATGGGACGTGTAAACCATATATCCAGCCACTCCTCGGTATCCTTTGACTTGAATGTAGCCTCAACCGCTCTTTTCTTCTTCTCAGTCATCTCTTGTTCATTATCAGGTCCGCTATCTTCTGTGCCGCACCCACAGTGCATGTACGGAAACTGGGCCAGTCATTGAAATCAATTATCGTAATCTTTCCGTCTTCTCCAACCACCGCATCGCCGCCGTAAACGTCAACTCCCAAGAGGGCCGATACGCGCTCAGCCACAGACGTCAGCGTATCCATATCGACGTAGGCCTGATCCGGCTGGTCATTATACCGTTCCAGACCGAACTTTCCCTCCTTCTCGGTAGCAGCGTAACAATCCGTCAGTCCGTAGCCGCGCACTCCGTAAAACTTGACCAGCCAGCCGCGCACATGCGCCTGCAGGACACACTCCCTGATTCCGCGCTCCCGGAATCCCAGCATGGCGTTGTTGCACTCTGCCGCATCCTGTACAAACTGTACGTCATCACGGTCAACAGCATGGCTGTCGGCCCGTTTTATCCAACAGGGGAAGGTTTTCCATTCCAAAGGAACGCCACCGGTCCTGCATATCAGGCTTTCCGGGAACAATCCCGAGTCACGGAGCAACTCTGTCTGACGTGCACGGCCGCAGTTCATTACAGCCTGAGCGGTATTGGTCACAGGGACATCGGCCCGGCCGATGATAGCCAGCGCTTCACTGCTTCTGGCCATATGGAATATGCCACCGATGCCGTCCGGTATGGATTTCAGTTCCTGCTCGTTTATACATATAACCTCATGGCCGTGACGTTCCAGTTCCGATGCCACGGCACGGAAAACAGCGGCATCACCCGACACCCGGTTGGGTGAATACAACTTCGCACGGCTAACTCCAAGGTATCTCATAGTTTTGCTATCTCCTGGGCACGGGTCACATCACTCACATGGTCCACATCGACCACCTGTCCCATATCGAATGCCTTCAACTGCATCCCGGCCTCCAGGAGCTGACGCTGGAAATAGCGCATCCTGGTCTGTCCGCTGTCAAGGCAGCCTTTAAGTACATCCAGAGCCCTGGTCTTCAAGGCATAAATCCCGGCCGATACGTATCGGCAGCCATCCTGCAAGTCATGGAATCCCTTTATCATCATCCCGCCGTCCACATCGACATAAAGCGGTTTCTCATCATCAATCAATGAGGTAACGCCCATCAGTCCGTCCAGCGGGCTCTTTGAGAACTCATCCATCATAGTGCGGAAACGGCTCTCGGAGAAGACGGTATCGACGGTGGTAACACAAAAGCTGTCCCCCTCCAGATACGGAGCGAGTTCCATCATGCTGTGCATGGGTGTTGGGGTCTTTTTGACGACAAGGTCCACCGGCAGACTCTTGAGCAGGCTGACGGTCTCAGGGTTCTCTCCGTTTACGATAACGGCAATCTTATCGGCCCCGCAACCCTGCATGATGCGGACCAGACGTTCTATCATGGGAACGCCGCAGATAGGCACCAACGGTTTGGGCTGACTGAATCCTTCGGATGCCAGACGGCTGCCCTCACCTGCTGAAATGATGCCGAAACGCATAAACTCCCAGGATTTTACTCCTTACCTGCGTCCAGATGCTTAAGCTTGTCGCTGTCGTCGCGACGGTCAAAGTAGAGTTTACGGAGGGGGTTGGCATGTATCTCCTCCTCGTTGCGGCGTGAGCGGAATATATCGATGGCTGCAAATACGGCCTCACGCATCGAAGCCTCGCTGGCCACGCCCTGACCGGCAATATCATATGCGGTACCGTGATCAGGTGATGTGCGTACCACAGGCAGACCGGCGGTAAAGTTCACGCCGCATTCCATATCAAGAGCCTTGAGCGGAATGAGTCCCTGGTCATGATACATGGCCAGCACCGCATCGAACTTGCGGAACTCGCCGCTGCCAAAGAAACCGTCGGCCGAGAAGGGGCCGAAGCACTGGATCTTATCGGCCACAGCCTCATCGATGGCAGGCTTTATGATCTCATTCTCCTCCTTGCCTATAAGTCCGTCATCGCTGGCATGGGGGTTCAAAGCCAGAACTGCAATACGCGGTATCTCTATTCCGAAATCGGTCTTGAGTGAACGGTTGAGTATTCTGAGTTTCTCCTTGATGAGATCCTTGCTTAGCAGTGAAGCCACCTTGGCGATAGGCTCATGAACGGTAGCCAGAGCCACTCTCATAGAACTGTTCATAAGGATCATCAGGGCCTTGTTTCCCTCGCCCAGCTGAGCCTCAATATACTCGGTATGTCCCGGGAAATGGAATGCCTCGGAGTGGATAGTCTTCTTGTTGATGGGTGCGGTCACCAGCACATCGATCTTGCCCTCGCGATACTCCTTGACGGCACGTTCCAAAGCCTGGAATGCAGCCTGTCCGCTCTCCTCGGTGGGAATGCCGAAATCAACCTTGACATCCTCCTGGTTGCAGTTCACAACATTCAGGCGGTCCGGCTGGGCCTCGCTGGCACTGTCCACTACGTTGAAGTTGGTGGGAGAATCTATCGCCTTGCGATGATATGTCATCACTTTGGGTGAGCCGTACACTACCGGGGTGCAGAACTCGAACATGGTGGGATCCTCAAAAGTCTTGAGAATAACCTCATATCCTATGCCGTTCACATCACCCTGGGTGATGCCTACAACTATCCTTTCACTCATATCTTTAAATCGTTAATCTTCAGGTGTAATTATGATTTCATCCAGATTGTAGCTGAATTTCTCCAGGTCAAGTTCATCAGGCAGACGCAGCGTGTAGAGCGCAGCCTCGAGCTTACGGAGGTAGTCACGTTTGGCACTGTTTGGGTAATAAACGAAAGCCTCGGCCACCACAACGCGCTGGTTCTTCTCATCAACTCGTGATACTGACACGAACGGGCCTCCCATATCGTAGTCCTTGATGTTCCAGAGTCCGCGGACAACCTGGGCGTAATGATTGTGGACAACTTCGTCCGATACCAGATTGAATCCCTTGGTGGTCATCATGTACTTGCCCTCAGTGGGACCGGGTATGTTGGCCTTCATGACGGAGTCACGCTTGCGGACAAAGTACTCCTCAGTGAATGTATTCAGGTCGCGGTACGGATAGGAGTAAACCACAATGTTGAGTTCCTGCTCCACCCTCTTGACAAATCTCTCGCAACGTCCCCAGACAAAGTGGCGTCCGGTTATCACCTTGGTAAGTTCCGCGGGTACCCAGATATCGGCACCGAACATCTTGCGGACCTCCTCACGCATATGCATCTGGTGATCCTCCTTGAGCAGGTCAATCTGACGGTTCAGCTCGGCTCTGGTAAAGAATTCTATTATCATGTCGTGGTTATCGGACACGAATCTCTTGAACTGGTTGACGTCATGGGCCTGTATTGTCACTACCAGCTGAGGTGCGGCATATACATCCCTTGAATACTTGAACTTGGCCTTTGTGAACTGGCCCGGATCGATATTTATGATGATAATGTTACGGCACAGACGCAGAGTCTTTGAGAGACCGGCCTGATTTATGCGTGACACCTTGAAGCAGGGCTCTGACTGGGCCACGCCGGCAACATCATCGGTCAGTACATTGTACAGCGAATCGACAGCGCCGGTACGGAAGTCTTCCTCGCCGGCCACCAGAAGCACCTCATACGGAGCTCCTGCCGAAGGAGGGGTAAATATTGATTTCTTCTTACTTGACTTCTTATTCTTTTTCTTGGATTTCTTGGCCTTTCCCGTGTTGGAGGCACTCTTTGCCTTTGCATTTGCCTCAGTCTGTGCACCTTCCCGGGCATTGTCACCCTTCTGTGCACCATCACCGCATGCCACGGTAACTGTTACCGCAAGCAGCATCATGCAAACCTTAAGGATAAACTGTTTCATAATATGTGGTTTTAGGATTGTGTATTCTTTGCTGTACTCAACATTCCGCAGGCGGCCCATATATCCTCACCGCGTGACGCACGTATGGTTGCGAACACGCCGTGGCCGGTAAGCCAGTCGCGGAACTCTACCATACGCTCCTCGGGTACCGGACGCAGCGGGCTGTCGGGGATGGCATGGAAACGTATAAGATTGACCCTGCAGCTCAGACCGCTCAGGGTCTTTACAAGCTGGCGGGCGTCATCTATGGAGTCATTGACACCGTCAAACATGGTGTACTCGAATGAGAGACGGCGCTGGTGGCTGAAATCATATCGGCGCAGCACCTCGAGCATCTCAGTCATTGAGAATGCCTTCTCGGCCGGAATGAGTTCACGGCGTTTCTCGGGTGTGGGAGCATGCAGGCTTACTGCAATGTGGCACTCACAGCCCTCAATAAGCTGTTTGAGTTCACGGCGCAGGCCTACCGTCGATATGGTTATGCGCTTGGGGCTCCAGCCGAATCCCCAGGATGCGGTCATTATCTCCTGGACTGCAAGCACGTTCTCAAGATTATCCAGAGGCTCGCCCATGCCCATGAACACCACGTTGGTCAGGTTCTCCTTGCCCGGCAGAGAGAGTATCTGGTTGAGTATCTCACCTGCGGTTAGGCTGGCGGTATAGTGCTGGCGTCCTGTCATGCAGAACACGCAGCCCATCTTGCAGCCCACCTGACTGGATATGCATAATGTAGCGCGGTCATCATCGGGAATGTAAACAGCCTCTACAGACTTGTCATTCTGTACGGGGAACAGGTACTTGACCGTACCGTCGGTTGATGCTGCCTTATGCGAAGGCTCGGCCAGCCCCACCTCATAGTTCTCGGCCAGTTTGGCCCTGTGCTTGAGAGACAGGTTGGTCATGTCATCAATGGAGCGGACCTGCTTTACGTAGAGCCAATCGGCCATCTGCTTGGCGGTAAAAAGGGGCATACCGTTCTCCACAGCCACCTGCTGCAGCTGTGACAATGTCATTCCAACCAGATTCTTCAGAGCCATTTTTCTATTCCTTTACCCTAAAAACGTAATGTTGTCGGCATTACGTCTTAAAAGATTACAAAGGTATTAAAATAATTCATTATTTTCGCTGATATGATACAGACCATTGATTTACCCCAATACGGCAGTTCAACACAGTTTGTCAGAGAGACTCTGAGCGCATGCCGAAACCAATATATTCTGCTCAATCTGAGCGGCAGGGAAGTAACCATAACCGATGATGCAGCCAACCGGATGAAAGAGTATGCCGATTCCACAGGAGCCGGTCTTGTCTATTCCGATTACGTCAAGATGATGGGGGCCGATGCCGTGGCACCCGCCCCGCTCATAGACATCCAGGCAGGCAGCCTGAGGGATGACTTTGACTTTGGTGCGCTGGTGCTGATCACCCCGGCCGCAACAGAGGCAGTCCTGGAGTTCCAGGGCCAGGAGTTCAAAACCGCAGGATTCTACCAGATGCGTCTGGCAATCCAGCGCAGCCTGCCCATAGTACGTATGCCGCAGCCTCTCTACACCATTGCAGAGACTGATTTCCGCACATCGGGCCAGAAGCAGTTTGACTACGTCAACCCGCGCAACCGCGACGTACAGATAGAGATGGAGGCCGCCTGCACCGAACATCTCAGACTGATTGACGGCTACCTTAAGCCCGGAGCCGGAACATCCGTAAACACCGATGAGGGCCGTTTCCCCGTGCTGGCATCGGTCATCATCCCTGTCCGCAACCGCGAGCGTACCGTGGCCGATGCAGTGAAATCGGCCCTGAGCCAGCAGTTGGACGGCCAGTACAACGTGATTGTGGTTGACAACCACTCCACTGACGGCACCACAAAGATTCTATCGGACCTTGCCAAGGCCGATAAGCGTCTGGTGCACATCATACCCGAGCGCACCGACCTGGGCATAGGCGGCTGCTGGAACCTTGCGGTCAACGACAGCCGATGCGGTCGTTTTGCAGTCCAGCTGGACAGCGATGACCTATACAGCGGCCCCGACACTTTGCAAAAAGTAGTTGACAAATTCCGTGAGGGCGGCTACTCAATGGTAATAGGCAGTTACCGCATGTGCAACTTCAATCTTGAGACCCTGCCTCCCGGCATAATAGACCATCGTGAGTGGACCGATGAGAACGGCCCCAACAACGCCCTGCGCATTAACGGCCTGGGTGCTCCCCGCGCCTTCTACACCCCTGTAGTACGTGAGATAGGATTTCCCAACGTAAGTTACGGTGAGGATTATGCAGTGGCCATCCGTATAGCTGGAGAGTACCGTCTGGGACGTATCTTTGACGAGCTCTACCTGTGCCGCCGCTGGGAAGGCAACAGCGACGCAGCCCTTAGTGCCGACAAGGTCAATGCAAACAATCTTTACAAGGACTCCCTCCGCACCGCAGAGTTGCAGAGGCGTATCAATACTAACCGCAACAATTGATGGAAGAGATATTCAAGCATCTTGGCGATTGCCTTGAGCAGCAGTTGGCCGTATGGCCGGCCGCCAAACAGGCTTTTGACAATCTGGAACAGGTACAGACCCGCGTGCTGTCATCATCGGGTCTGGCATTGCAGCACAACCCCGCACGTATAATATCCACTACGGCAAAGGTTGCGCCGGCACAGACAACCGTACGCCCCTGTTTCCTCTGCAGGGAGAACCGGCCCGTAGAGCAGATATCGTTCGATGCAGGCGACGGCTTTGAGTTGCTGCTCAACCCCTATCCCATACTGCGCGAGCATTTCTGTGTGGTAAGCCGTGCGCATCGACCCCAGAAATTCCAGGACTGCTATGAGAAGATGCTGAAGATAGCCGGACAACTTGAGCCCGGTTACATGATATTCTACAACGGCCCGCGCAGCGGAGCATCGGCCCCTGACCACCTTCATATGCAGATAGGACGATCAGAGGGAATACCGCTCCTGGACAAACTGCGTGAGAACGAGCCTCCCGCCAAGGATGAGCCCATAACGATACAGCCGTTCGGATTCCCGGTGATTGTAATCAAGGGATCGGACCCGGCCCGGCTGTGGGATTACATAAGCGGCATGACAGTCTATGACGGTGATTATGAGCCGCGTATGAACGTGCTCTCATTCAACCGCGACGGTCAGGTCATAACCGCCATAATCCCCCGAAGCAAGCACCGCCCCGACTGCTATTACGCCCAGGAAGGCAGGATTCTGGTCAGCCCCGGAGGAATTGACATGTTCGGTATGGTAATCACTCCGCGCAAGGAGGATTTTGAGTCACTGACCGAACGTCAGGTGCTTGACATCTACCGCCAGGTCACCCCGCAGCAGCCCAAGATCAGGGTCGGCATAATGGCTGCCCGCGAAATCCGTTTCTGTCTGAATGACAGTTACACTGACAGCCGTAGCAGTTTTGAAGGCGAGATGAGCATCAGTGCTGTCCAGGGACGCCTGAGTTGGAACGGCGTGCTTATAGACAGCCTTACGCTTAAGCCCAATGACCACGGCGCCACTTTCACCCTGCATGACGTAACCATCGGCATCGGTTTCCACTGGGAGCGCAAGGAGGAGCAGACATTCCCCGGCCAGCTCAAGTTCATAGTTGAGGACGGACTGGTGCGGGCCATCAACATCCTGCCGGTAGAGGAATACCTTACCAGCGTGATATCATCGGAGATGAAGCCCACCGCCAGCCGCGAGTTCCTGCGTGCCCACGCCGTAATTTCCCGCAGCTGGGTGCTGGCACAACTCCGTTCACCCTATCGTAAGGCCGATGCCGCCAGACCCATAACCAATGACCATATCCTGAACCGTATCATAAAGTGGTACGATCATGACCAGCATACCCTCTTTGATGTCTGTGCCGATGACCACTGCCAGCGCTACCAGGGCCGGACACGCATAATAAGCGCAGCAGCCCAGGCCGCCGTAAAGGACACGTTCGGCCAGACACTGGTAAGTGAAGGTCATCTGTGCGATGCACGGTTCAGCAAATGCTGCGGAGGCATAACCGAAGAGTTCGAGACCTGCTGGCAGGATGAGCACAAACCCTATCTGGTAGCCCTGCGCGACAGCAGCATAAACGAGGGCGCATTGCCCGACCTCACTGTCGAGGAGAACGCCCGTCAGTGGATTCTCTCCGAGCCCAAGTCATTCTGCAACTCGGCCGACGGCAACATACTCTCTGAATCACTCAACGGCTACGACCTGGAGACCCCGGATTTCTACCGCTGGACGGTTGAGTACACGACTGCTCAGATATCGGACATATTCCGCCGCAAATCAGGTTTGGATATAGGTGATATAGTTGACCTTCGACCCATAAAACGCGGACCGTCGGGCCGTATCTATGAATTGGAGATTCAAGGCACCAAGAGTACCGTAACCATAGGCAAGGAACTGGAGATCCGACGCACGCTGTCAGAATCACACCTGTTCAGCAGCGCGTTTATAATTGAAAAGACTCAGGACGGATTCACGCTTAAGGGAGCCGGCTGGGGTCACGGAGTGGGACTGTGCCAGATAGGTGCCGCCGTAATGGCCGCCAAGGGATACACCTACCGTGAGATCCTGCAGCACTACTACCCCCACACCTCTTTAGGTCGTTTCTACTAGTTTTCAAGCCAGGCGCGGCGCTCGGTGTCGGGGAATTTCTCGATGGCGTAGCGCAGGGCGGTGCGGGGCATGGTATGAGCTCGGGGACGGAGCCACTGACGGAGTTCATCAGCATTGCGCTTGCCGGCTTCACGCAGCAGCCAGCCTACCGCTTTCTGTATCAGGTCATGTTTGTGGTTAAGCAGTATATCGGCAATGGCGTAGGTATCGGCAGTCTGGCCGTGACGGATAAACTGCATGGTGCTAACCATTCCTATACGCTGCTCCCAGATGGTCTTGCCGCTGCGGGCCAGATCATACAACAGACTGCGGTCCTTGTCAAGCAGCCAGGTTCCCAGCAACGGATAGCATGAAAGGTCCACAAGATCCCAGTTGTTTATGTAGTCAGTGTGCGAGAGATAGAAATCCACGCACTGTTTCTGCAGGGCAGTATTCTTTTTGTTGTGGCCGAATATCTCGACAAGGGCAAGCAGGGCAGCCAGACGAACCTCGTGATACTTGTTTGTAACGCACTCCTCAAGTTCGGTAAAGCCCACATCCTTCCAGCACTCCTTAACCACGGATCGTGTAACCGGAACCTTGATTCCAAGGAAAAGGTCACCATAGCCGTATTGGCCGGGGCCGGTCTTGAAAAAACGCATCAGACCCTCCACCTGCGCGGGGTCCGCATGCTGCAACATACTGTCAAGCAGCTTATTCATAATATGCCCTGATTATCTGTGATGCACGCTCCAGAGTCTCCGGCTTACCCGCATCGACCCAATTGTCCGGGTCCGATAAGACCGATCTAAGCCTGAGACGTGCTGCATTATCCACATAAAAATCCGTTATTGAAAACCTTGGCTCCGGTATGGCATCCAGCAAAGGCAGCAACGTATGCGACAACACATGAATGCCCTGGAATGCACAAGGGGTAAACTGCGATTTGTCAAAGTCCGGATACGGGGAACGCACCTGGCCGGTCTTCTCATTACTCCAGCCGCGCAGCATACCGTCAGTATCAAAATAGAGGTAACGTGATGTGGAACGCTGAGCCACAAGCAGAGTTGAGTCCGCCCCACTCTCAATGTGACCTGAGTACAGAGCCTTAAGATCAACACTGGAGAAGATGTCCACGTTGTGCACCAATACCGGTTGTTCATTGTCAAAAAGTCGCATTGCCTTGCGGATTCCGCCGCCGGTATCCAGCAGCAGGTCTGACTCATCGGACAGACGGATATCAAGCCCGAAGTTATCATGCTCCTCAAGGAAAGCCTTGACCTTAGGTGCAAAGTGGTGTATGTTGATTACGAAACTGTCAAATCCGGCAGCAGAAAGATGCTGCAACTGATGCTCCAGCATAGTACGCCCGGCCACCTCTACGAGTGCCTTGGGGCGGTCCGATGTCAAGTCACCCAGACGGGTACCCAATCCTGCCGCTAGTATCAGCGCATTCATAACTCAGTGCGTTTTTTCTGTTCGCGGTGCTCCAGGACTATACGTATCCTGTCACCGAACTTATCCTTTAGATGTGCAGCCAGATGGTTGGCGCAATAGAGAGAGCGGTGCTGTCCGCCGGTGCAGCCGAATGCCACCATCAGATTGCTGAATCCGCGCTCCAGATATTTACCTACGGCGGGATCTACCAGCCCGTATACGTGATCAAGATACTGCTGGACCTCACCCTGGGACTCCAGGAACTCAATCACGGGCGCATCGGCCCCGGTTATCTTCTTGTACTGGTCATACTTGCCGGGATTATGCATGGCGCGGCAGTCAAACACGAATCCGCCTCCGTTGCCGCTCGGATCCTCCGGGATGCCTCCCTTGCGGTAACTGAAACTCATTACACGTACTGTCAGTTTATCGGCCGCCTTTACGGGTGCGAACTGTGGCAATTCCACAAGCCCACGCAACACCTCAATAAGATATGGATACTCCGTAGAGCCCACTCCTGCATCAAGCAGATCCCTGAGGTTGCCGATAGCCGCCGGTATGCTCTCAATAAAGTGCTGCTTGCGCTCAAAATATCCGCGGAACCCGTATGCGCCCAGCACCTGCAGGGTACGGAACAGCACAAAATGCATAAGTCCCTTACGGAACGCAGCGGCGTCAACCTTACGGTATCGGCCAAGAGACTCGACATATACATCAATAAGGTGATTACGCAAAGCGGACGGATAAGCCGCACGGGCCTGCCACAGGAACGATGCCACATCATACTCCACCGGTCCGCGGCGTCCCCCCTGAAAATCTATGAACCAGGGCTCGCTGTCCTTTACCATTACGTTACGGGCCTGAAAATCACGGTACATGAATGTATCGTAAGGTGCATCGGCCAGCAGAACAGAGGCCAGACGCTCAAAGTCATCCTCCAGACGGGCCTCGTGGAACTCCAGTCCGGTTGCCTTGAGGAATGAGTATTTGAAATAGTTGAGGTCCCAGAATATGCTGCGGCGGTCAAACGACTGGCACGGGAAGCAGACGCTGTAGTCCATGCCCTTTCCTCCGCGGAACTGGATATCGGGCAACAGACGCATCACCTTTTCCAGAAGGGCCGTCTGTTCCGGGCTGTACTGTCCGCCCTCACGGGCACTCTCCATGAGGCCGAAAAGAGACTCATCGCCCAGGTCCTGGAGCAGGTAGTACATACCGCAGTCTGATACCGCCAGTATCTGAGGAACCGGCAATCCCGCCTTACGCAGATGACGTCCTATAGTCAGGAACGCGCGGTTCTCATCGGGATTGGTCCCCTCTACTCCCACCACCGTGCGTCCATCGGCCAAAGCGAATCGGTAATATACACGGTTAGAGCCTGCGGCAGTCAGTCTTGTGACCGCCTCAGGCTCACAATGGGCATATCCTAAAAGCAACTCCTTAAGTCTCTCATTCATAATGAGACCAAAGTTACTTGTTTTTTCCTATCTTTACACCCGTCAAACAAAATTAACACAACAAGACTAACCTGAAATTACAGTTGTCATGATCATACCGGGACAAGTATTGGAAAAAGCCGAAAAACTCAATGCCGAGAATGTCACATTCATCCAGCAAAAGGACGGATATGACGTTTTCAGACTCTCTTTCAAGCAGTCAAACGTACGTCATAACGGAACCGAAATTCCGATGGAGACCGGTATGCCGGTAATAATACTGTTCAAGGACGGAGTGGCTCAGACAGCCAAATACGCCGATCACAGTTACTGGCTGGCACAGTAAGCGGTGCCAAAAATCACTTGAATCGGATATCGGCAGGAATCTTCTCCAATCCCAGATACATCAGATCCTCGTTGTAACTGTCGCTACGCTTTGAGTAACGTTTCTCAAAGCCGGTGGCAAATGCGATATCGCCTGTAGCCTGAGTCTTGAGTACCAGTGCGGTGAGGTCTGACAGAGCCTGTTCCATCTTTGCCGTATCGACAGTGTACTTGCCCGATGCCTTGCGCTGAATTGCACCGGCCTCATACAGATAGTTGTAAATGATGATGCTGGAACGTCCCAGTGCAGAGCCCTCGCCGAAACGCTCGGAGCGCATCAGCGATGCAAAGAATGTGATCAGGGCATCCTCCTTGGTGAAGATATGACGGATATCGTAATGGTTCTGGAGATTGCATACCAGAAGCACTCCGGCGGCATTGGCCTTTATCTCCTCAAAAGTAAGGGCGGCACTGCCAAGTGCGTTCTCCACACTGCCCTTTCCGTTAACCGTCTCCTTTACGCCCAGTCCGTGAGCCACTTCGCGGAACACGATGTTCCAGAAGAACGCATCGGACGAAAGATGCTCTACGGCATCACCGTCAAGCAGGACCTTGCCGGTGGGATTGACTATGTAATTGTACTTGGCCTTGATAATGTTCTCAAGCAGAATGGTACGGGTACCGCGGTCACGCTGGACATCGGCGTCAAACGGCAGGTTCAGGGCAATCACCTTGACACCCGCATTGGCCTTGCCGGCATAATAGAGAGCGTTGCATGAGAATATGTTTGAGCCTGCACCGGGCTGGAAAGTCTTGTACTGTGGATCACCCGGCAGTTCATGCTGGAATTCGCTGATACGTGAAACATACTTCATCAGTTCATCGGTACGGGCCTGGTTCTTGAGCAGAACGAAAGCCTCGTATGAGCGCTTTAAACCCAGCAGCTGGTCATCGGCAGCCTCATTGGGACCTATTACCAGATCCATCTTGCTGTCATCCATATCAAGCCATGCCAGTGCGCTCTCATAATAATTATCAGTCTCAAGTGCCTGGGCCTTCTTGAGCAGATACTCCTTTACGCTGGGCTTGATGGTTATATCGGCGGCAGCCTTGAGATAGTTTACTATCTTATCGATATGCTCCTTATACTCATCATGATACCATACGGTCTTGAGTGAACCGTCGGCATTGCGGCGAATCAGCGTATACGGACTGTTCTTGTCGGGATTGTCCCACTGTCCGAATTCGCTCAGGGTCATATCTGCGGGATAGAATCCGGCACCGGGGAGACAGTCATTGTAACCTTCCACGAATGATTTTCCGGTAAAGCGGTCCCACGGGCCGTAGTTTATCTCGGCGTAAGTTTTCTGATACGGATCAGTAATGCCGTTAAGCAGTGAGTCCTTACCACCGTAATACTGTTCCCAGTATATGGCATCCACCTCATCGGCGATGAAACGGTAGAGGTTGAGCACCTCCTTGCCGTTGTCGGTTATACCGCTCAGATCAGGAGTCTCAAGAGTTACCAGAGCATAATCAGCCACCTTGCGTACATACGGCGACTTAGACGTTTTATTGCAGGATACCAACACGGTAAGTGCAATCAGTGACAGGATCAGATATCTTTTCATTTCCTATGTATTTTATAACCTTTTTATAATCACAACAATCCCCATTTGCCCACAAATACGAGCACTGTATAGCCGAGCACAAGACCTATCACACCCATGATGATTCCTACCTTGGCCATATCCTTCTGCTCAATGAAACCGGTTGAGTGCGCAAGTGCATTGGGCGGAGTGGAAATGGGCAGGATCATGGAGAGTGATGAACCCAGTGCCACACCAGCCAGCAGAGTGGTAACGCCGCCGAACGGCTCCAGATTCTGTGCGGCCGATGCTCCTGCCAAAGCCAGAATAGGAATGAGCAGGTTGGCGGTTGCCGTGTGTGAGATGAAGTTGGCCAGAGCATAGCAGATAAGGCCGGAGCCAACAATCATTATTACAGGAGGCCATTCATTGAACGGGATGGATTCAACCAGATGCTTGGCCAGACCTGAATCCTGCAGGGCAAGTCCCAGGGCGAAACCGCCGGCCACCATCCACAGGATGCACCAGTTGATCTCGGCCAGGTCATACTTGGTGATGATACGTGTCACGCAGAACACACCCACCGGCAGCATGGCCACCACATTGGCATCGACATGAGTCCATTTATCGCTCATCCAGAGAAGAACCGTGAGAGCGAAAGTAACATATACGGTTATCTCCTGCCACGGTTTGAGAACACGTGTGGGATTCTCCTCTATCTTAAGTTCAATCTTCTTCTGAGTGAAGGGGAACAGCATCCTGATGACAAACCATGCCAGAACCAGAAGCACTATGGTAAGCGGGAGCATTATCATCATCCAGTCACTGAAACCTATGTTCATGGCCATGCCGTTGGGATCATTGAGGAACTTGATGGCAATGGCGTTGGGAGGAGTTCCTATAGGAGTGGCTATTCCACCCAGGTTGGCGCCCACCGGAATGGCCAGGGCCAGAGCCAGACGTCCCTTGCCGTTTGCCGGCAGGGATTTGATGACAGGCGTAAGGAACGTAAGCATCATGGCTGCCGTAGCGGTATTGGACAGGAACATTGAGAACACTCCGGTTACCAGTATGAATCCCAGCAGTACGTTCTCTGATTTTGTGCCGAAAGGCTTGAGCAACGCCTTGGCCAACTTTATATCCAATCCGGCCTTGGTTGCGGCAAATGCCAGCATGAAACCTCCGATGAAGAGCATTATGACAGGGTCGGCAAAGCAAGCCATGATCTTCTTGCTTGACATGAGCGTGCCGAACAGGGGATCATCGGCCGCATGAAGTCTGAACAGGCTCAGGCTGTTGTCACTTGCCGTAAACAGAAGTACCACGATTATGGCAACCGATGTTGCCCACGACGGAATACCCTCTGTAATCCACATAATGGTGGCAAAACAGAATACAGCTATTACACGCTGCTCTATTACCGTAAGATTTTCTATACCGAATACGCTTGAGGGGAGATTCCAGACCACCAGTCCGACTATTACTCCCAAAAGGACCTTGAGTGCACGCAAGGATACAGGCATTACCGCCTTCTTCTGTGCTTTCTTCTTGTCTTTCTCCTTTACAAGTTCAGAACCTAAGAATGTTTTCTGCATAATTTTTCGATTTCGCGGCGAAGTTACGCAGAAAGACAATCCGTTTTTATCGATGGATTTAGTTTGTTTCTATAAAATTGTTTGACAAAAACGATAAATCAATTATAACTCAGAGTATGCGGAGATTACGGTTGGACAGGTTGCGCTGCATCAGTATCTCAACAAACTTTTTGGCGGACATTTTGTGGTATGTTCCCTTAAGGAAATGGTAGCATCCGTCCATTCTTCCGTCGGGATGTACTATGGGAACTGCCTCCAGACCCGGGAAATCATGTATTGACTCCTCGGAGAGCATAGTCATGAGCTGACTGCTGCTGACAAGGTCCAACAGAGAACGTACACTGTTGATTTCCAGGCGGATATCCAGATCCACATCCTCAGCATAAAGGATAGACTCCAGTGTATCCCTGGCCTGCAGTCCCTTTGAAGGCAGAGCCAGCGGGAAACGCGCCAGATCCTGTACGCTGACCTCATTACCCACCCCTTTGAGAGTTCCCTTACGCCCGATAAGGCAGAGACGGCTCTGGAACAGCAGATGCGACTCGATACGGTCCTCGCCCAAAGGAGATTTGTATGTAAGGGCCAGGTCCAGTTCACGGTCCAGAAGTTTCTGGCGCAACTCCTCCTTTGAGGTGATTATTATGTTGAGTTTGATATGCGGATATTCGCGGTAAAAATCAAGCACAGACTGTTTGAGCAGCAGGCTGAACGCATATGTGGAGCCCACGCTGAGAGTACCCACGTTCAGGTTTACCACATCGCGGATACGGTCCTTTCCGGCCCTGGCGTCTTCAAGCACCTGCAGGGCACAGGGATAAAACTGCTCGCCGTAATCACTCAGCACCACATGACGGGTGTCACGGGTAAGCAGTTCCACGCCAAGTTCCTCCTCCAGCTTGCGTATCTGCTGCGATATGGTACTCTGGGTAATGAACAGTGTCTTTGATGCCAATGAATAACTGTTGAGCCTTGCCACCTCAACGAAATAACGCAATTGTCTGAGTTCCATAACCGTTCGTTTAGTTGAGGCAAATATATCGCTATTTATCGTTAAAAACGAATAATCATATAGAAAATAACATCATATACTGATAAAATAAGGTACGCGTATTGAGTATTTTTGCACGCTCTCTGAAAATATCAATAATCAGATAATAATTAATTCTCAATATGAGTGACAAGAAATTCAATGTAAAGATGTGTGTCCTCCTGCCCATAGTTCTGGCAGTGACCCTTTTCCTATGGCTCGTACCCGTGGATTTTTACGGTATTGAAGCTCTTACAGTAGTTCAGCAGCGAGTCATAGCACTGTTCGTATTCGCCGCACTGATGTGGATGTTTGAGATTATCCCCAACTGGACCACATCACTGTTGCTGATAGTACTCACACTGCTTACCATATCCGACAAGGGTATCGGTTTCCTGTGTGATCCCAAGTTCGGCACCCTGGTGGGATACAAGAGTCTGATGGCTTCATTCGCCGATCCCGTAGT
>DBYT01000004.1:11520-15470 GCA_002309915.1 Bacteroidales bacterium UBA1179 | reverse complement strand
GACGTCACCCTGGCAAGAATACTCCTCAAGCCTTTCGGAACCAAGCCTTCAATGGTTCTTCTGGGTTTCCTGGTAGTAATTGCCATATTCTCAATGTTCATGTCAAACACCGCCACAGCCGCTATGATGCTGGCATTCCTGGCACCTGTGCTTCAGGTCCTTCCGTCCGATGACAAGGGCCGCATCGGTCTTTCACTGGCCATTCCCGTGGCAGCCAACATCGGTGGTATCGGCACACCTATCGGCACACCTCCCAACGCTACAGCCGTACGTTTCCTGACCGAGTCAGGTTATGAGGTGACATTCTCCGAGTGGTCAGTAAGAATGATTCCTTACGTACTGATCATGATTCTGGTAGCATGGGTTCTGCTTCAGTTATTGTTCCCCTTCAAGACCAAGAAACTGGTTCTTGACATTCCCGCCAACAAGCGTCCCGTAGACTGGAAGACATATGTAGTTTGGATCACATTCGTAGGCACCATCCTTCTGTGGGCAACCGAGAGCCTCACCGGCATCAACTCAAACGTAGTTGCACTTATCCCACTGGGCGTTCTCACCATGACCGGAATATTCACCAAGGAGGATATCAAGGAGATTAACTGGACAGTTCTCTGGTTGGTAGCCGGAGGTTTCGCACTGGGTACCGCTCTGCAGGGTACAGGCCTTGCCAAGACACTGATCAACGCCATCCCGTTCGGATCAATGAGCGTGCTTTCAGTTCTCATCATTGCAGGTCTGGTCTGCTACTTCCTTTCAAACTTCATCAGCAACTCAGCTACTGCCGCCCTGCTCATCCCGATCCTGATCGTGGTTGCCGAGGGTATGGCTGATCCCGCTGCCACCAACAACGCATCATTCCTGTCATTCGGCGGTACTCACGCAATGATCTCATTCATCGCCGTCTGCGCATCAATAGCAATGCTGTTCCCCATCTCCACACCTCCTAATGCCATCGCATCAAGCACAGGTCTGGTCAACACCAAGGATATGGCCAAGGTGGGTATTGTTATAGGCGCCATAGGATTCACACTGGGATTCTTCTGGCTTACCAAGATCTTCCCGTTCGCAACTATCTGACAAACTATTAATTTGAAATAGACCAAAAAAATGAAAAAACTCTTCTTGACAGTAATTGCAGCATGCCTTGCCATCGCTCCTGCCATGGCCCAGGAACTGCAGTACGGACGTAATGTATCAGACTTTGCCAGCGCTCCCAAGTTCGGAGGTTACGCCATAGGCAAGTACACATATACCGACCAGGCCGGCCAGAACGGCGGCAACGGATTCAGCCAGCGTCTTATCCGTGCTTACGTTGACGGAACTATACTGAATGATTTCAAGTACCGCGTTCAGGTTCAGGTAAACAACGCATCTTTCCACATGAAGGACTACTTTGTTGAGTGGGCTCACTGGAAAGAGTTCTCGGTAAAGGTAGGTCAGTACAAGCGCGCCTTCCTGTTCGAGAATCCCTATAACCCCTGGAACGTAGGTTTCGGTGACTATTCACAGGTAACAAAGAAGTTCGCCGGAATGGGTGACTACAACGGTGAAGGCAGTTCAACCGGCGGTCGTGACCAGGGTATCCAGATTCAGGGTGATGTGCTGCCCATGGGTGACGGAAGCTATCGTCTCATCCACTATCAGCTGCAGCTCATGAACGGTCAGGGTATCAATACAGCCGATGCAAACTCGTCAAAGGACATTATCGGTACACTGCAGGTTCAGCCCATCAAGGACCTCTACATAGGTGCTTTCGGCTGGAAGGGCAACTACACATCTGGAAACGCAACAGTTGACCGCAACCGTTGGGCTCTGGCTGCCAAGTACGAGCACAAGGACTGGAGCGCACGTGCCGAGTACGTGAACTCAAAGGGTCACAAGATCAGCGAACTCCAGGCTGACGGTACTTTCATCGGTGCCGGTAAGGCCGATGGCTGGTACGCAGCAGTAGGTGTTCCCTGCACAGACTGGCTCAAGGTTTACGCCAAATATGACGTTTACCGCGACCAGGCATCAAAGGAGACCGCACGCGCCATGTACAGCCTTGCTCCCAACATGCAGATTCACAAGAACCTCATGCTGCAGCTTCAGTACAACTACGTAGACGACGCCCCCTCATCTTCACACTGGAACGAAGTCTGGGCTGAGTTCTACTTCAGGTTCTGAAAAACAAATTTCTCCATATTTAAGGAAGAGCCATTGTGAGTGATTCACAGTGGCTCTTCAATTTTTCATGCAATTCGGGAAAACATGCTTATTTTTGCAGACAACACATCTTATGGAACCCAAACCGCACTGGAATTCAGACATAGACTATTCATCCTGCCGTTTCTACATACGCCGAATGGATACCGCCAGCCGTAACGGGGCCGATGAGGTTCCCACGGCCCGCATTCCGCTCATCGGGTTCATCTTTGTGACCCGGGGTGAAGTCCTGGTCGAGGCCGGCGGCAACTCTTTCCTTTGCCAGACAGGACACGTCCTGATAATACCGGCCATGTGCCCTTTCTCCATCCGTTACTACCATGAAGCGACAGGTTACACGGGAGCCTTTTCCATGTCATCATTCACTGACTCCAGACCGCTCAGGTTCCTGACCGAGCCCGTACACCAGGCATTCTGGTTTGATGAGGGCGTCTTTATGGCCGAACTCTTCAACATGCTGCTCACATCATTCCGGAAAGGCGATGACCTGTTCATTGAGAAGGGTCTTGACCTCTTCCTTTCACGCATCAAGGCCGGCAAGTCACCGGTGGTACCCCAGACCGTAAACCGGTTCCTGGAGTCTCTTTTTGATCCGGCACAGGAGATAGGCAACCTTACCACATACGCCCAGGCCGCAGGCATCAGCGAGAATTATCTGAGCCGTCAGGTAAAACAGGCCACAAGCCACAGTGTCGGGCACTGGATAGACAACGCCCGTCTGGTCAGGGCCAAAAGGCTGTTGGCCGATACGCAACTGCCCATAATCGAAGTAGCCACCGCAGTGGGGTTGGAGGACCAGTCCTACTTTGCCCGCTTTTTCAGGCGTGAGACCGGACAGACTCCGTCAGAGTTCCGTAAGGCAATGCACGGAAAATCCTAATTTCTGTAATTTACGTTCTAAAATCCAAAGTTGTTTTTGCGGACCTTTGCATCCGCTATGACAACGATGGTTCTTTTATCCCTTTTTGCAGTAATATCGCCCATTGAAGACGTTCTGGAGCAGAATCTACCCATAATAAACGTTACTGCCCTCAAGGAACAGGTACCTCTGGACAGAGTTGCCTCGTCCGTATCGTCCATCTCATACGAGTCATTGCAGAAGAACGGCATATATCGTCCTAATTCCCTGTCATCGGTAGTACCCGGTCTGATGATTCCTGAATACGGAGCATCACTCACCTCAACCATCTATATGCGCGGACTCGGTTCCAGGATGGAGAATCCTGTAATGGGTCTTTACATCGACGGAATACCCATCGTTGACAAGAACGCCTATGACTTTGACTGGGAAGGAGTAAGCCGTGCCACCATGCTGCACGGACCTCAGGGTACACTTTACGGACGCAATGCCATGAGCGGTGTACTGTCGCTCTCCACCATATCACCTTATGATGATTACCAGCCCACTGTAAATGTTGAATACGGCACTTCCAACACCGTCAGGGCAGGAGTCTCATTGACAGCCGGCAACAGTGCCCTGTCTGCCACATTCCGCCACACCGACGGATACCACACCAACGTCTTCAAGAACAGCCTCTGCGATCCCTATGACGGTCTGGCCCTGCGCTGGAAATGGATGAGTATCTGCAATGAGCGTCTGAGCCTGACCAATATCCTGTCGGCCAACATTTCCAGGGAAGGCGGTTTTGCCTACGGCCTCTGGAAGGATGGCACGCAGCATCCGGTATATTACAATGATGAAGGCAGTTACAGGAGAGTGTCGGTGATTGAGGGTTTCAGAATGC
>DBYT01000004.1:6253-11500 GCA_002309915.1 Bacteroidales bacterium UBA1179 | reverse complement strand
GCCACCGCATCGCTCCAGTTGCTGGCCGATGACATGCACATGGACCAGGATTATACCGAGAAATCCATATTCACCCTGCAGCAGAAAGAGCTGAGCGGTACCGGCACAATGGAGATAACAATCCGCAGGGCCGATGAAAACGCCAAATGGCAGCCCCAGACAGGCCTGTTCGGATTCTACCGTCTGAATCAGATGAACGCTCCCGTCACTTTCAAACGTGACGGAATAGAGACCCTGATCCTGAACAACGCCAACAGCCATATCCCCACGGAGATTGGCTATCTGGCCATTTCTGACCAGACGATGCCGGTCAACTCGGACTTCATGATTGACACCTGGAACGCAGCTCTTTTCCACGAATCCGTATTTGACCTTGACCGATGGATCATAACTGCAGGTGTAAGACTTGACTATGAGGGAGGCAACATGGACTATGACTGCATCACACGCATGCACTACCGTTTTGAGCCCATCATGACAGCCGACAGGGACCTGTCCATTCCCTATAAAGGAACAGTAAGTCACAGCCACTTTGAGGTGCTGCCCAAACTGTCTGCACTCTTCAGGGTATCAGATGAGATCAAGCTGTTCTCGACAGTGTCCAAAGGTTACCGGGCAGGCGGATTCAACACGCAGATATTCTCAGATATCCTGCAGAACATGACCATGACCGCCACCATGAATGACATGGGTGTCTATCTGGACAGGCCGTTCGTATCGGTCAATGCCAAGAATACCGAGTATGACCCTGAAACCGCCTGGAATATGGAGTTGGGAACACGCATACGTCACGAGTCATTCAGCGTGGAGGCATCGGCCTACTATATGGATGTAAGGAACCAGCAGCTCACGGTATTCCCTCCCGGAATGTCTACCGGACGCATGATGACCAATGCCGGCCGCAGCCGCAGCATGGGCGTAGAGACACAGATAGGCTGGAATCCCGGACAGTTCCGCTCACAGTTGTCTTGGTCGTGGTGCGACGCCCGCTTTGTCAGTTTCAACGACGGTAATGAGGACTACTCCGGCAACCGTCTGCCCTATGTGCCCGAGCACACGCTGTTCCTTAACGCAGGATACAGCTTCAAGACAGGAAGCAAGACACTTGACGTGGACGCATCCCTTCGCGGCGAAGGTCCATTCTGCTGGAACGAATCCGGGTCTCAGAAAGAGCCGTTCCATCTCAAGGCCAACGCACGTATAGCACTCCAGGCCGATAAATGGGAGTTCTTTGTCAGGGCCGATAACCTGACCGATGAGACCCACAGGAGTTTCTATTTCAAATCCATGGGCAACGAGTTCTTTGCATTGGACAAGCCCAGAATCATAATGACAGGTATAACTTTAAAACTATAAAAACATGAAGAAAACAGTAATGATTCTCGCTGCAATGGCAGCAGTTCTGGTGAGTTGTGACAAAGCTGAAACCGATGACGTTAAGCAGGAGGAAGTAATTGAAACAGTAAGCAGCGATACCGTATTCTATTCAGGTACCTTGCTTGCAAACGCTTCAAGCGGTGACTGCCAGACTCCCGACACCAAGATCAGCATCAATCCTTCCGATAAGGCTGATTCTACGTCAATCACCATTTTCAAGGCCAAACTGGCTAATAGAATGCCGGCCATGGACATCACCATTCCGGGCATTACCGTACAGAAGAACGGCAACGTAACCCTGATCTCAACTCAATCATCAGTTCCCCTTGCAATGGGCAACCCCTTCCCCAACTACACTGTCACCGAGTTTGAGGGTGAGATACTGAACGATGAGATTACATTCTCACTCAAGTTCGGCTCAACTCCCACTTCATACAGCGGCCGGATTGTCAAATAGCCATCCAGATGCTCAGAAGGATTATGGCCAGTAAGATCAGAAGTATTATCAGGAATAAGTACCAGAAACCGGTCTTGACGGTCAGCCAGAAACTCTTCCGGTAGCCGATGCCCAGCATCTGGTGATAGTCTATCATAATGAGCAGGCCCATGAAGAGGATTCCTATCTCGTTGTCCTTTCCTAAGGAGAGTATCAGCACGAACAGCATGAAGAAACTGAACTGACAGAGCACGTAAGCGGCCGTTGTGGCCGATGCAGCCCACCCAATGGAACGTTTCCTCAACGAGATGCGCATGGCAGGCCAAAGTATCAGGAATATTTCCAGAAAGTAATGGATTCCCTGACTCCTGATAGCATCCTCGAATGCGGCAAGCGACGCTTTCCTGGGTGAATCTATATTCTCCGGATTCTGGTCCAGATAAAGCAGATCGATAACGGCATGGCCGTATTCGACTGCTTTTTTCATCTTCACGTTCATGCTCTTTTCCTTCTCGGCGACCTTGGCTGAATCCTCAGACTCCCAATTCAGTTTTATCACAGTGCCCTCCGAAACAGGAACGCTGGCGGAAACAGAATCGGTAACGGCCTCGCTGTCGGGCGTCTTCTCCTTAAAATCAGGATGGGCTACCGATGAAACCAGCGAGAAGAAGGCGTAAAAGATGATCAGTGATGTGAGCGGGGCAAGGTACATATCGTGCTTACCCTTTATGTAATCACGGATCATGTAACCGGGACGCAGCAACAGGTGAACAAAAGTACGCTTGCCATCATCATTCAGGAAAGGAATACTGTCAAAGGCTCCCTTGTAGAAGTCTTTGGTACCTCCTTCCCGGACTTCTTCGGTCACTTTCCATTCTGACTTCCAGGGACTGTAGCCCAGAAGCTGCCAGATATGAAAAGCCCTGAGCCTGACCTTCAACTTATGTTTTCTTCCCTTCATGATTATTACTGCAAAAGTAGTCTCTTTTTTTTATATATTCGCAGTTCAGACAGCAACTAACTAAACAAAGATAAAACTATGAAGAAAAGTCTTATTCTCACGCTTGCGGTAATGATCATGACCGCTTGCGCCGCAAAGGAACCTAAAGTACTGATTACCTATTTCTCACCGACAGGAACCACCAAGTCTCTTTCACAGGATCTTGCCGCCGCTACCGGTGCCGACCTGTTCGAGATAGAGGGTGCCCAGCCCTACACCACCGAGGATGTAAACCTGGGAAACCGTGAGGCACGCGCCTTCAAGGAGATGGCCGACAAGGCAATGCGTCCCGAGGTAAAAGGCAAGCCCGACAAACTGAAAAGCTACGATGTAGTGTTCATAGGATTCCCCATCTGGGGCGATGCAGCACCCAACATCATCAATACATTCATTGAGCAGAGTGACCTTAAGGGCAAGACCGTGATCATTTTCTCAACTTCAGGCAGCAGCAATCTGACCAACTCATACAACAAGCTTAAGGCTCAGTATCCTGACCTGAACCTGGTGGAGGGCACAACCCTTAAGCGCAACCCCACTCCCGAGGCACGCCAGAACGTAATCAACACCCTTAAAGAGGCCATCCCCGCAAAGTAAATGGCATCACCAAGAGCTTCGTGGGCATGGGTGCCCACACTGTATTTTGCTGAAGGACTACCTTACGTGCTGGTTGTTACGGTATCGGCCATCATGTTCAAGCAACTGGGTATAAGCAATGCCGATGTGGCATTGTATACCAGTTGGCTTTACCTGCCGTGGGTGATCAAACCGTTCTGGAGCCCGTTTGTGGATCTGGTCAAGACCAAACGCTGGTGGCTGTTGCTTACACAGTTGATCCTGGGAGCAGGTCTGGCCGGCGTGGCATTGACACTCAACACCACAAACTTCTTCAAATGGTCACTGGCCATCATGTGGCTGCTGGCGTTCAGTTCGGCCACACATGACATCTCCATCGACGGATTCTACATGCTCGGCCTTGACGAGGGCGAGCAGTCTCTGTTTGTGGGTATCCGCAACACCGCTTACCGCATCGCTATGATTGCCGGTCAGGGCGGTCTGCTCATTATGGTAGGACAGTTTGAAAAGTTGTTCGGGTCAACCGTACGCGCCTGGAGTCTGGGATTCCTGGTGGCAGGCGGACTGATGATACTGCTTTGGCTCTATCATTCATACATTCTGCCCCATCCGGTCGCAGACTGCACGATAGGAGTATCCGGCAGCAACATACTCAAGGAGTTCGGAATGACTTTTGTAAGTTATTTCAAAAAGCCGTACATAGTACCCGCACTGCTGTTCATCCTTCTGTTCCGTTTCCCCGAGGCACAGTTGGGCAAGATAGCCCCTCTGTTCCTGGTCGATGACATCGCCACGGGAGGTCTGGGACTTACCACCGGTCAGGTGGGATTTGCACAGGGCACCTTAGGCGTTATCGGACTCCTGCTCGGCGGTATTCTGGGCGGAATCACGCTGTCCCGTTTCGGACTCAAGAAATGCATCTGGTATATGGTTGCAGCCATTTCGGTTCCAGACCTTGTATATGTCTACCTGAGTTGGTTCCCCACACAGAACATGGCTCTGGTAAGTACCTGCATATTCATAGAGCAGATGGGATACGGATTCGGATTCACGGCCTATACACTGTTCCTGATGTATTTTGCGCGCGGTGAGCATCAGACCTCACACTACGCCATCAGTACCGGCATAATGGCTTTGGGCATGATGCTGCCCGGCATGATATCCGGTATGCTCCAGGAAAGCATGGGATACCGTACATTCTTCATCTGGGTAATCGCCTGCTGCGCCGTCACTTGCGTGGTATCGGCCATTATCAAATATGAACCTGATTTTGGAAAGAAACAATGAAACTTGTAGTTGACAGCGGCTCCACCAAGACCGATTGGGGATTCTTCAGTACCGTTTATGACCTGAAGGCTGTAAAGACACAGGGTATCAATCCCTGTCATCAGAGTGAAGAGGAGATAAGGAACATAATACGTAACGAGTTGCTGCCCAATACACAGAACCTGGACCTGGCCGCCATAACAGAGGTTTTCTACTATGGTGCCGGCTGCGCCACCCAGTCCATCTGCGCGCAGATGGCCGCACTCCTCAAGGAGTTCATACCCAACGCCGCCATTGCAGTTGACAGTGACATGCTTGGAGCGGCCCGCGCCCTGTGCGGTCACGCCGAGGGTGTGGCATGCGTACTTGGCACCGGTTCCAACTCATGCCTTTACAACGGCAGGGAGATAGTGGACCAGGTACCGTCACTGGGATATATCCTGGGCGATGAAGGCAGCAGTGCCGCACTGGGACGCCGCCTGATAGGAGACTGCCTGAAGCGCCAGCTGCCCGAGTCTGTAAGCCGTGAGTTCCTGGAGCGTTACTCGCTTACCAAGGAGATCATCATCGAGAGCGTTTACCGCAAACCCCTGCC
>DBYT01000004.1:0-6213 GCA_002309915.1 Bacteroidales bacterium UBA1179 | reverse complement strand
CCCGAGGTCCACAAGATGATAATCCAGTGTTTCTCTGAATTCTTTACCCGCAACGTGATAAACTACCACAAGCCGTGGCTGCCCGTACACTTTGTGGGTTCACTTGCAGGCAGTTTTGCCGAAGAACTGAAAGAAACGGCCGATTCTCTGGGAATGACGATAGGAAAGATTGAGGCCAGCCCCATGAGCGGCCTGGTCGATTACCACGCAACAGATAAGGCGTAACCTTTTTCCAGGTTGAGTTTGGTGCCGGTGGTTACACCGCCCGAAAGTATATTATGCAGGTTATCGGTTATTCCGGTACCCTGCATTTTAAATACCGCCTCCTTGCAGGTCCACAGGGACGCGAACTTCTCTTCGGGTGCATCCGATGAAAGAATGGCTGCCTTCTCGTCGGAATTCATGGTCTTGTCAAGCAACCCGTCACTGAAACGGCGGAAAGACTCCACGTCAATACCCACCGGCTGGTCGCTCACCACAACTGCTATGGCCTTCTGACAATGGCTTATACTGAAATGGATATCGGGCCTGTCTGCAATAAAGGGCTTGCCGTGCTCGCCTGTTTCCATTCGGAATTCATCCAGTCCGAACTCACTGTGCAGCAGGTCTGCCAGCATCAGATATGCCTTAAGGCAGGCAAAACGTCCAAAGGTGTGTTTGAACTTAAGCGCATCGCTACGGCGCGGCTCCGGAACAAGCGGAATCATACGCTCCACCTCCTGATCGGTGCAGAGCGTCATATCATCAAAAAGGGATACGTTTATCATGCCTTCTTCCGGGATATCTTGAACATACGCCCCGGAAGGCTTGTCATGAAGATAATGCCGAGCACTATGGCCACAGCCATACCCAGTGCAGTAAACCCTGTTGTGAGGGCCACCGAGAGTTCCTTGTTGACTATGTAATAGACCGTCCAGAATATTCCGGCACCCGGAATAAGCGGAAACACACCGCAGATCTGGAACACTATGACCGGACACTTGCGGTCCACCGCCATAAACCTCGATACCAGAACAACTACCAACGTGGCCACGAAGGTGGATTCAATGACCGTCGCATTTGCCAGACGCAGCATGACAAGGTAAGCCATCCAGCCTATCGTACTGCAAATGCCTACATGGATATACTCCCTGCGCGGCACTCCGTACAGAACAGCAAAGCCCACGGTACCCAGGAAAGCGGATATGGCCTGGATACACCAACCTGCCGTCTCGACACTGGTCTTCATTCCGTCCAGCACGATGATACCTCTCTCGATTCGGCCGTCGACCAGGAAGGTAAGAGCCACACCTGCGGCGATACAGAAGAACACCGTAAGGGCATCTATCATTCGTGTAGAACCCGCAATGTAATCCTCATTTGCCAGGTCACGGATACCGTTGGTGAAAGGTACACCGGGAATAAGAGGAATCAGTGAGCCGATAATCATGTTACCGGGATGCTCACCGAATCCGATATTCATGAACACAACCGAAAGGCTTGTGGCAAGGATACTGCCCAGGATGTTGGTGACGATCTTGGACATGCCGCGGCGGCTTACCAGCAGCACAAAGACATAGAGCAGCAGACCTGTCACGAATGATGCCGCGCAATCCAGAAGGCTGCCTCCGAATATGGCACAGAATGCGCCGCTGCCCACTGCTGATCCCATAACCTGTTCCAGGAAAGGCTTGGATTTCATGTTACGGATATCGGCCAGACGTTCACGCGCATCCTGTATTGAACAGCCGCCCTTCTCTATTTCGCGTGACAGGCGGTTTACTGCGACCACCTTTTCCAGCTGGGCGCCCTTGAAGGGAATGAACTCCACGTTGGAGTATCGGTTTCCGCCCGATGTCAGGATACCGTTGCTAAGGACAAAGAAATGACCGGTATCTATACCGTAGTGACGGGTAATGCGCTCCATGGTCTCTTCCACACGGAAGATCTCGGCTCCGTTCTCAAGCATTATGTGCCCGGCCTCGGTTGCCACCTGCATCACATCGGTCAACAGGTCATCCTTCTGGTCCATACTTATTTGCCGTTGGGAAAATATTTCTTCTTTACAGGGTCACAGGTCAGGCCCACACCCAGTTTGCGGAATATCTTACGGTCCACCTCACTCAACAATACCGTGCAGTGAACCTGACAGCCGCGAAGCTCAGGCAGCATATCCAACGCCTTGCGGCAGTTGTCATCCTGCTGGCTGAGAATAGAGAGAGCCACCAGAACCTCATCGGTATGCAGACGCGGGTTGTTACCGTGCAGGTAGTCGACCTTGGTCTTCTGGATAGGCTCAATCATGTTCTGCGGAATGAGCTTGACATTATGGTCTATACCGGCCAGATGCTTGGTTGCATTGAGAATCAATGCGGCACTCGGGCCAAGCAGAGATGTGGTCTTGGATGTTATTATAGTGCCATTGGACAACTCAATAGCTGCAGCAGGTACTCCGGTCTCCTCCTGACGCTCCTTGGCGGCAACGGTGGTGCGACGTGTGGCTGTGGTGATGCCTGCCTTGTTCATGAGCAGGGCAATCTTGTTAACCTCAGTCTCACTGTTCTTGCCGCTGGCCATATCACCCAAAGCGGTATAGTAACGGCGTATCACCTCATCCTTGGCGGCACGGCAGCAGACCTCGTCATCACTGATGCAGAAACCGGCCATGTTTACACCCATATCAGTAGGTGACTTATAAGGATTCTCACCATAGATTCCCTTGAAGAGTGCATCCAGCACGGGGAATATCTCAATGTCACGGTTGTAGTTGACAGTGGTCTTGCCGTAGGCCTCAAGATGGAACGGGTCAATCATGTTCACATCATCAAGGTCAGCGGTAGCGGCCTCATATGCTATGTTTACGGGATGGTTCAACGGCAGGTTCCAGATGGGGAATGTCTCAAATTTGGCGTAACCGGCCTTGACTCCGTGTTTCTGCTCCTGATAGAGCTGGCTCAGGCAGACTGCCATCTTGCCGCTTCCGGGACCGGGAGCAGTAACGACAACCAGAGGACGGGATGTAACGACATAATCATTACGGCCGAATCCCTCATCGGAAGCAATAAGAGTTACATTGTTGGGGTAACCTTCAATGATGTAGTGGACGTATGTCACAATACCCAGACGTTTCAGGCGCTCGCGGAAAGCATCGGCACTGGCCTGTCCGTTATAGTGTGTGATAACTACCGAACCTACCAGAAGGCCGCGGCTCTGGAACTCCTCACGCAGACGCAGAACGTCCATGTCATAGGTGATGCCCAGGTCACTGCGCACCTTGTTCTTCTCAATGTCAACTGCACTGATTACGATGATGATCTCAGCGTAGTCGCTCAGCTGGTTGAGCATGCGCAACTTACTGTCAGGCTGGAAACCGGGGAGAACGCGGCTGGCGTGGTGGTCGTCGAAGAGCTTGCCTCCGAACTCAAGATAAAGTTTGTCGCCGAACTGAGCTATGCGCTCCTTGATGTGTTCGGACTGTATCCGCAGATACTTGTCGTTGTCAAATCCGTATATCATAACGGACTACAAAGTTAATGACTTATCTACTTTTTTACTAATTTTGCGATATTATTTTTGACTACTATGCTAACCAGATTCTCCCTGATAATATTATCGCTGATGATTGCAGTTGCCCCCTGCATGGGACAGTCTGCAAGCGTTGAATCCCTGATGAAATATGCCGGCAACATCCATCAGTTCAACTCTCTTTTCCCCCAGGAGAAAGTTTATCTGCAGTTTGACAACACGTCTTACTACACCGGCGAGACCATCTGGTTCAAGGCGTTCGTAACAAGCGCCTCAACACTGGGACGTGCCCAGAGTAAGGTTCTCTATGTTGACCTGCTCTCACCTACAGGAGTAGTGCTCAAGCAGGAAAAACTCAAGATAGTGGCAGGCCAGGCTGACGGATCATTCGCCCTGCTGGACGGCTCCACATCCCAGGCCCGTGAGAAGCGCGGCGTACTGGAATACCCCAGCGGTTTCTACGAGGTCCGCGCATACACCAGCTACATGCTCAACTTTGACAGAAACATAATATTCTCCAGAGTCCTGGCCGTATATGACCCGCCCAAGGAGGAGGGTAACTATTACGAGGCAAGTCCTGTAATCACCATAAAAAGGTCCGATGCCCCCGAATTCCGCCCCAAGACAGAGAAACTGCGCAAGATAAACGCCTCATTCTACCCCGAGGGTGGTCATCTTATTCTGGACAAGGAGTGCCGCGTAGCCTTTAAGGTTACTGATGACACCGGATTCGGCATAGATGCCACAGGACGGGTTGAGGGTAAGGACATAACATTCAGCACCGTTCATGACGGAATGGGCTGGTTCACCTTTACACCGAAGGAAAAAAGCAGCAAAGTCCAGATTACAGTAGACGGGACAACCCGTTCGTTTGACCTTCCGCAGGCCGAACCCTTCGGTTACGTAATGACGGTCGATCCTCTGGGATCAGACAGCATAATCGTCAGGGTAAACGGAACCCAGGGCCTGTCCGGCAAGACACTGGGTCTGGGACTCACCTGCCGCGGCGAGCTGATGGACTTTGGAACGATCGAGAGCGGCCAGGCTCCCGCCGAGCGCATAATCTCCCTGCGCGGAGTGCCGGAAGGAGTATGCCGCATATATCTGTTCGACAAGAACGGAATCAACTACTCCAGCCGTTCATTCTATCATCGGAGCAAAGTCACCAAAGCCCCGATATTGGAGATGACTACCGACAAGGAGAGTTACGGACCCTTTGAGAAGATAACGCTCGATTTCACCCTTACGGATAAGGAAAACCCCTTCCGTGACCGTTTCTGCCTCTCCGTACGTGATTCACGCACCCAGAACAACGCCTACACCGATGACCTGAGGACATCGATGCTGTTGTCATCGGACCTGAAGGGTTTCATCGAACACCCCTCATGGTATTTTGATTCCGATGCCCCCGAACGCGACCAGGCACTGGACCTGCTCTGCCTTGTACAGGGTTGGGAACGCTATGACTGGGATATCATGACCGGCCAAAAGAAATTCGCCGAAAGGCATCGCATGGAAGAGAGCCTGACCCTTAACGGCTGGATACTCAACTCATCGGGCAAAAAGAAGATGAAAGATGTTGAAGTGAGCGCGGCTCTGGTTCCTCAAGACAGGTCACAGACTGAAGTTTACTACTATAAGACCGACACTATGGGTTACTTCGGCTTTGACATAGGAGTCGAGTTCTATGACAAGGCCAAGTTCACCATCAATGCCCAAACGGACCGCGAACGTCTTATCGGAACCAGCGCAAGAATCCAGATAGACCGCCCCACATCGCCCTCACCAAGGGCCTACACTCCGGGCGAACTGGTGTTTACCGGAATCAAGGGCAACGACTCAAAGAAGAAAGCCAAGACTGAGGAAGAGGATAATCCCTATCCCACCGTCATCAATATCGAGACCGGATTCCTGCTGCCCGATGTGGACATAGATGAGGAGCGCATGTACATAGACTACTTCACCTTCACTGCCTTTGACGTAGCCAAGGACGTGGAGATAGAACTTGACAAGGGTGACTACACGACAGACCTGATGGGTTATCTTCTTGACAAGGGCTATGAGGTGGTGCTCAGCGACAGCGGCCCCGGTATAGGCTCAATAAACGGATGGGAGCCATTCTTCTACATCCACAACAACCAAAAGTATCTATATCAGGGTGTATACGGAACGCCCGGCTCTATCGACACCAAAGACATAAAGAGTATCATTGTATTTGACAGGCCAATGTTCCTGATGAACATTCTGACGCAATGCTCTCTCTATCAGGATTATCTGAACTCAACAATACAGGAGATATTCGGCGAGGACCTTTACAGGCGACTGATGCTGGTTGATATTCAGATCAAGGATGAAGCCGAACTGAGCACCCGCGATGATATCTTCAAGATAAACAAGCGCATAACCACCGTTGACGGTTATTCAAGACCCTACATGTTCTACTCACCGGAGTACCCCGAGGGTCCCATTTTCGGTGATGTCGATTACCGCCGCACCCTTTACTGGAACCCCAACGTCGTAACCGACGATGAGGGAAAGGCTCAGGTTGAGTTCTACAACAACTCCATCACCAAACGCTTCAGCGTGGAGGCAGCGGGCATCACATCGGCCGGTGTTCCTTATGTCCTGGAGTCAGGATTTTGAACGTATCCTGCAGATTTACTTTAATTTTTGAACTGATTTCGCTTTATTTAAATAATAAAGTGCTAT
>DBYT01000008.1:5100-9451 GCA_002309915.1 Bacteroidales bacterium UBA1179 | reverse complement strand
GTGGCACCCTTACCTTTCTTGTCATAAATGCCGCCGAAGAGCGGAGTCATGATCAGGTTACCGAAAGGAATGAGACTGGGTATGATACCTGCCAGTGTGGTGCTTACACCGTACTTGTTCTCCATAAGCGATGCGGCGTATTTCATGAACGGGAATACGGCCGAGTAGAACATGAGGCAGAGCAGTGCGATGAGCCAGAATCCGCGGTTGGTGATTATCAGTTTCAGGTCCTTTACCTTGAATACGTCATCGGGCTCGGTCTGTGCCTGTGCAACCTCGGCGTCAAACTTCTTGTCCATGTGGCAGAATACCAGATAAGCCAGAAGGCCGATGCACAGCAGGATGGCCGAGAAGAGCAGAGGTGCTGACAGGGAGAAGTGCTTTACGATCATGGGGCTGAATACCAGAGCGGCTGCTGTACCCAGACGGGCAACGGCAACCTGGACACCCATGGCCAGAGCCAGCTCCTTACCGGCGAACCACTTGGTGATGACCTTGGAGACGGTGATTCCGCAGTTCTCGGTGCCAACGGCGAATATGGCGTAACCAAGGCATGCTACGAATACCTGAGTGCGCATTCCGAATACGGTTCCGGCCTCGGCACCCGGTGATATGTAATTGACTGCATAGTATTTGATAAGGGCACCTGCAAACATCAGTACACAGGTAATGATTCCGGTGAACCTTACACCCATCTTGTCCAGGATGATACCACCGAATATGAGCATGAACAGGAATACGTTGAACCAGCAGTAGGCCCAGTTGAACTGTCCGAACTCCAGGCTTGTCCAGCCCATCTGCTCCTCGAGCATGGTCATCAGGGGTGACAGGGCATCGGTCAGGAAATAGCCCCACATCATGGTGAACGATACGATTATAAGGGCTGCCCATCTTGCGCCCTTGCTCTCACTGATTTTCTTACTTACAGTCTGTGACATATTTTAATATTTTATGGGGTGCAAAATTATGAATTTCTTATTAATTTTGCAGCGCTGCTGAGAAGCAGATTGAGTGATACTAGAAAATATTTGAAAGAGGATAACTTAGAAGATTTTTTTAAAGTGAATTTAGACGTACTAACCGCCGTGTCACCGATAGATGGACGTTACCACGGCAAAACACAGGAACTCGCGTCCTATTTTTCAGAGTTTGCACTGATAAAGTATAGAGTACGAGTTGAGATCGAATACTTTACAGCACTTTGTGAATTCCAACTTCCCCAGCTGGCAGGGGTTTCACGCGCATCACTTGACGGTCTCCGTCAGATCTGGCAGAACTTCAGCGAGGAGGATGCAGCTCATATCAAGGACATAGAGAAAGTCACAAACCACGACGTCAAGGCAGTAGAATACTTCATCAAGGAGAAGTTTGACCTTGTACCCGAGTTGGTTCCATATAAGGAGTTCATACACTTCGGACTTACATCACAGGATATAAATAACACCTCAGTGCCCCTGATGATCAAGGAGGCTCTTGAGAACGTCTATTATCCCGCAATCCAGTCACTTATTGACAAGCTTGAGGAGTATGCTCAGCGTTGGAAGGATGTTCCCATGCTGGCACGTACCCACGGACAGCCTGCTTCACCCACACGTCTGGGCAAGGAGATTGAGGTGTTCGCATACCGTATGCGCGAGCAGCTTTCACAGCTCAAGGCAGTTCCCATGTCGGCCAAGTTCGGTGGTGCCACCGGTAACTTCAACGCTCATCATGTGGCTTATCCCGATATCGACTGGAAGGCATTCGGTGCCAAGTTCCTGGCCGATAAGCTGGGACTCAAGCGTGAGGAGTACACCACACAGATCTCCAACTACGACAATCTGGCCGCCCTGTTTGATGCAATGAAGCGTCTGAACACCATCCAGATCGATATGAACCGCGACTTCTGGCAGTACATATCGATGGAGTATTTCAAGCAGCAGATCAAAGCCGGTGAGGTTGGTTCAAGCGCCATGCCCCACAAGGTCAATCCTATAGATTTTGAGAATGCCGAGGGTAACCTGGGTATGGCAAACGCCATCCTGGAGCACCTGGCTCGCAAATTGCCGGTATCACGCCTGCAGCGTGACCTGACAGACTCAACGGTAATACGTAACGTGGGTGTTCCTTTCGGCCATCAGATGATTGCCGTTGCAAGTTCACTCAAGGGTCTGGGCAAGCTGCTCATCAACGAGCAGAAGATTGCCGCCGATCTGGACGGTTGCTGGAGTGTTGTTGCCGAGGCTATCCAGACCATACTCCGTCGCGAGGGTTATCCGCACCCCTATGAGGCGCTCAAGGCTTTGACCCGTACCAACAGTCAGGTAACACGTGAGTCAATCAGCGAATTTATTGACGGACTAAACGTTAACGATAACATTAAAAAAGAACTTAAAGCCATAACGCCTGGCAACTATTTCGGCGTGTGATAGTAAAACAAAAATCTAAATCATTGACGAAGCCGTGATGGCTTCCCTTTTAAACAATTACAATTATGATGGAAACAGAGAATGGAAACAGATTCTACGACGAGAGCGGGAATCAGGAAGAACAGGAGAACAGCTTCAACAGGTTCAACGGAAACTCCGATGACAACAACCAGAATGCTAACCGTCGCGAAGGACGCCCCCGTTTTGTGAGGGTGGAGTACAACAATCGTCCTCAGTATTCAAGAGTAGAACGTCCGCAGCGTCAGGATGGTGAGCAGGGCTACAGTCAGGATCGCCCCCGCCGTCAGTACGGACAGAATTACGGAGATCAGCAGGGCTACGGTCAGAACCGCCAGGGCGGTTATCAGAACCGTGGTTACAATAATAACAACCGTCAGGGTTACGGACAGCAGCGCTATGGCCAGAACCGCCAGTTCAACGGCGGCGAGGAGGGTCAGCCCCGTTTCTACAGGGAGCGTGTCCAGGGCCAGAACGGTGAGGTAAATGATGGCGGCGGCTACCAGCGTCAGGGCGGCTACCAGCGTCAGGGCGGTTACGGTCAGCGCCAGGGTGGCTATGGCCAGCGTCAGGGCGGCTACGGCCAGCGCCAGGGTGGCGGATTCCAGCGTCAAGGTGGCTACGGCCAGCAGGGCGGTTTCCGCAAGCCTATGCAGAAGCGTCAGGATAACCGCAAGCGCATCGAGTATCAGGATGTCATTCACGATCCCGAGGAGGAGATACGTTTGAACAAGTACCTGGCCAATGCCGGTGTTTGCTCACGTCGTGAGGCCGATGAGTTCATCCAGGCTGGTGTCGTTAAGGTAAACGGCCAGACTGTAACAGAACTCGGTACCAAGGTACATCGCGGTGACAACGTACTGTTCCACGATCAGCTGGTAAGCATTGAGCGCAAGATCTACATCCTGCTCAACAAACCCAAGGATTGCGTTACCACAGTGGATGATCCCCAGGAGCGCAAGACAGTTATGGATTATATCAAGGGTGCCTGCAAGGAGCGCGTATATCCCGTAGGACGTCTTGACCGCAATACAACCGGTGTCCTGCTTCTTACCAATGACGGTGAGATGGCAAGCCGCCTTACACACCCCAAGTTCCTCAAGAAGAAGATCTATCATGCACGTCTGGATCGCGCTGTCAGCGCCGAGGATCTGCAGAAACTTCTTGACGGTGTTAACATCGGCGAGGAAGAGGGCGATATCGTACGTGCCGATGAGGTAAGCTACGTAAACGATGACAAGACTCAGGTTGGCATTGAGATTCACTCAGGCCGTAACCGTGTGGTACGTCGTATGTTCGATGCCCTGGGTTATCGCGTTACCAAGCTGGACCGCGTACAGTTTGCAGGTCTTACCAAGAAGCGTCTGCGTCGCGGTGATTGGCGTTTCCTCACCGAGAAGGAGGTTAACATGCTCCGCATGGGTGCTTACGAATAATTAATCACAGATTAAATCTAAAACAATGGATATCAAGAGAACAAGGATTGTTGACCTCTTAAAGCGTACCGATTTCGGTCAGGAGGTTGTCGTCAAAGGTTGGGTAAGAACAAAGCGTGGAAGCAAGAGCGTGAATTTCATTGCTCTCAATGACGGCTCGACAATCAAGAATGTTCAGATTGTGGCTGACCTGGATAAGTTCAGCGACGAGCTGATGAAACAGATCACCACCGGTGCCTGCCTGAGCGTAAAGGGTACCATGGTCGAGAGCATCGGCTCCGGTCAGGCTGTCGAGGTTCAGGCATCTCAGATTGAGGTCCTTGGTCTGTGCGGTGATGACTATCCCATGCAGAAGAAAGGCCAGACATTCGAGTACATGCGTCAGCATGCCCATATGCGTCTGCGTACCAACACATTCGGTGCTGTGATGCGTATCCGTCACAACATGGCAATGGCCATCCACACCTATTTCCATGAGCATGGATTCTT
>DBYT01000008.1:0-5059 GCA_002309915.1 Bacteroidales bacterium UBA1179 | reverse complement strand
ATGTTCCAGGTAACCACCAAGAACCTCTATGACCTTAAGAAGGATGATCAGGGCAAGATTATCTATGATGATGATTTCTTTGGCCAGCAGACTTCACTGACTGTTTCCGGTCAGCTGGAGGGTGAGCTTGGCGCTACCGCTTTGGGAGCCATCTATACTTTCGGTCCCACATTCCGTGCCGAGAACTCCAATACTCCGCGCCACCTGGCCGAGTTCTGGATGATCGAGCCCGAGGTTGCCTTCCTGGATCAGGAGGAGCTGATGGACCTTGAGGAAGATTTCATCAAGTATTGCGTACGCTGGGCACTTGACAACTGCAAGGATGACCTGGAGTTCCTCAATCAGATGATTGACAAGACTCTGCTGGAGCGTCTTAACGGTGTACTTAAAGAGACGTTTGTACGTCTTCCCTATACCGAGGGTATCAACATACTGCAGGATGCCATCAAGAAGGGTAAGAAGTTTGAGTTCCCCTGCAATTGGGGTGATGACCTGGCCTCTGAGCATGAGCGCTACCTTGTTGAGGAGCACTTCAAGAAGCCGGTTATCATGACTGATTATCCCACAGCCATCAAGTCATTCTACATGAAGCAGAATGAGGCTACCGCTAACGGCGGCTCCATCGGCTATAAGGGTGTTGAGGCTCCCGCACCCACCATGCAGGGTACCGACGTTCTGTTCCCGCAGATAGGTGAGATCATAGGAGGTTCAGTCCGTGAGGCTGATTACGACAAGCTGATGGCTGAGATTAACCGCCGCCAGATGGATATGACTCACCTGTGGTGGTATCTGGATACCCGCCGCTGGGGTTCATGCCCGCACGCCGGATTCGGTCTGGGCTTTGAGCGCCTGATCCTGTTCGTAACAGGCATGCAGAATATCCGCGACGTAATCCCGTTCCCGCGCACACCCCGCAGCGCAGAGTTCTAATACGGTATATACTTTGTACCACTTATAAAAACGCTCCGACCTCATGGTTGGGGCATTTTTTCGCCACCCTCACCTTAGGGAGCTACAGCACGCGTAGCCCTATTTCACTCCCTAAGGTGCAGGGCCAGCCCGCGATATCACGTATTTCCAGCTGACGTTAGGGAAGAAATGGCTCGCACCTGCGTTTTGACTCCCTAAGGTGAGGGGGTAGCCCGCGGGAGAGCGTATTTCGTGCTGATGTTAGGGATGAAATCGTTTGTACGTGCGTTATAGCTCCCTAAGGTCGGGAGGTGAGGCGGAAGTAGAGGCGGAGGGACCAGACTAGAATGGTGACAAGGGCCCAGCGGAATAGGAGCATCCAGTACCATACTCCGCCAATGGCAGAGAAGAGCATCAGGTCCTCCAGGTTGCTGTGAGATACACCGATGTGGGTGTTGAGCAGCAGGATGCTGCGGTCCGATATCTTTCCTCGTTCCATCTCATCCATGATTGCTGCTGATCCGTATAGCAGGCCTATGACGTTGGCAACAATCCAGAGGAATGTGGTCTCTTTGGGTAGACCGAATACAGTGAGCAATGGACTGAAGAACCTGGAGATCTTGTTCATAATGCCATACTCATACAACGCACGTTGCATTATATTGAGTAACAATATGAGTGTGGTCATCCAAACAGTAAGTCTGGCAAGTCCCTTGAGCCAAACCAGGAACATAGGCCATAACTCTCCCTGAATGTTCAGGAACGGAATCTCTGACAATGCTATGGTATCGGCTGTGTATTCCGGTCTGCCGGGCAGTACCAGATTCATTACTATTCCCAATGTTAATGATGCCAGAGTGCGTACTATCACCATATGAATAACAGGGGTTCCGGTCTTTTTCTGGATGGCGGTCTCGGCAACCATGGCGTGAGCGGCCAGATTCATGGTGCCCAGTATGGTAATCTGTCTTACCGTCATGTCCAGAGTCGATATTACAGCAATGCCCGAGTATATATTAATAAAGTACGCGCTCACGTAGGCCAGTGCCGCATCGCCCGGGAGTCCGAATATATGGAACACGGGACTTACAGCAGTTGCAATCCATGTAAGTATACCGGTATACTTAAGCAGGAACATGATAAAAGATACGGTGGCGGTAATCTTGAATATCCACCAAATCGTTTTCATCGCCCTTGGCACCGCCTGGCGAACAATTCTCTTGAGTTTTTCCATAATCGGCCGCAAAGATACTCAAAAACGACGCAAAGGGGTCGTTTAATAATGCGTCATTTTGTTATATTTGTCACCGATAACCCTATGATAATATCTCAATTATGTGTATGAAAAGATTGTCCGTCGTTTTAGTGCTGTTTCTGATGTGCGCCACGGATGCATCTGCCCAGAAGACGCTTAAGGGTGCTTATGCCGATGCNNATGGGATGCGCCGTGAATTCAAGTATAGTAAACGGCCGTGACGCCCGGTCGGCCCAGATAATCCTGCAGCAGTTCAATGCCGTAAGCCCTGAGAACGATATGAAAGCCGAGGTCCTGCACCCGTCACCAGACCGCTGGAACTTCCAGGCGGCCGACCGCTATGTGCAGTTTGCCAAGGACAACGGACTGTGGGCATTAGGTCACACTCTTGTCTGGCACAATCAGACCCCCGATTTCTTTTTCAACCATGTAGACGGCACTCCCAAGAGCCATGACGAGATGGTTGAGACCATGCGCAGTTACATTGAGACCGTGGCCGGCCACTTTAGCGGTAAGATCGATGCCTGGGACGTGGTGAACGAGATAATAGACAATGACGGCTCATACCGCAAGACCTTGTGGACCAATGCCTTTGACGGAGACGGCGATGAGGTGGTGCGTCTGGCATTCAAGTTCGCCCACCAGTATGATCCCAACGCTGAACTCTATTACAATGATTTCAACGTGTGGCGTCCCACAAAGCGTGACGGCATAGCCCGCATGGTGCGTATGCTTCAGAAAGAGGGTATCCGCATCGACGGCATCGGCATACAGGCACATTGGGGACTCAATTTCCCCAAGAACGAGTATATAACCGCCGCGATTGACACATTCGCCGCCCTGGGTGTGAAGGTTATGATAACCGAGCTTGATGTCGATGTGCTGCCGCTGACCAAAGAGGGTCAGGTTATTGGCAAGTCCCTGCAGGACCCTATGTTTCAGCTTGAGGAGTTTGAGACCTATCTGGATCCGTACAAGAACGGTCTGCCCGATGATGTCCAGGCGCAGCTTACGGCCCGATATGCGGAGCTGTTCAACATATTCTACAGCCGCCGCGACAAGATAGACCGCGTTACAATATGGGGCCTGCATGACGGCATGTCATGGAAGAACGGCTACCCCATACCCAATCGTACCAACTATCCGCTGCTCTACAACCGCGACCGCACGCCCAAACCTGCACTCCAGGCAGTGCTCAACATCCCAAAGTGACGCAAAAAATATTCATCATTATCACACTCTTGCTGGCACAAACTGTCAGTGCACAGAGTCTTTGTGAAAGTTGGATGGCCACCCTGTCCGATGCCACACCAGTCTGCAAACTCTCCATCCCTGGCACCCACGATTCCGGAACATCGGGCGTAAGGCTTCCCATGCGCCACTATGCCCGAACCCAGACCCTGGATCTGCCCAGTCAGTGGAATGCCGGAATCCGTTTCTTTGACCTAAGACCCAGACTTGAAGACGGAACGCTCAGGATATATCACGGCCCGGCCGACTGCCATCTTGGATTCCAGGAGGCTTTGCTGATATTAAAAAGAAAACTTGAAGAACAACCTACAGAGTTCTGCATAGTAATGACCAACAGTGCGGGAGGCGGCCAGGAAGGGGTGGATATGACAATGGATGCAATATACGCTATCTTTCCTACCGATATGCTGGCATCGTTCAATGCTGATATGACAGTGGCCGATATGCGCGGGCGTGTACTATTTATACATAGGGACCGCCCGACCGGTGGCAGGGACTATCCCGGCACAGTAGTGTATGGCTGGCCCGGAAACGCATCATCGCATAACGCCGGAATGGTGTCATCTGAAGGACAGAGCGCCGTCCTCTGGGCCCAGGATTATTTCACTGACGGGGGCAAGGGTAATTACGTGGACTCCAAATGGGATAAGGTTACCGCCTTGGTAAGGGAGTTTGCATCGGCCCCGGAGGGAGTGTGGTGCATCAATCATCTTTCGGGTTATACGGGCTCAGGTATCAGTACCAATATCAAACGCAATGCCAGGACCACCAATGCACGTCTGCAGGAGTACCTGGGTAACCATAAGAAGCCTGTAGGTATCGTTTCCATGGATTTCCCGCAGCAGGAACTTATTGACGCCATTATATTTTTGAATACTTTTGCAGCAGAATAACACACTACATCATGACACTGAAAGATTTCCTTAATGAGGGCGACAAGTTCGCCAAGTACATAGGCATAGACCTTATTGAAGTCAAACCCGGAACGGCAAAGGCTACCATGACCGTAACGGAGAATCATATGAATGCCGGAAACATATGCCAGGGCGGAGCGCTCTTTACGTTGGCCGATCTGGTTTTTGCGGCACTGGTCAATCAGGGTGAGAATATGGCGTTTGCCATAAACTCCACCATATATTATCACGTATCGGCAAAACTGGGTGATGTGCTTACCGCCGAGGGTCATTTCACCAGCCGCCACCCCAAAATCCCCGCCGCCCAGGTTCAGGTAAAGGACCAGAACGGAACGATTATTGCCACATTCCACGCTCAGGGGTATACCAAGCGCATGCCTGCACCTTTTTGCGGGTTGGAATAAAAATTTTTTCAGATTTTAACACTTGTTTCCATTTGTTTTCATATCTTTGTCCTAGAAGCATAGCCTATAGTGCAGAAAAGGACAATAAAACGTGAAAACTGTATTTATATATGAAGGACTGGAATAATACTACAGCTTCCAATTTAAAGGAAGTTCAAGAAGACACAACTGAAACATCAAAGTGGACGGGAGGGTTCCCAAGTCTGAACTTGAGTTCGCTGTCTCCACTATCGGCTCCGTTAGGAGATTAGTTGTTTTAAAACAATTTGGTTATCTTCGCACTCAGCAAGATAACCAAATTTGTTTTTTATGAAGATCAGAATCAT
>DBYT01000123.1 GCA_002309915.1 Bacteroidales bacterium UBA1179 | reverse complement strand
TCCCCACCCCTTACCGATAAATCTTTAGTGTGCAAAAAATGCTATTCGTACACAACATCGGGGATTACTCTCAGTTTCCCGAGGCTATACCCGAGTAAGGGAAAGGTTGGATACGTGTTACTCACCCGTCTGCCGCTAAACACCCGAAGGTGTTCCGCTCGACTTGCATGTGTTAAGCCTGTAGCTAGCGTTCATCCTGAGCCAGGATCAAACTCTTCTTTGTAAATTTTACCGTATTTCGAGTACGCCCATAAAAAAACGTGCACAGGGCACGCATCTAAAGGGACGCACCAGTTTGTCTTTTTTTGCTCAGGTCCGTCTCGTTTCCTTTCAAAGTTTAATTAAATTGACGGTTCGTATTACCCTTGGACATACCTATTATATAAGTACGCCCGTCGTACTACTTGTCTGTATGAAATCGTTTCAAAGATCGTCTTGTNNCCTTTCGGAAAGCGGATGCAAAGATATGGCGAGTTTAGATTCTGACCAAATATTTTGGAGACTTTTTTCTAAAAAAATGTAGCATTGAAGGGAACTCATTCATTTCTACCGACATACGCGAGCCGCGGATATAGGCTTCTACCCTGGGCCGGAATTATTGCATCACACTATTGGCAAAGAATGCTTATCTTTGCATACGATAATGAGGAATAATACGACGGGCAGACTGTCGTATATATGAATAAGGTGTGATTAGACTACTGAGAAAAACGCTTATCGTTCTGTTCCTGCTTATGGCGGGAACTATTGTGTTGTACGCCCAAGGGTCCAGCGTCAGAATAAGCGGAAACGTAAAGGATGAGAACGGAGAAATACTCTCCTACGCCACCATAAGACTCAAAGACACATCTTTAGGCTGCATCACTGACTCCAAAGGAAATTTCTCATTCAACGGCCCGGTAAAAGGTCAGACACTGGTCGCCTCCTGCCTGGGATTCCAGAACTGCGAAATACAATTATCAGACAAAACCGTATTCCCGCTCAAGATAACTCTCAAGGAGATATCCTACCAGATAGATGAGGTTGTAATACGTTCCAAGAAGGAGAAGTACGAGAAGAAGGGAAATCCTGCCGTTGAGCTTATAACCGAGATCATCAATCGCAAGAATGATGACAACCCATTCAATAATGAGTACCTGTCAAGGGACAGATATGAGACATACATTGTAGCCCTTGATAATTTCACTGAAGAAAAACAACAGCAGGCCATGTTCCGCAAATTCCCATTCCTGACGGATTATGTGGACACATCAAAAGTTTCGGGAAAGCCCATTCTGAATGTTTCATCACGTGAACTGGCCGCTACAGACTACTATCAGAGGAGGCCGTCCAGGGATAAGCAGGTAGTTCACGGAAGAGAATGGGTGGGAATAGAGGATTTCCTTCCTGATGAAGAAGTCAGAGCAGCGGTGGAGGCCACTCTCAGGGATGTTGACCTTTTCAACGAGAAGGTTCTGATACTTCGCAACGAATTTGTGAGCCCGTTTGCAGACTATGCAACATCATACTACAGATATTACCTTCAGGACACCATTACGGTTGAAGGTGAGCAGTGTGTAGATCTGGCTTTTGTTCCCAGGAACCTTCAGTCATTCGGTTTTACCGGCCATCTTTACATCACTGTCGATTCCACACATTTTGTAAAGTGGGTTCAGATGAACGTACCTTACGACATCAATCTGAACTTTGTGGAATACATGAATGTAGAGCAGAGATTTGCACGTGACAGCGAGCATCCGCGGCTTCTTACTTACGAGAGCATCACAGCGGAATTCAAACTGTATGACTTCATAGACGGCATCTACGGACGTCGTGAGGTATTCTACTCGGGATACAAATTCAACGACGAGGTTGACAAGGAGCCGTTTACGCATCAGGAGCATATAATAGAATCGGCAGACGCCCTGAAGAGAGACAACGAGTTCTGGGCTCAATACCGCAGCGAAGAAGGAGAAACAGACGGAGGCAAGACAATGGATGTAAAAGAGATGCTTGCCAGGTTACGCAAAGTTCCCGTTTACTACTGGACAGAACAGTTTATCAACCTTCTGTTCTCAGGATACATTCCTATAAAAGAGGAGAACACACCATTGTACATAGGTCCGGTAAACACCACGATTAGTTACAACGGTATGGAAAAGATAAGACTGAAGTTCGGTGGAATGACGACCGCTTATCTTAATCCCCACCTTTTCGGCACGGGTCACCTTATTTATGGAGTTGATGATAAAAAGATCAAGTATTCAGGAAGACTTGAATACTCGTTCAAGCCTAAGAAAGAGCAATGGAACGAGTTCCCCATACACTCTCTGAGGCTACAGCATGACTATGACATCTACCAGTACGGCCAACAGTACTTATATACGAACAAGGACAATTTCCTGCTGTCTCTGAAGCGTCTGCCTGATGACCTGATAGGTTATGTCAGGAATACGGAACTGACATACACACTAGAACGTCACAGCGGTTTTACTTTTACCGGAATTGTACGCAACAGGATAAACGAGGCCACTAAGTTCATCACAATGGAAAAGAGTGACGGCAGCGGACCTGTTGACAACATAATGCAGACCGAGCTGGAAGTAGGCGTCAGATATGCTCCTGGAGAGAAATTTGTTCAGCACAAATGGAACAGGAAGAGCAAGACTCCGGAACTTCCGGTCTTTACCCTTAACCACTCTATCTCCAAGGCCGGAGTATTGGGTAGTGATTACTCAATCCAACACACAGAATTCTCATACCGTCAGCGTCTGATGGCAGCACCGGTGGGTTATTTTGACGTTATGCTCCGTGCCGGAAAGATCTGGGGACAGGCACCCTACCCGCTGCTGATTATTCCAAACGCCAACCTTTCATATACATACCGAAAGGAGACTTTCGAGACCATGACTCCCATGGAGTTCGTTCTGGACCAGCACCTCACATGGGATGTGGTGTATTACATGAACGGACTCATATTCAACCGCACTCCTCTTATTAAGAATCTAAAGTTGAGAGAGGTGCTGTATTGTCGCGGAACCTGGGGTTCGCTCAACGACCGTAACAATCCTGCGATTGACACAAGCGGTAAGATATTCTCATATCCCACGGGCCGAAGTCAGGCAACAGGCACGGTCATGAAAGAGCCGTTCGTGGAAATAGGCGCCGGCGTGGAGAATATTTTCAAGATTATGTCAATCAACTGGTTCAAGAGAATGACATATAAAAACAGCCCCAATGTTGACCAATGGGGCTTGAGAATTGCAGTTCACCTGCAGTACTGATTATAGGGAATGTCAATCTGACACCTGTTCGCTCTCGGGCTCGGGCTCAGGTTCAGGCTCCGGTTTGGTGAACTTGAATTCTGACACCTCATTTAACCTGAAACTGTTTTTCTTCTTGTTTCTCTTAATGAGACGCGCCCTCTTTTTGACGAGTTGCTTTTCCTTCTCAGAGAAAAGAAGAGAAGTCATGAATGATTCGTTTATACCGTCGCCGGCCACAAAATCCGTAAACTGTTTTTCAAACACGAGGCGGTCCTTGATGAACCACTTGTTGTTTACGGTTACATCCTTGACGAACTGAATATCGGTAACGTAAAGAACAGAATCGAGCAGTGAGAAAGAAGCTGCGTACATGTAAACATCGACCTGACGTGAATTCTTATTCTGATTCTGATTACGCATCTTGTTAAGATCCTTACGGCTCATTGAAAGACCCTCGCCTTTGTTGAGTGTTGGATCCTGAGTCTTGCCGGATCTCTGTGCCGAAACGGACAACGTGAAAAGGAGAAACGCTGCCGCTAAAACCGGTTTTAATACCGTCCTCATATCAACCAAGGTATGATTTGAGCAGTTTACTACGGGAATTCTGACGCAGGCGGCGAATGGCCTTCTCCTTGATCTGACGGACACGCTCGCGGGTGAGACCGAACTTATCGCCTATCTCCTCAAGTGTCATCTCACGGCAACCGATTCCGAAGAACATACGTATGATATCCTTCTCGCGGTCTGTAAGTGTTGAAAGGGCGCGGTCAATCTCCTTGGACAGTGATTCGTTGACCAGAGTCTTATCGGCCATAGGTGAATCATCATTAACGAGCACGTCAAGGAGGCTGTTGTCCTCACCGTCTACGAACGGAGCATCGACAGAGATATGTCGGCCTGAAACCTTAAGGGTATCGGCTATCTTATCAACGGGGATATCAAGTACTTCGGCCAGTTCCTCAGGTGAGGGACGACGCTCATTGTCCTGCTCGAATTTGGAAAGAGCCTTGCTTATTTTGTTTAGTGAGCCTACCTGGTTAAGAGGCAGACGGACGATACGTGCCTGCTCTGCCAGAGCCTGAAGAATAGACTGACGGATCCACCATACAGCGTAACTGATGAATTTGAAACCACGGGTCTCATCAAACTTCTCGGCGGCCTTGATAAGTCCGAGGTTACCCTCATTGATAAGGTCCGGAAGGCTGAGTCCCTGGTTCTGATACTGTTTAGAGACTGATACAACGAAACGCAGATTGGCGCGTGTGAGTTTTTCAAGAGCGGCGCGGTCACCCTTACGGATACGCTGTGCAAGTTCGACCTCCTCCTCTACCGTGATAAGTTCCTCACGACCAATTTCCTGCAGATATTTGTCAAGTGATGCGCTTTCACGGTTGGTTATACTCTTTGTGATCTTAAGTTGCCTCATTGTCAGTATGTAGCTTTATAGTTCTATACAAATTAAAAACGCCTATTATTCTGAAATAAGCGAATTGGGTGCAAATTTACTTAAAATAAAAATATAATACTGCCTATTTGACACGAAAAAATTGAAGTGGTTTATATGACCACTCCAATTTAATCTTTCTGATGCAGACCTAACCCTTACTCATTGGCAAGGTCGATTGCATACATTGCTCTTCGTCCGCTGGGATAAACGCCTTGAATGAACAACACCTGATTAGGTGATGCTACTGCATCTTTATAGATCTTCTCAACATCATCGACCGATTTAATCTGCTGCTCATTTATACGGAGAATTATATATCCGCGCTGGATACCGGCATCTTTCATAAGTCCGCTGTTGACAGAACTTACCTGTACGCCATATCCGATATTCAACTGACGACGGGTCTGCTCAGGAACTTCCTGGAATGAAGCTCCAAGTACCTCCATATCGGCAGCCTTGACTATATCGGTATTGCCTCGGGCATTCTTAAGTTCAACGTCAACCTTCTTCTCCTTTTTGTCGCGGAGCAGAGTAACTGTTACCTTATCACCGGGACGGTATTGGACAATTATCTCCTGAAGTTCGTTCATCGTCTTTACCTTCTTTCCGTTGATAGCAGTGATTATATCGCCTTCCTTTATACCTGCAGCAAGAGCGCCTCCACCGTCTACAACACCTGAAACGTAAACTCCGTCAATGGCATCGCCGAAATTGACATTCTTGTTCCTGTCATCCTGACGCATGTTAAGGACATCGCCGCCTTCAATACCAAGCATAGCGCGCTGTACGGTTCCGTATTCCTTGAGATCGGCAACCACTTTCTTGACTATTGTTGTAGGAATAGCGAATCCATAACCGGCATAGGTACCTGTAGGTGACTCCAAAGCTGCGTTTATACCTACCAGTTCACCACGGACATTAACCAGGGCTCCGCCACTGTTACCCATATTGATTGCTGCATCTGTCTGGATGAATGACTCTATGCTTTCGGCTCCCTCATAGATGCCTATCTTACGTGATTTGGCACTTACCACACCGGCTGTTACACTGGATGTGAGGTTGAAGGGGTTACCTACTGCAAGCACCCACTCTCCCAACTTGAGTTCATCGGAATCACCCATGGGAACGATCGGGAACTCATCGCCCTCAATCTTTATCAATGCCAGATCCGTATTGGCATCGGCGCCGACAAGAGTAGCGGTAAATACCCTGTTGTCATTCAGTGTGACCTGAATCTCATCGGCATTCTCAACAACGTGATTGTTGGTGACGATATAGCCATCCTTGGTCAGAATAACTCCTGATCCGTATCCGACCTGAGGTTGAGACTGATACTGGCGCTGACGGGGACGTCCGCCGAAGAAGTATTCGAATATGTCAGGATACTCCTGATAGGTCTGAGTGCGGCCTTTAATTGTTGACTTGATATGAACTACGCCATGTACGGTTTTCTCGGCAGCCTCAGTAAGGTCTACGGGTTGCATCTTGCCGGAAGGCATGTAAGCTTGAGAAAGTGTAGTATAAGGTGCGCCCTGTTCTGATACGTATACGACCCTACTGTTTTTCTTATTCACATAGTTTGTAGTTATCACTGATGCTCCTACACAGCAGCATACGAGAACTATAAAAGAAGTGATAATCCTAATTGCTTTTTTCATAGCTTAATCTCCTATTTTGGTTAATTAATTAGTTTGCATTAACACTTGTCACATTCAAATATATACAACTTCCGGGCCAATGTTACAGCTTTAGGCAAAGATTTCCCAATAATTAACCATAAAAGTTCCAATTTAACAAACAGAGGACAATAAGAAACGGACAGAGCACACTGTGTCCTGTCCGTTTCTTATGCAGTCAGGTATTTTTACTTATAACCGAACAACTCGTCCAGAGATATCTGCTGAACTGTTCCAAGAGACTTGAGATAGTTCATATCCAAGTCTTTGGCATCACCGAGAATACCATAAATGTAAGTACGTCCCTTCACCCATTTCTGCTGGCAGGAAACCAAGTCCTTCATTGTCAGGCCTGCCAGATTGTCATAGACTTTCTTGGCAAGAGGCTCGGTAAGTCCAAGTTCCTTGGCATTGAGGTAGCTGTTAAGGACGGACATTCCGGTGGTACGGCTGGTACGGAGAACTGACTCCAGACCGGTCTTGGCAATCTCAAATGACTTGTCAGACTCGGGCATATCATTGATTATCAAATCAAAAGCCTCGACGGCAGCCTTCAGTTTGTCATTCTGTGAGCCGATACGGGCGTAGAAGCAGTAGGTATCATCAAGGTATGAGGGTGACGACAGGTATGCACTTGCGTTGTATGCGAGCGCCCTGGCCTCACGCATCTCCTGGAAGACAATCGTATTCATACCTCCACCGAAATACTCGTTGAAGAGTTCGATTGCAGGAACATCATCCATTGAGAACTTCTCACCGCGGTCTGAGTACTGGATATAGTTGAACTGACGTGAATCATAAGGAGCGATAAAGACCTTGGACTGGTCAACTATCTGCTTCTTGGTGTACTTCTTTACCAGTTTTCCGGGATTATCGGAACACTTGTGATGCTCAGCTATTACTTTCTTTGCCTCGGTCTCATCCTGAGGACCGTAATAGAGAACCGTATGCTCCTTGTCCAGAACACTCTTTACCAGACCGAGCAACTGCTCTGAGGTGAGTGCCATTACCTGCTCATCGGACAGGGTTACTGACTTTACATACTCAGGACCGTAGATGACATAGCGGTTCAGAGCGTTTGAGCAATTGTTCTGGTTTGCCTTTGCCATCTGACGTGACATGAGTTCATCCTGCTTGAGGTTCTCAAGAATATCCTCATCCGGAATTGCGTTGAGCATGAGGTCCTCGACTATATCAAGCATCTGTCCGAGATTCTCGGCCAGACCGTTGACAGAAACCGTCATTGTATTGTCATTGACGATAAAGCTGTGGTTGCCTGCGATAATATACTCCTCGAGAGCCTGTTCCTCGGCGCTACGGGTTGGAGTACCAAGATATGAGAGGTAGTCAAACGCGAATCCAAGTGCAGGATCAGTGCTGTTGCCGATGTCAAAACGGAATGTTGTATTAACGATATCGTTATTCTCATTCTTCTTGTAAAGCATCTCGATACCCTTCTTGAACTCAGACTTGGAGAGATCCTTCTCATAGTCTACGAATACCGGCTCGATGGGAGCAACCTCAGTCTGAGCAATCTCTGTCAGGAAAGCGCTCTGCTTGTCACGGTTGGTGGCAATAGGAGTGATGGCGGGAGCGATAATCTTGTTGTTCTTGGGATTGACACCCTGATGCTTGTATACGACTACATATGAGTTGTCAGAGAGGTATTTGCCTGCCCACTCTACCACATCTGCCTTGGTTACCTTCTCAAGACGGTCAAGTTCATGAACCTCATCGGCCCAGTCTGAACGTTTGATGAATGAGTTGACCATCATCATGGCACGGCTGCTGTTGGATTCCAGCTGACGCATCTGACGCAGTTTGATATTGGCGATGGCTGCTTCTATAAGAGACTCATCGAAATCACCGGAGCGGAGCTTTGCCACCTCTGCCAGAATAAGAGACCTTACCTCATCCATTGACTGTCCGTCCTTGGGATAGCCCTGAATCAGGAAATCACAATAGTCCATGCGGTCATACAGCTGTGATCCGGCATACAGTACTTTCTGAAGCTGGTTAAGGTCAAGGTCTATCAGACCGGCCTTGCCGTTGGTAAGGATGGATGAAACTATTCCGGCTATCTCGGACTCCTTGTCCTTGACACCGGGAACGCGCCAACCAAACAACAGGAAATCAGACTCATTGCCGTATACGTGTCTCTCAACGGCCGATGTCAACTCCTCCTCGGGCTCATACTTGAACTCGGGTATTGAAGGATTGGGTTCCCATGTACCGAAGTACTTTTCAATAATGGCCACGAACTCGTCGGGATCAAAATCACCGGATACGCAGATGGCGATATTGTTAGGCACGTACATGGTTGACTTCTGCTTCTTGATGGCAGAGATAGAGGGATTTTTAAGATGCTCCTGTGTGCCGATAACCTGCTGAAGTCCGTATGGGTGATTCTTGTAAAGAACGGAATCCATTGCATAGATGGAATTCTCGGAATCATCATTCAGGTACATGTTGTACTCCTCATAAACGGCCTCAAGTTCAGTGTGGAATCCGCGGATAACGAGGTTGCGGAAACGGTCAGCCTGGATCTTTGCCCAGTTGTCTATCTGGTTTGAAGGAATATTCTCCTGATAGCAGGTAAGATCCTCGGATGTGAAGGCATTGGTACCCTGTGAGCCGATCATTGACATGAGTTTGTCATACTCATTGGGGATGGCTATCTCAGATGCGGCGTAGCTCAAACTGTCAATGATATGATAGATTGCCAGGCGCTCCTGAGGATCGGTTTTGGTACGATAGATATTAAACTGCTCCTCAATCTGGTCAAGCAGAGGTTTTTCAGCAGCGTAATCGGATGTGCCGAAACTCTCCGAGCCTTTGAACATGATATGCTCCAGATAGTGAGCAAGACCGGTATTATCGGAAGGGTCGTTCTTACCTCCGTTACGGACTGCGATGTAAGTCTGAAGTCTGGGCTGCTCCTTGTTGACGGACATATAAACCTTAAGACCGTTGTCAAGAGTGTAGATCTTAACCTTCATGGGGTCACCCTTGACTGTCTCATACTTGGAACAGGATACAACACCGAGCAGCATCAGCGCTGCCACAGCAAACAGTGATAGTTTTTTCATTTTATGTATGTAAATAAAAACGATTATTCTTCAGGAAGGAACATAGGATCCCATGCCGGCAGTTTCTCTGGCTTCTTGTCTAGCAGCTTCATAATATCGGCGGGAACATATTTCTTTTCTACTACAAGGCGGAACATGTACTCGTTGAACCATTCATCGGTCATGATAAGGAAGCCCTTGTAACCCGATGAACTGCCCCAGCTGTTCTCAACCATCCATTTCTTGGAGGCGCCCTCATCATCAAGGTCAACAGCCATCAGAGTCATGGCGTGTGATGAACCGCTGGCATGTGTCTGGACGCGCTGTTTCTTGTCCATGGGGAACTGTGTGTCAAACAGCGAAGCATAATCCATGTTGGCCAGATCAAGGGTACCCTTGTCTGAATCCAGATACTTCCTGACATCACATGAGAAGTAGAGGGCGGTATTGTCCTTGATGGATGCGATTGCCATCTCCTTGATACGCTCGATGGGAAGATTAACATATATCCAGTTGTCCCCGTCGTACACGTGACGGTCATATTCTATCTCATATGTCTTGTAGTACTCACGGACGGGATCGTTCATGAACATGACGTAATTGTTCTCAAGATCCTGGCCGATGAACTCTTCATAGAAGCTCTTGGGAGTATAGGTCTTGCGGCTTACGAACTTGCCCTTTGAATCATAACGGGCCCACTCGAACTCCGTGGGAGGTACGCCCAGGCACTTGACCAGAATACCGTAAATCTCAGTCAGCATCTCAACCTTGCGTTTGGAAGCATCGGCGGGCTTGAGTTCACGCAGTTCCAGACCGAACTGACGCAGTTTCTGTGACAGGATGGAGCGCATATCGGCCGTATTGTTGCTCTGATATGTCTCAGGCATAACATCCTTGGGAACTACGCCGTATTTCATGATGAGATTGGATACACCAGTAAACTGACCTCCGTCACCGATAGGATTCTCAAACAGCCAGTCGACCTCACGGTCATCGGCAGATTTGGAACGGGTATCGATAATGGCCTGAAGGAACAGGTTGGACTTCTCCAGCAGATCATAGAACGAACAGTAGTTCTGGGAGAACTCGAACTCGCCCAGATCATGGGTGGTTATCATCTTGGCCCTGAGAACATTCAAGCCTGTAAAGAGCCAGCAGCGTCCGGATGATTTCTGATTTGTTATTCCCTTTGTGGATACCTTGTCAGAGAAATGAGTGTCTATCATGGCAAGGTTATCGGCATTGACTGCCAACGCAGAGATAGACTGACCGGCAAGCGCGTTACGCACTGCTTTCTCGGCGGGTGTGTCGTTGTATCCTTTACGGATTTGTTCAAGCATCCCGTCAGTAATACCACCGTTCTTCTGTGCGAAAAGAGGAAGTGAGCACAATGCAAACAGCAGAAAAATCGACTTTCTCATATTATCTGTATATTAATTAGATTGCAAATATAGAACATATACAATTATGGTGTAGGAAAATATGCGTAATTTTGCGGTCCGAAAGCTGACCGGTCTGCCGCTGTCCCCATGGGGCTGAGGAAAGTCCGGGCGACACAGAGCATTCCACTTCCTAACGGGAAGCAGTCGGCAACGGCTGATAAGCGCAGAAGAAAACAACCGCCGCAAGGTAAGGGTGAGAAGGTGGGGTAAGAGCCCACCAGGCCTGTGGTGACACAGGTGCTGTGCGCCTTGGAAGTTGCAAGTTCATGTATACCGGCGTCAGAGGGCTGCTCGCCTGAGCCGGAGGGTAGAACGCGCGTGACCTTAAGGTTACGGAGCCTTGCCGGTGACGGCAGGTCAAGATTAATGGCAGACGGGGAAGGTACGTGTACCAACCCTACAGAACCCGGCTTACAGGTCAGCTTTTGTTTGATAATCATAAAACACCATATATGAAACGGGTACGCTGTCCCAAATGTGACCACTACAACACTTTCGACGAAACTCTCTACAAAGAGGGTCAGTCACTGGTGTTCGAGTGCGAGAACTGCCGCAAACAGTTCAGGATACGTATAGGAACCAGCAAGCTGGCTGCCACTCAGAAAGACGCAGACCGCAGGAAAGAGGTCAACGACATGGGATTCGGCTCCATCACCGTTGTGGAGAATGTTTTCGGTTTCCGTCAGAACTTTGCCCTCCAGGAGGGAGAGAACATAATAGGCCGATACAATCCCGGTGACAACATCACCATTCCGATTGATACCAACGACCGCAGTATGGACCGACGTCACTGCGTCATTACCGTCAAGAGAGAGCCCACCGGTGAGATAAGTTATACACTCAGGGACTTCCCCAGCCTGACCGGCACATTTCTTGAGAACCGCTTACTGGGTGACAGGGAAAGAGCCCGGATTGAAGACGGCGCCATAATAACCCTGGGAGCTACGACGATAATACTCCAGGCACCTGAACAATAAAAAAAGCCGCACCTGACTGATGCGGCTTTTTTATTATCTCAAAATCCTTATTTCTTATTACTACTCTTGCTGCCTGGCTGGAGGATACATACCTTGAAATCGTAATTGCTCTGGTCATATCTTCTGAAATCCTGCCATTCGATGACGATAGTAAGGATACCCTTCTCTACCTCATACCTTACATTCTGCATAATAATCTCATTACCGTTGTCAAAGGGGAAAACGTAAGGAAGAATGTTGTCACGATTATCACCGTCAATATAATAAACCAATACGGCGCCTTTATCCAGAACATTCTGTGTTATTTCGTCAAAAATGAACTCCTGATATACATAGCAGCCCGGATCACCCACACGTCCGGAAATATGCCAATCACCGGATTTGGCTTCTATGTAATCAACGAACATATCTGTTCCCTGTTTTACCACCTCATATGTTTCATATGTATCATGAAACTCACATCCACCAAGAAGCAGTGTTGCGATAACCGGAATAATAATCTTCTTCATAACAATTTAATTTAGTATTCTGCCTATATGACGAATGGAGAGTCTCGTTGTTAATACAAATATTGAGTTTTTTTAATTCTCAGTATAAGTCGACAACTGCTGGCTTGATCTCTGGCCCTTTCTAGAAGCACGGATCGTGATAGGCATTGAGACCTTATATCTGACAGGCACACCGTTTTTGGTGGCGGGAATCCAGCGGGGCATTGCCTTAAGAAGTTTCAGGACCTCCTCGTCAATAGACTCTTCAAGACCTTTGAGTATTCCGACGTAAGTTACATCACCTGATTTCTCAATCGTAAACTCCACTTCCATCTTTCCTTTGACGGAACGTCTCTGAGCCTCCTCGGGATATTGGAAATTGGTCGAGATGTACTCATACATCTTCTCTATTCCGCCTTTGAACTCAGGCTGGGTAATAACATCGGCTGTCTTTTTAACAGATGCAGCGGCTGAATCCTTCTCCGTCTGGGCTATAACCGGGCCGAAGAAGAGCGACAGGGCTAACAGCAGGGTAAGTTTTCGCATCGTGATTATCAGTTTTTCCGTATTGTTTGATATTCTACAAGGCTTTTGGTTAAATCCAAACGGGAAATCTTAACATTTTTTCTCAAGTGCGGTCACCACTTCAACATGCTGGGTATGAGGGAACATATCTACCGGCTGAACTGCAGTCACCCTGTAACCCTGGTCAAGCAGAGCCAGATCACGGGCTTGAGTAGCAGGATTGCAACTTACATAGACAATCCGTTTGGGAGCGGCTTTAAGTATCACATCAACCACATCAGGATGCATTCCGGCACGGGGAGGATCAGTTATGATGACATCGGGAGTACCGTGACGGGCAATGAAACTCTCATTCAGGACATCCTTCATGTCACCGGCAAAGAACTCGGTATTGTCAATATTATTCAGAGCCGCGTTGACCTTGGCATCCTCTATCGCCTCAGGTACATACTCGATACCTACCACCTTCTTTGCTCCGGCCGATATGAACTGTGCGATGGTACCGGTTCCGGTATAGAGGTCATACACGATCTCATCCGGTTTGAGAGCAGCCAACTCACGGACCACAGAATAGAGCCGGTAAGCCTGACGGCTGTTGGTCTGGAAGAAGGATTTTGGTCCGATCTTGAACCTGAGATTCTCCATTGTCTCGTAGATGAACTCATCACCGCGGAATACATGGACATCCAGATCACCGAAAGTATCGTTGCATTTGTTGTTTATGACATACAGCAGTGAAGTAATCTCAGGAAAACTGTCTGAGATAAACTGCATCAGCCCCATGAACTGCTCTTTTTCGGCAGGATCGGTCACCTTGGCCTGCAGAAGAACCATGATCTGTCCGGTTGTTACGACACGAACCATCATGTCACGCAGGATACCCTCCTGGGAACGCAGATTTATAAATGGAATTCCATGTTCCACGGCATAATCATACGCTGCGTTGCGGATTCGGTCCGATATCTCATCCTGAAGCCAGCATTCATTGATATGGAGCACCTTGTCAAAGGCACCCGGAATATGGAATCCAAGTCCCGGCTGCTTGCGCTGGGCGTTGTTTTCGGGGTTGTCAAGCTCCGTAAGTTCCTCCTCTGTGAGCCACCTCATGTTGCTGAACGAATACTCCAGTTTGTTGCGGTAGCGCACAGTTTCTTCGGACCCCATGATCGGACTGATTTCAGGTAGCTCTACCTTGGCTATTCTGGTCAGGTTGTCAACCACCTGCTGCTGCTTGTAACGCAGTTGCTCCTGATACGGAAGATTCTGCCATTTGCAGCCTCCGCAGATACCGAAATGACGACAGAACGGGACAGCGCGGACATCGGACAGTTTATGGAACTTTACGGCAACGGCCTCGGCGTAACTGTGTTTCTTTTTAAGAATCTTGAGATCAACAACATCACCGGGAACTACAAACGGCACAAAAACCACAAGGTCATTGATCCTGACGAGTGATTTGCCCTCGGCTGCCACTCCGGTTATGGTAACATTCTCAATTATGGGTTGCTCGCGTCTCTTTCTTGACATATTTCTTCCTTTTGGGCTGCAAAGGTAGCAAATTAGAATAAATGCGGGAAAAAATACAATACTTATAATAAAAATAAGTACCTTTGCACCCGCAAAAAGATAAAGGACTAAAAACTCCGTCTGAAACAAACAAAACAACATATTCAATTTATTTATGAGCGAAAAAAGAGTTTACAAGTTCGGAAACGGACAGGCTGAGGGAAATGCCCAGATGCGTAACCTGCTTGGTGGCAAGGGAGCGAACCTTGCTGAGATGAATCTGCTTGGTGTACCGGTACCTCCGGGTTTCACAATCACCACTGATGTTTGCAACGAGTATTATCAGATTGGCCGCGACAAGGTTGTTGCCATTCTCAAGAACGATGTTGAGGACGCTATCCGCCACATCGAGAAACTGATGAATTCAAAGTTCGGTGATGTTGAGAATCCCCTTCTCGTATCAGTACGTTCAGGTGCCCGCGCCTCAATGCCGGGTATGATGGATACCATCCTGAACCTGGGACTCAATGACGAGGTTGTAGAGGGTCTTTCACGCAAGACCAACAACCCCCACTT
>DBYT01000104.1:5887-7770 GCA_002309915.1 Bacteroidales bacterium UBA1179 | reverse complement strand
TTGCCGGTGGGCTCATCGGCCAGTATGAGTTTGGGGTCGTTTAGCAGGGCACGTGCTATGCAGATACGCTGCTGCTCTCCGCCGGAGAGTTCGTGCGGCATCTTGTAACCTTTTGTGTCCATGCCTACCAGTCCCAGTACCTGGAATATCTTCTGGTGTATGAGTTTCTTGTCTTTCCAGCCTGTGGATTTGAGCACGAAACTCAGATTATCGAATACGTTGCGGTCGGTAAGCAGCTGGAAATCCTGGAATACTATGCCCATCTGGCGGCGCAGACGCGGAATCTGGCGCTTCTTGATGGTCATCAGGTCCATACCCAGCACGATGGCGTGGCTGTCGGGCATGGGGCAGAGTACGTCAATCTCACAGTAGAGTGTCTTGAAGAGTGAACTCTTTCCTGAACCTACTTTACCGATGAGATAGACAAAATCACCTTCCTGTACCGTAAATGTGACGTCGCCAAGGACGAACATATCCTCCTGGCGGACCTCAACGTTGCGATAATCGATTATATCCATTTATTCTTTGTGACGTTTTACCAGTTCGGCAGCCAGCTCCTCAATGCGGTGTCCCTTGGAGGTGAGCAGCACGATGAGGTGGTAAATCAGGTCCGATGCCTCATAAATAAGGCGGTCGTCAGTACCGTTGGTGGCCTCGATTACGGTCTCCACGGCCTCCTCGCCGACCTTCTGAGCCATACGGTTCACGCCGCTCTTGAAGAGTGATGTGGTGTATGAACCCTCGGGCATCTCCCTGAAACGGCGGTCAATGAAATCCTGCAGGTAAGAGAGGAAATTCAGATCGACGCTATTCTGCTCGTTCCAGCAGGTATCGGCGCCTGTGTGACATACAGGGCCCTCCGGGCGTGCCTTTATGAGCAGTGTGTCCTTGTCGCAGTCCAGGAGGATATCCTTGACATTAAGGAAGTTGCCGCTTGTCTCACCTTTGGTCCAAAGGCAGTTTCTGGTGCGGCTCCAGAATGTGACTTTTCCGGTCTCTACGGTCTTGTCATAGGCCTCCTTGTTCATGAAGCCCAACATCAGGACCTTGCGTGTCACATTGTCCTGGATGATTGCGGGTACAAGACCTCCCATTTTTTCAAAATCAATATCCATCTTATGGTATAATTATATTCTTATAGGAATTTTCAAGTCGCAAAGGTACTGTTTTAATTCGGGAATTGGTATCTCACCGAAGTGAAAAACGCTGGCAGCCAGCGCGGCATCGGCGTGACCCTCCAGGAATGCATCGCGGAAATGCTCCTTGGCGCCAGCTCCGCCCGATGCAATGACAGGTATGCTGAGTTCATCGGATAGATGTCTCAGGGCATCGTTGGCGAATCCCTGCTTTACGCCGTCATGGTCCATGCTGGTAAAGAGTATCTCGCCGGCACCGCGCTCCTGAGCCTCATGTGCCCACTCAAAGAGCATACGGTCGGTGGGTACGCGGCCTCCGTTCAGGAAACAGCGCCAACCCTCATCGGTCTGCTTGGCATCGATGGCTGCCACACATACCTGGGAACCGAAGTTAAGTGCAATCTCATCAATCAACTTAGGGTTCTTTATGGCGGCCGAGTTTACGGATACCTTGTCGGCTCCGGCGCTGAGCAGGCGCTCCACATCCTTGAGTTCATGGATGCCTCCGCCAACAGTGAAGGGTATGGATATGTTTGCGGCTATTCGCTCAACTAACTCTGTAAAAGTTTTTCGTCCCTCGAAAGATGCTGTGATATCCAGGAAGGTCAGTTCGTCGGCACCCTGTTCGCTGTACAGGCGTCCCAGTTCCACAGGGTCTCCCGCATCGCGCAGATTCACGAAATTGGTGCCCTTTACGGTGCGTCCGTTGCAGATATCCAGGCAGGGTATTATTCTCTTTGCTAACAT
>DBYT01000104.1:1732-5837 GCA_002309915.1 Bacteroidales bacterium UBA1179 | reverse complement strand
TAAGCCTTGCCTACTATGGCTGCGGGCAGTCCGGCGTTCTTCAGGTCAAGAAGGTCCTGAACGGAACTGACGCCTCCGCTGGCTATAAGTTTTATGCCCGGGAACTCCTTGAGCAGTGTCTTGTACAGTTCCACAGACGGACCTTGCAGCATGCCGTCCTTGTTGATGTCCGTACAAAGCACCTGGGTTATGCCTTTCTGTATGTAATTACGGATAAAGTCACTCAGCAGCAGCGCGCTATCCTCCTTCCATCCGTTGACCGATATCTTGCCGTCGCGGGCATCGGCCCCCAGGATAATGTGTTCCTGACCGAAGTCTTCTATCCACCTGGACATAAGGTCGGGCTCGGTTACGGCGGTGCTGCCTATGGTTACCATTGAGGCTCCGCATCCCAGTGCTGTCTCAAGATCCTGTGTGGATTTGATTCCGCCTCCGAAATCGACAGTGAGGTCGGTGTGTCCGGCAATTGCCTCAAGGGTGGGGTAGTTGACTATGTGCTTGCTCTTGGCACCATCCAGATCAACCAGATGCAGCCTACGGATGCCTGCGTCCTGAAAACGCAACGCCATATCCAGCGGGTTGTCGCTGTATGTCTTGCAGACGTTGTAGTCACCCTTGGTAAGGCGTACGCACTTGCCGTCTATTATGTCTATTGCGGGAACTATCTCCATTGTTGTCAGATGTCAAGAAAATTCTTAAGAATACGTTCTCCTGTGCCGCCGCTCTTCTCGGGGTGGAACTGTGTCGCGTAGAAGTTGTCCTTGTGGAGCGATGCGCTGAACGGGAGTATGTAATCAGTCTTTGCGGCGGTCCAGTCACAGACGGGCACGTAGAAACTGTGAACAAAATATACGTATTCGGGTTTAGTGAATCCTTTGAACAGACCGTCCTGTGTGGTCTCTATGGTGTTCCAACCCATGTGAGGAACCTTGTCCTCATGACGCTGCGGGTTGAATTTTAGAACCGGGACATCAAATATGCCAAGACAATCGGCATTTCCCTCCTCGCTGCGACTGCACATAAGCTGCTGTCCCAGACAGATACCCAGGACGGGCTGCTTGAGTTCCTTGATTATGCGGTCCAGTCCATGTGCACGCAGGTATTCCATCGTGGTGCTGGCTTCGCCCACACCGGGGAATATCACTTTGTCGGCACCACGCAGAAGTTCTTCATTATCAGTCAGAACAGGGTTGATGCCAAGCCTGTTGAGAGCACCCATTACCGAACGGATGTTTCCGGCATTGTACTTGACTATTGCAATGTTCATTTGGTCTGGAATCTGTTTCAGACCGCGAAGTTACAAATTTTTAGTAATCAGCGGGGAGGGAGGCGCCTATTCTTTTGTCCGACATGTCACCGGTAAAGCGTATGCTGTTGTCCGGAATGATGCCGCTCTTGAGAATCGTGCAGGTGTCACTGAGCAGATGGATGCCGGACTGCGAGGAGGGATGCAGCGCAGGCTTGTATCTGGTCAGGTCCAGCGGAGTGCCGTCAAGTTTGTGATAGTACCGGATAATGAGGTTTTTGTCACTCTGGCCCTGGATCAGCATTTCTTCATCACCACTTTTTTGTGTGTATCGGCCCAAGTCTACCGGAATATACCGGGTGATTCCTTCTGTTACAACTGCTCCGGTATCTGGCATGGAGAGTATGTAGCCGTTCTCGGCAAGCCGGTTCTCATAGACAGACCTGAGGAAATGCAGATTCGAGTTGTAGTATGCCCGTAAGCGGTTCTTTTCAAACCTTGCGGTCTTACGCTTGCCTGCGTCGGGATACGGTTTGTAGAAGAAATAGCCCAGAATATCGCAGGAACTCCTTCCGCCGGCGCTCCGGATTGTGAAATCCACCAGATCCACATAGAGTTCATATCCCAGTAGGGGCAGGTCTATGATTATGGGCTCGCCCGCCCAGGCCCTGAACATGGTGCCGTTGCCTGCGGTCCCGTAGTTGTGAAACATGATAGCGTCTTCATTACGGATGATGGCCTGCCGCCCCCATCGGTCATCGCCCAGGAACATGGTCTTGAAATAGTCTATGTACATCTGGCGGTTGCTGTAGTCCGTTATCTCCACCTCGGGCAATCCGTCGTTTGTGGCCAGTTTTATCTGTAATGAGCCCGGATTGCGTGTCAGGTCAAGGACTTGTGCCTTGTATCCTACAAAACTGAATACTATTGTGGATGGAAACTGTATGTCACTGAGTTCAAAATGTCCGTCATCACCGGTAATTGTACCTTTGGTGGAACCGTTCACGTAAACCGTGGCATATGGCATGGGCTCACCGCTGCGGCTGTCGGTCACCACGCCCGATACGGTGTTTTGTCCGAACGCAAGACAAGGCACCATAAACAACAGGAGCAGTCCCTCTCTTATTCTCACAGTCAGTTTCATATTTGCAAAGATAACCATGTTATAGCTTTATTCTTAAGAATAAAAGTAGTAAATTTGCGGCAAATTACGGGCAAGGTGCCTGTGATAATAACGTAAATCATTGTATATTAGATAGTTGTGATGAAAAAGTTTGCTGAGCGTGGACAGCTTGACCTGTCACAGGTAAACAAAGATGTGTTGGAAGACTGGCAAAAGGAGGATCTTTTCGCCCGTAGCATAAAGGAGCGTGAAGGTTGTCCTTCATTCGTGTTCTATGAGGGACCTCCCTCGGCAAACGGTATGCCCGGTATCCATCACGTTATGGCCCGTACCATAAAGGACACATTCTGCCGCTACAAGACCATGTGCGGCTATCAGGTAAACCGTAAGGCCGGTTGGGATACCCACGGACTGCCGGTTGAGCTTGGTGTCGAGAAGAAACTGGGAATAACCAAGGAGGATATAGGCAAGAAGATATCGGTCGATGACTATAACATGAACTGCCGTACCGAGGTTATGAAGTACAAGGCTCACTGGAGTGACCTGACTCAGAAGATCGGTTACTGGGTGGACCTGGACAATCCCTACATCACATATGACAACCGTTATATCGAGACCCTTTGGTGGCTGCTCAAACAGTTGTACGGCAAGGGTTATCTTTATAAAGGATATACCATCCAGCCTTATTCACCCGCAGCAGGTACAGGTCTTTCAAGCCATGAGCTGAACCAGCCCGGCTGCTACCGTGACGTAAAGGATACCACCGTGACCGCACAGTTCACGATGACTGATCCCAAACCCGAGATGACAGGCTGGGGCACACCCGTGTTCCTGGCATGGACCACAACCCCGTGGACTCTGCCTTCAAACACCGCACTCTGCGTGGGTAACAAGATCGATTACGTTGCAGTACGCACCTACAACCCCTACAACGGCCAGCCTGTAACCGCAGTCATGGCCAAGGAGCGTCTCAGCGCTTACCTTGATCCCAAGGGTGCAGAACTGGCACTTGACTCATACACTCAGGGTGACAAGGTAATCCCTTATCAGATTGTAGCCGAGTACAAGGGTGCCGATCTGGTAGGCATGCACTACAAGCAGCTCTTCCCGTGGGTTAAGCCCGTATTCAAGGCCGAAGACGGTTCAATAAAGACTTCCGATGCCGGTTTCCGCGTAATTCCCGGTGATTACGTTACCACCGAGGACGGTACCGGTATAGTACATATAGCACCTACATTCGGTGCCGATGACGCATTTGTTGCCAAGGCCGCAGGCATTCCTTCACTGTTCATGATCAACCGCAAGATGGAGACCCGTCCTATGGTTGACTTTACAGGTAAGTACTGGCTGATGGATGAGCTGGATCCCGATTTCGTAAAGAACTGCGTTGATGCAGACCTCTACAAGGAGTATCAGGGCGCTTATGTCAAGAATGCATATGATCCCAAGTTCAATGAGGGCGGTAAGTATGACGAGGCTGCCGCATCCAAGGCTGAGGACCTGAACGTCTACCTGTGCATCCGCATGAAGCAGGAGGGCACAGCCTTCAAGATTGAAAAACACGTACACAACTATCCGCACTGCTGGCGTACCGACAAGCCTGTGCTCTACTATCCTCTGGACAGCTGGTTCATCAAGGCATCAGCCGCCCGTGACAGGATGATAGAACTCAACAACACCATCAAGTGGAAACCGGAATCAACCGGTACAGGCCGATTCGGCAAGTGGCTTGAGAA
>DBYT01000104.1:1233-1685 GCA_002309915.1 Bacteroidales bacterium UBA1179 | reverse complement strand
TGGGGTACTCCGCTGCCCATCTGGCGCAACGACAGTGGTGATGAGCTGTGCATCGGCTCCGTTGAGGAACTTTACAATGAGATTGAGAAATCAGTAAAGGCCGGCGTGATGAAATCCAACCCGTTCAAGGATAAAGGATTCCAGCCCGGTGTATATACTCAGGACAATTACGATAAGATTGACCTGCACCGTCCGTACGTGGATGACATCATCCTGGTATCAGAGGCAGGCCGTCCCATGAAGCGTGAACTTGACCTGATAGACGTCTGGTTTGACAGCGGCGCCATGCCGTTCGCACAGATGCACTATCCGTTTGAGAACAAGGAACTCATTGACAACGGTACCGTATTCCCGGCCGATTTCATTGCCGAGGGTGTGGACCAGACACGCGGTTGGTTCTACACGCTGCATGCCATTGCAACAATGGTCAAGAACGGCGTATCGTTCAAGAC
>DBYT01000104.1:277-1047 GCA_002309915.1 Bacteroidales bacterium UBA1179 | reverse complement strand
ACATACAAGTTCTTTGCCCAGTACGCAAATGTGGACGGCTTTGACAACTCAGCCGCTCAGATTGCCGTAGCAGAGCGTCCCGTCATGGACCGCTGGATACTGAGTGAGCTCAACTCTCTGACCAAGGATGTCCGCGAGAGCCTTGACGACTATGAGCCTACACGTGCCGGCCGTCTGATCACCAACTTTGTAAACGACTACCTGTCCAACTGGTACGTTCACCTGACCCGTGACCGTTACTGGGGCAGCAGCATGAGCGCTGACAAGTTGGCCGCTTATCAGACACTCTATACATGTCTGGAGACCGTGGCAAGACTCATGTCACCCATTGCACCGTTCTATGCAGACCGTCTGTTCCGTGACCTGACCGCCGTAAGCTCAAACGCACCGGTATCAGTTCATCTGGCCGAATATCCCAAGTGCAATGACGCCCTGGTTGACAAGGAACTTGAGACCCGTATGGAGCTTGCCCAGAAACTCACCTCAATGGTGCTGGCACTGCGTAAGCGTGATGACGTCAAGATCAACGTGCGCAAGCCGTTGCAGAAGATACTTATCCCCGTAACTGCTGAGCTCCGCTCTCATCTGGAGCCCGTCAAGGAGCTTATCCGCGATGAGGTCAATGTCAAGGAGGTTGAGTTCGTAGAGGGTGCAACCAGCGTTCTTGTAAAGAAGGTAAAGTGTAACTTCAAGATCCTGGGCAAGAAATTCGGACCGCTTATGAAGGGCGTTGCCGCTGCAGTCCAGAACATGAGCCAGGAGGATGTTGC
>DBYT01000104.1:0-146 GCA_002309915.1 Bacteroidales bacterium UBA1179 | reverse complement strand
ACCGATGAACTCAAACGCGAGGGTATAGCCCGTGAGCTCAAGAAACGTATCCAGGATGTACGTAAACTGACAGGTCTTGAGATAACCGACCGCATCAAAGTGCGTCTGGAGTCAAATGACCAGACCGATGCCGCCGTACGCGAATA
>DBYT01000096.1 GCA_002309915.1 Bacteroidales bacterium UBA1179 | reverse complement strand
ACCATACCTATTCCTTTGCAGTACCAGGTGTGGTTCAGGACGTCTCGGTTGTGTCCGGGCCCTGTCTCTAACTTATGCTCTTCCAGTACTATGCAGTCAAACTTGCCGGCGGGCAGCGAGATGGTCTCGTATCGCAGCACCTTGCGGTCCCAGATGCGGTATGAGAATGTAATCAGACTCACCTTGCCCTTGCCGGAAACCTGCGGCAGCGTATCGCCCGGAGCCATATCGGCCGGAATTATTGACGGGGCGGCATCGGCCGTTGCGTTCAGCCCGAAGCGTCCTTTCACGTAATTGATCGTGACCGCTTCCATATCGACCCAGACATCGTTGTTGGGCTTTAGAACCACCTCCTCTATGATATCGCCCTTGTAATAGGGTTTGCCGTTGGCCTTGAGGAATGTGGAGACCGATGTGACTTTGGTGCCATCGGACCCTTTTGTGACCTCTTTCACGTTTACCGTGTGGCGCCACTCGGTGCTTCCGTCCTTTATATTTTTCCTTACATATTCAAGTCTTGCGCCCAGCCGGTCACAGCAATAGCCCTGGGCACTGACGCCCGAATTCACGGCAAAAAACGCAAGAAATATCAAAAACGCCCTTCTAATCATCTGCAAGTCATGTTTCTGCAAAAATAAACCTTTTAGTGAATAAATGCTAAATAATATAACTACTTTTGCCCCTACTAACTATTGTTTTAACCGATATGAAGAAATCATTCCTTCTGTTAATTGTAGCAGCATTGTTTACAGTTCCTTCCAATGCACAGTTACTTAACCGTCTTGCCGATAAAGCTGTAAAGGCTGCTGAAAAGGGCGTAACCAAAGCCGTTGAGAAATCGGTCGAAAAGACAACCGAGAAAGCAACTGAGAAAGCTCTTCAGTCTGCCGAGAAAGCAGTCGAGGCTCAGGTTGACCGCGGCGTTAACGAACTTAACGCAACCACCAACGAACTTAACCGTTACAACGACTCGCTGGCCGCAGCCAATGCCGAATTCGCCAGACAGAACGGCGGATCAACCGGCGCAGGCATGCAGGGTCTGATGGGTTCATACATGTCACTTATGGGCGTTGCAGCCCCCACATATGAGGACAAGGGCGACGAGGTCCTGCTCTCATGGGACTACGTATCGTTCAAGCTGGAGTGGCTGGCCAAGTTCAAGAAAGACGAGTGCAACGAATCCAAGATGATGTACACTTTCCAGACCCCTGAACTGGCAACCCAGTACTACCGCGAGCAGACAGAGAATCTGGACAAGGATGAGGCCAAGTTGTGGTCAGTGGACGGCAAGGTGGTAACCCAGGACAACACCGCCGAGTACAAAGGCCAGGACAAGGTTGCCGTAAAGGCCTCCATGCAGCAGATTGTGCTTTCTATGGGTGGCAAACTGGAATAATTACAACCAATTTATTATAAAAAGGAAACTATGAAAAAGTTCTTGTTCTTAGGCTTTATCGCCGCTACAATGTTTTCACTGGCCTCATGCGACCTGATCGAAGAGGCAAAGGATGCAATCAATGAGATTCAGGACGACCAGGCTCCCGCATATACCGAGTCAGACGGAGGTCGCACCATCACCGTATCACAGAAAAAGAGCGGATTCGGCTCAATTCACGAGGCAAAGTTCATGGTTGACTCATTAAAGGCCGACACTATCTGCGAATCGGCCAAGACCACTCTGACATTCTTCAGCGATATCCTGGCCGATGAGTTCATCAAGAACATCAAGAAGGATTCCACACTGGTAGCCAAGTGGAGCATCGAGAAAGACAAGAATAACGCCAAAGCTGTTAACATTGACCAGACTCAGGCAATGGCCGGATTCAGAAAGCCCATCGTAGTTCCCGTATACAAGGGAATCAAGAAGGCCTATGACGAAGGAGGTCAGATCCTGGACATCATGAAGCAGTTCAGTGAGTTAGATCAAAAATGATACCATTGGGGTCAGGCCCCAATGGTACTATTTTATCAAAATACAGGCTCCGCCTCCGGGTGCGAGCCTTATTTTTATTGTCGATTTACGGGTAACGCTGATGCCGCTGACGGTTTGGTACGTTTCGCGGTTGGTGCGGTAGTGGGTATCGTCGGCATCGGTATTGACGGTTGCAGTGAACTTTCCCTTGCCTAAGAAACTGAGAGGTATTTCTATCTCACGCTCATCCTCATTAGTTGCGGCGCCTATAAGCCAGTCGCCGTCCTTGTTCTGACGCGCCATCACGATATACTCGCCAATCTCGCCGGTCAGCGTGATGCTCTCCTGCCAAGGCTGCTTCTCGGCGCTGAGGAACTCCAGCAGCGTGGGATATTTCTGATAATACTCGGGGATATCAGGTATTACGGTGGCACCCGACCAGGTAATCAGCGTACGTGCAATCTCACCCGTTACGGTGCTGGGCACCTCCTGATTGTTGTCCTTGCGTGTGGTTCGGCCCTGATGAAGCTCCAGGAAACCGTTGTTCTGATCAATCGGACCTGCCACCATATTGACAAAGGCCGATGTCACAAAAGTCTTGGGCTGGAAAATCTGTCGGCCGTCCAGCTGAGCCTTGCAGTACTCGCGCGTAACGGCGTTGGGATAAGTGCGCATCTGACCAAATGGATGAACCGGATAGTCGTGATAATCAACCATCAGATGATGCTTGGCGCAAAGGGCCGTAATCTCCTGGGTCTTGCGATTTTTCTCCTGCGGATTGCCGTTCATAAAGCCGTACTTTACGCCACTTGCACCCCACTCCTCATACTGCGCCAGAGTCTCCTCGATGGGATAGTTGGTGCCGGCCACATCATTCAGATAGAGCCAAACGCCCACACCCTTGTCCTTGCCGTACTTGATGATGCGCTGAACATCGCGGGCCTTATCGCCCTTGGTAGGATCGGAGTCCTTCTCAAACTCGGGGCCGTACCAGTTGGCATCCAGCACCAGGCCCTGGAATCCCTGCTCTGCAGCAAAATCTATCATACGTACCCAGGAGTCATAGTTCATCCCATAATGATAACCATCCCAGACAGCCCCGTCAATACGCCAGTCCCAAAGGTACACGCCCGGCTTGACCCAGCTGAAATCATCCTTGGGCTCCGGATTGAGAAGTTCCAGCAAATGAGAATCCACCAGATCACCGGGAGTCTTGCCCACCATCAGCACACGCCATGCTGTTTCCCCATACGGTGTTTCTTCAGGTATAACCGACATCTTTGTGGAACCCTGCTCTGAACTCAGTCTCATGGGCCATCCGTATGGAGAGAGATCGGCCTCATGCAGACCCAGGTAAAGGTCATCGGCCGCCTTTATAATCATGACGGGCAGACGCTCGCCGTTAGCATCGGACAAATTCTCAGGGCCTATGTTATGGCGCTCGCCGTTGTAGTACCATGCGGTGTAGTCACCGGCAAAATTGAAATCCGTATGCTCTATGTATTTACTGGGAATCAGTCTGATTATTTCAGAATCCTCATTAGGCAGAATATTTGATGGAGTATGCACCCCAAGATAGATTCTGAAAGCGACTCCTTCGTTATATACCCTCACATTGACTGCAAATGCATAAAGGCCTGCCACATCCTCAAGCGATGGTTCCAAAAGGATAAAAGAATTCTCATAGTAAGCGCTTTTAACTACAGTGCGCTTGCCCCAAAGGGGAGCCCACTTTTCTTTCACAAGACGGGGACGCTTGTAATCCTTCCTATAACTATGGAAATTGTTCATCCCAAGCGCTTTGGGCACGTTGGAATTTCTTGCATTGACATAATCAATGCCCAGATCCGACCAATCAATTACGGTCTTACCTTCAACATCAATCCTATAGCAGACCGTTCCGCGCAAAGTGTCACTCTTGATACTGAAACATATCCTCTTATCGGGAGAAAACACCTTATCCTCAAATACGACTTGACCACTAACCTGGCAAAGGAATGAAACTGCAAACACAACAAAAAGGATTATTCTCTTCATATCGAACAAATTTACCGACCAAAGTTACGCCAATAATGCCATACTTGCAACCACAATGCCTACAACCCTCTTTTTCAACAAGTATGGTCACAAAAAATGCCATTTTGCCCATTTTCGCGGCCATACTTGCAACAAATCGCCCTCAGACCTCTTCCACCAACAAGTATGGCCACCATCAGGGTCTGGAGAGCCTCGTAGCGACGCAAAGGGGTATTTCTTTTAGT
>DBYT01000034.1 GCA_002309915.1 Bacteroidales bacterium UBA1179 | reverse complement strand
GGTTTCTGATACCTATACCCCAAAAAGTTCTGTGCACCGAGAATCATAGTAAAGATGGATTCTTTTACAAATAAATATTTGTAGAAAGGACGTATTTAGAGTATCTTGCCGTTCTGTAACGGATAATGGGAATGAAAGAGAACCCTGTATCAGATAGTGAGTTGGCTCTTAGATGTGCCCGTAAGGACTCAGAAGCGCAGAGCGAACTGTATACAAGATATGCAGGACGTCTCTATGCTGTTTGTTTCCGATATATCGGTGAAAGGGAGGATGCCCAGGACCTGATGCACGACGCCATGATAAAGGCTATGGAAAGCATAGGGTCATTCCACTACAATGGTGAAGGCTCACTTTATGCCTGGCTCAGACGCCTTGCAGTCAATGTTTCTATTGACAGACTCCGTGAGTTGGGCAGATACCAGACCGTATCGCTGGATTCCACGATGGAAGCAACCGTTTCTGAGCCTCAGGATGAAGATGATGTGGATAGCATTCCTGCACAGGTTATGCTTGACATGATAGCTGCACTGCCTGATGTTAGACGTACTGTTTTCAATATGTACTGCATTGATGGTTTCAGCCATAAGGATATTGCGGCGGCTATCGGCATTACCGAGAAGGGATCGGCCTCCATTCTTGCCAAAGCCCGCACTCAACTGAAGAATGCCATAAATGAATATCTTAAAAGGACAGGAAGATGAAAGATTGGGAAAACAGAATTAAAGACCGTCTGGATGGCTATGAAATGAAACTGCCAGCCTCAGACCGTGACGCTTTCCTGAACCGGAAAGCCACACGTGAGCGCTATGCCCGCCGTCGTCGGAACATACTGGGCCTTGCCGTGGCAATACCTGCTGCCCTGGCTATCCTTTGCGCAATCTTTTTCTTTGTTTACCTGCTGTCCAGATAAGATCAGTCGCGGCGGAACAGGTCACGGGTATAGACCTTCTCCTGGACATCATCAAGACAAGCGTCGTAGCGGTTTGCAATGATTGAATCGCAGCGGCGCTTGAATTCTGCCAGATCGTTGACTATTTCACTGCCAAAGAAAGTATCGCCGTCCTTGAGAGTGGGCTCGTAGATAATAACCTTGGCACCCTTGGCCTTTACGCGTTTCATTACACCCTGTATGGAGCTCTGACGGAAGTTGTCTGAATTAGACTTCATAGTCAGACGATAGACACCCACGGTTATAACCTTCTCGGATGCCTCATTCCATGCACTGTTAGCGGTGTAATAACCGGCCTTCTCAAGTACGCGGTCGGCAATGAAATCCTTACGTGTACGGTTACTGTCCACAATGGCCTGAATAAGGTTCTCGGGCACATCATTGTAGTTGGCCAGGAGCTGTTTTGTGTCCTTAGGCAGGCAGTAGCCGCCGTAACCGAATGAGGGGTTGTTATAATGACTTCCGATACGCGGATCCAGACCCACTCCGTCAATGATGGCGCGTGTATCAAGACCCTTCATCTCAGCGTAGGTGTCAAGCTCGTTGAAGAAACTTACGCGCAGAGCCAGGTAGGTGTTGGCAAACAGCTTAACAGCCTCTGCCTCAGTGGTACCCATAAAGAGAGTATCAATATTTTCCTTGATGGCACCCTCCTGCAGTAGGCGTGCAAAGGTGTGTGCAGCCTCCTCCAAACGCGGAACCTTTTTATCGAATCCAACGATGATTCTGGAGGGATAGAGGTTATCGTAAAGAGCCTTGCTTTCACGCAGGAACTCCGGAGCAAATATGATGTTGGGCACAACAACCTTCATCGTGCCGTCAGCCAGACGCTCGCGGTATGAGAACTTTTCCCTTACGCTCTCGGTATAGCCAACGGGAATGGTTGACTTTATGACCATGATTGCATCGGGATTGACCTTAAGCACCAGGTCTATCACCTCCTCTACATGGCTTGTATCAAAGAAATTCTTCTTGCTGTCATAGTTTGTGGGAGCGGCTATCACAACGAAATCGGCATCGCTGTATGCCTTTTCACCGTCCAATGTTGCGGTCAGGTCAAGTTCCTTCCCGGCCAGATACTGCTCAATATAGTCATCCTGGATAGGTGATTTCTTATTGTTGATCAAGTCAACCTTTTCCTTTACTACGTCAACAGCTGTAACCGTATTGTGCTGTGCCAGCAATGTGGCCAATGATAGTCCTACATATCCTGTTCCTGCTACTGCAATCTTCATAATCCCCTTATTGATTAGTTACCTTGCAAAGGTAAGAAAAATAAGATACCTTTGTCCTTGAACACAGATTTACCCTAACAATGAAATACAAATTATTAGCAATCATTCTGATGGCAGCAACAATCAACTCATGCGGAGGAGCTTCCTCGCAGAACGCAAAGGCTCAGACAGCCCAGGACGAAACCAAGGTTCTTATCAAGACTACAGTAGGTGATATCACCATTAAACTTTATAATGAAACTCCCCAGCACAGGGATAATTTCATCAAGCTGGTAGAGGAGCATTACTATGACAGCATACTGTTCCACCGCGTTATCAAAAACTTCATGGTGCAGGCCGGAGACCCTGAATCAAAGAATGCCGATAAGGGTGTACAGTTAGGTGCAGGCGGCCCCGGTTATACTGTTCCCGCCGAGTTCGTATATCCCAAGTATTTCCACAAGCGCGGCGCTCTGAGTGCAGCCCGTCAGGCTGACCAGGTCAATCCCGAGCGCAAGTCATCCGGATCACAGTTCTACATAGTAACCGGTAAGACTTACAGCAAGTATGAACTTCAGGATATGGAAAAGCAACTCCGCCAGAAGCAGGGCCAGGGAATCTTTGACAGACTGGTTGCCCAGAACATGGATTCAATTATGAGCATGCAGATGGCCGGTGACAATGACGGCATCATGAAACTTCAGGAGGAACTCAACGCCAAGACAAACCAGATATTCAATGAGCAGGGACCGTTCAAGTTCACCGAAGAGCAGGTTGACGCTTACATGAGCGAAGGCGGCACTCCGTTCCTGGACAATGATTATACCGTATTCGGCGAGGTTATAGACGGCATGAAGGCTGTGGATAAGATAGAATCGGCCGGAACCGATATGAACGACCGTCCGCGCAAGGATATCAGGATAATATCGATGGAGATCATCAAATAACAGCAACGGTAGTTTATGAAAAGGAAAGTCACTCTTATTCTGGCCATGATGCTGTTGGTATTGACAGCATCAGCAAAGAAAGGCCCCAAGTATGTGTTCTATTTTATTGGTGACGGTATGGGTACAAACCAGGTTATGGGTATCCAGTACTATCTGCAGGATATTGAAGGTAAGTACGGATACAAGCCTCTGTGCTTTACCCAGTTCCCTTATACCGGCCTGGTTGTAACCTATTCAGCCAACAGTGACGTAACTGACAGCTCGGCTGCCGGAACGGCTTTGGCATCGGGCCAGAAGACCGATAACAATGTCCTGGGCCTGCTGCCTGACCGTGAGACTCCGGTTGTTACCATTGCCGAGATGGCGCATAAGAAAGGTATCCGCGTGGCTATAGGAACATCATGCTCCATTGACCATGCAACCCCGGGCAGTTTCTACGGCCACACCCGTCACCGCAACATGTATCACCAGATTGGAAACCAGCTGAGTGATTCAGGATTTGAGTTCTTTGGCGGTGCCGAGTTCCGCCAGCCCGCTCCCCGCGATGATGACGGTCAGGACAACTACGTTAAGGCTGAGCAGGCCGGATATACCGTTGTACGAGGATATGACGAGTACAAGCAGAAGGCTGCATCGACCGATAAAATCATACTTTTTGACAAGGAGTCCAAGAGTGATCACGCCCTGGCTTACTCAATAGATCAGAAAGAGGGTGACCTTAAACTTGCCCAGGTTACCGAGGCTGCCATAGACTTCATGATGAAAGACCCCAAGAAAGGTTTCTTCATGATGATGGAGGG
>DBYT01000093.1:3991-33555 GCA_002309915.1 Bacteroidales bacterium UBA1179 | reverse complement strand
TTGAGTTCCTCCAACAGGTGTACGTGACCCAGATGGACTCCGTCAAAGAATCCTATCGTGGCGGCGTATCTGCCAGTGTCCGGAACGGGTATGGTCATGAGTTTATGTTTTGGACTACAAAAGTAGTGAAGATAGACGTGGTATGGGAATTTTTTGTTCCAAAACTTTGCTAATTCGGGTTATTGGAGTACTTTTGCACCCGAATGAAGCAGTCGGCCATGGGCCGGTGATTCTTTCTCCGGGCTTTTAGCTCAGTTGGTTAGAGCAACAGACTCATAATCTGGAGGTCCTAGGTTCAAGCCCTAGATGGCCCACGAACAACCGCCACACGGCGGTTGTTTTTTATGGGCCGTTCATGGCCCGAACTAATAAAATTCGTTAATTAATTTGCAACGAAGGGCTTTAGTTGTATCTTTGCAGTCAGAACTTTGGTTATTTATTATTTGACCGGCCAAATAAGTGTGTGAAAACTTACATTCAATATAATACATGAAGAGACTCACTAAGAAAGAGGAGATCATCATGAACTGGTTCTGGGACAAGGGACCACTTTATGTCAAGGAATTGCAGGAACTCTATCCTGATCCTAAGCCTCACTTCAACACCTTGTCCACACAAGTCCGTACACTTGAATCAAACGGATACCTCAAACACAAGTCTTTCAGCGGATCATTCCAGTATTATCCCGCTCTGAGCAGGGATGCGTACAACGGGCTTAGTCTGGATACTCTGATAGGCAAGTGTTTCAACAATTCCTATCTGGGCGCCGTTTCGGCGTTGGTCACTGAAGAGAAGATTTCTCTTGATGAACTTAAGGACCTGATCAAACAGATAGAACAAAGCTGATCTTCTCAATAGTTTGCAAAAATAAATCCTTGTTTCAACACTGGCGCCGATGCTTATTGCGTTGGCGCCAGTGTTGATAATTATCGCCGGAGTGATTGTGAAGAGTGCCTTTTAATTTGTATCTTCGCTGAATTTAAAACCGGTGGAGATAATGTCTGATGATAACATATCAGTGATTGCTGTCAGGACAGCCAGGGACCTGCGCAGGTTTGCCCGTTTCAACGTGCAGCTTTACAGGAACCACCCCTATGCTGTACCTGATCTTATAAGCGATACCAAGAACTCTTTCAGGCCCAAACGTAATGCCGCACTTGAATTCTGTGAGGCACAGCCTTTCATTGCCCTCAAGGACGGAAAAGTGGTAGGTCGCGTGGCTGCCATCATCAACGTTAAGGCAAACGAAGCTTGGAAAGTCAGGACCGTAAGGTTCGGATGGATAGATTTCATTGATGACATTAATGTAAGCCGTGCATTGCTTGATGCCGTATCGGCATGGGGAAAGGAGCGTGGCATGGATCGTCTGGAGGGACCTTTCGGATTCACTGATTTTGATCCCGAGGGAATGTTGACCGAGGGCTTTGACCTGATGGGTACCATGGCCACTATCTACAACTATCCCTACTATCCCAAGCATATGGAGCAGCTGGGACTCAAACCGTCGGCCGAGTGGGTGGAGAGACATATTCCCTACAACACCCTGCCCGAGAAGATGGAGCGTATAGGCAGGATAGTGCTGGACCGCTACAATCTCCATATTGACAAACTGGAACACAGCAAGAGCGTAGAGGCAAAGAAATATGCCCATAAACTGTTCCATCTGGTGAATGAGGCGTTTGCTCCGCTGTATGGATATTCTGCATTCTCCGATAAGCAGATTGATGACTTTGCCCGTAAGTTCGTACCGCTTCTGGACAAGCGTTTCGCTGCGTTCGTGCTTGACAAAGATGATAATCTCGTGGCCGGAGCACTCACGATGACATCAATTGCCCGTGCACTGCAGAAGGCTCAGGGCCGTCTCTTCCCGCTGGGTTGGTGGCACATAATCAAGGCGCTCAAGTTCAAGCGCGACAATATCGTGGAGTTCCTGTTCATTGCTGTAAAGCCCGAATACCAGAACAAGGGTATCAATGCGGTACCGTTCACCATACTCAATCCCAATCTGGTTGAACTGGGATACAAACTTGCCGAGACCAACCCGGAACTGATTGACAATACCAAGGTCCAGAGCCAGTGGTCTTACTATGATGGAGTGAAGATTGTACGTCGCAGGGCTGTCTTTTTCAAGCCCATCTGATTTAATTTTGTTTTGAGATAAGTATAATAAAGATATATGGCAGACACTGAAGAATTATTTGACCCGCAGACACCTCAGGTGCAGTACAACGAGGACAATATCCGCCACATGGACGATATGGAGCATATCCGTACGCGTCCCGGTATGTACATTGGTAAACTGGGTGACGGATCGGCTGCTGATGACGGTATCTATGTGTTGCTCAAGGAGATCATAGACAACAGCGTCGACGAGTTCCGCATGAATACCGGCAAGCGCATTGAGATAGACCTGGCCGATACGGGCAAGGTCTCGGTGCGTGACTACGGTCGTGGTATTCCGCAGGGTAAGTTGGTGGATGCGGTAAGCATATTGAACACCGGCGGTAAGTTTGACAGCAAGGCGTTCAAGAAGAGCGTGGGTCTGAACGGTGTCGGTCTTAAGGCCGTGAATGCCCTGAGCCTGCATTTCCAAGTCAGCAGCTGGCGTGACGGACAGGTGCGCACACTTCAGTTTGAGCGCGGCAAACTCCAGTCTGACAAGACTGAGCCCAGTGCCGAGGAACACGGAACCCAGGTAATCTTTGAGCCTGACAACGCATTGTTTGTGGGTTATCAGTTCCGTCCGGCCATCATAGAGACCATGTTGCGTAATTACACCTATCTGAACACCGGCCTTACAATCATGTACAACGGCCAGCGTTTTGTGTCACGCAACGGTCTGGAGGATCTGCTCATGGAGCGTATGAGTGCCCAGAGCCTGTATCCCATCATCCATCTGCAGGGAACTGACATTGAGATAGCGTTTACACACACCAACCAGTACGGCGAGGAGTATTACTCGTTCGTAAATGGCCAGTACACGTCACAGGGCGGTACGCACCAGAGCGCATTCAAGGAGCACATAGCCCGTACCATCAAGGAGTTCTACGGTAAGAACTTTGAACTGGGCGATGTCCGTAACGGCATAGTTGCCGCTATAGCCCTGAACGTTGAGGAGCCGGTGTTCGAGAGCCAGACCAAGATCAAGCTGGGCTCCACCACTATGAGCCCGAATGGCGGTCAGTCACTCAACAAGTTTGTGGGTGATTTCATAAAGAAGGAGGTCGATGACCTGCTCCATAAGGATGCCGAGGTTGCCGATGTCATTCTCAAGAAGATCCTGGAATCCGAGAAGGAGCGTAAGGAGATAGCCGGTATAACCAAGCAGGCCCGTGAGCGCGCCAAGAAGGCCAACCTGCATAACCGCAAACTGGCCGACTGCCGTATCCACCTGAATGATGTTCGCGGTGACCGTCAGGAGGAGAGTTGCATCTTCATTACCGAGGGTGACTCTGCGAGCGGATCAATCACCAAGAGCCGTGACGTGAATACCCAGGCTGTATTCAGTCTGCGCGGTAAACCTCTGAACTGCTACGGCCTTACCAAGAAGGTGGTCTACGAGAATGAGGAGTTCAACCTGCTGCAGGCTGCCCTGAACATTGAGGAAGGTCTGGATGATTTGCGCTACAACAAGATAATCGTTGCTACCGATGCCGATGTGGACGGAATGCACATTCGTCTGCTCATGATAACATTCTTCCTGCAGTTCTTCCCGGAACTGATAAGGAAGGGACATGTATACATACTTCAGACTCCGCTGTTCCGTGTGCGTAACAAGCGCAAGAAGAAGAAAGGTGCCGATGCCCATGTGGACGGCGTGGTTACCGAGAAGGGTGAGTTCGAGACCATCTACTGCTACACCGATGAGGAGCGTAAGCAGGCCATAGAGAAACTCTCGCCCAACCCCGAGATAACCCGATTCAAAGGACTGGGTGAGATATCGCCCGATGAGTTCAAGAACTTTATCGGCCCCGATATGCGTCTGGAACTGGTAACTCTCAAGAAGACTGATGCGGTTGATGACCTGCTGTCATTCTACATGGGTAAGAACACCATGGAACGCCAGAACTTCATCATTGACAACCTGGTTGTCGAGGAGGACAGGGTTGAAGAGGATGAAGGTGAGAAATTCTAACTAAAAGAGAAGTGTTATGAAACTGTTTTTCCCAGGGTCATTTGACCCCTTCACGATTGGACATGCCGATCTTGTGGAACGTGTCCTGGATATGGGCTGTGAAGTGGTGATAGCCGTAGGCATAAATGAGGAGAAGAAACCTCTGTTCAGCGCTCAGCAGCGTCTTGAGGCTATCCGTAACCATTACAAAGGTTACTCTCGCGTCAGTGTGACTGAGTACAAGGGTCTTACCGTGGATGCAGTGAGGGAAAACGGTTGTGACGCCATACTGCGCGGCATACGTTCAGTGTCGGATTATGACAATGAACGCAATATGGCCGACATAAACCGCTCTATTGACGGCGTCGAGACAGTCCTTCTGGTTGCCAGTCCGGCAGTGCAGCATGTAAGCAGCAGTCTGGTACGCGAACTTATCTCTTTCGGCCGAAATGCCGATAATCTTATGATAGATACTTTCAAATGATGATTATGAAACGCATACATACTTTTTGTGCGGCATTATTGATGCCGATGCTTCTGATGGCACAACCCGGACGTCTGGTGCAGCCTCAGATGCCGGTTCAGCCTCAGATGCCGATTCAACCTCAGCGCCCGATGCAGCCCCAGGCTACTTCCATTGATGCCGAACTGCAGAAACTGCTGGTAGCCGAGGGAGCCATATCGGCCCTGTATGTGGAGGAGGTTGATGAGAAAAAGATTGTGGAGAAGGCTATCCTGGGAATGCTTGAGGAACTGGATCCGCATTCCACATATCTTACCGCCGAAGAGAATGACAAGTCAAACGAGACCCTGATGGGCTCATTTGACGGCATTGGCGTACAGTTCAACATGGTTGAGGATACGCTGTTCATAGTACAGCCCATACCCGACGGTCCGTCCGAGAGGGTGGGTGTCCTGCCCGGTGACCGCATCGTTACCGTCAATGATACCACCATAGCAGGCGTCAAGATGTCTCAGGAGGCTATCATGAAACGTCTGCGCGGCCCCAGGGGCACTAAGGTCAATCTGGGAATAGTACGCCGCGGAGTGAAAGAGACACTGCGTTTCACGGTTACACGCGACAAGATTCCTGTAAATACCGTGGATGCCGCATATATGATACGTCCGGGAGTGGGTTACATAAAGCTGTCAGGTTTTGGAGCAACCACCGTCGAAGAGTTCGAGCAGAAACTTACCGAGTTGCGCGGTCAGGGAGCACAGTCTCTCATACTTGACCTGCAGGGTAACGGAGGCGGACTGCTGATGGCTGCCGTGGGTCTGGCAAATGAGTTCCTGAACCGTGACCAGCTGGTGGTTTACACCGAGGGCCGGCGTCAGCCCAAGAGCGGATACCTGGCCGATGGCCGCGGCCGTTTCCGTGACGGCAAACTGGTGGTGCTCATCGACGAGTATTCGGCATCGGCCAGCGAGATTGTATCGGGTGCAGTCCAGGATTGGGACCGTGCCACTATAGTAGGCCGCCGCTCGTTCGGCAAGGGCCTGGTACAGCGTCCCATCGAGTTCCATGACGGATCACTCATACGTCTTACTGTCGCAAAGTATTACACCCCTGTGGGCCGATGCATACAGAAACCCTACGGCAAGGATGTGGACTACGGCGATGACATCGAGGAGCGCCTGCGCCACGGTGAACTTACCAATCGCGACAGCATCCACTTCCCTGACTCACTCAAGTACAGCACCATGGTACAGAAGCGCACCGTCTACGGAGGCGGCGGAATCATGCCCGACATCTTTGTGCCGCTTGATACCACCAGGGTCAACCAGTATTACCGTAACGTAACCGCCAAAAACGTGGTGTTCAACACCTCGTTCAAATATGTGGAGCGTAACCGCCGCAGCCTGCAGCGCCGTTACCGCACATTTGAGGATTTCAACCGCTCGTTTGAGGTAGGCCCGGATGTACTCCGTATGTTCCTTGATCTTGCCAAGGATGAGAAGGTTGAATATGATGAGGCCCAGTATCTGGATCAGTTGCCAATTTTCAAGATTCAGCTCAAAGCGACCATAGCCCGTCTGCTGTGGGGAATGAACGCCTATTACCAGGTGATACAGGAATTGGACGAGACCATCCAGAGAGCTGTGGTCTACATGGAAACGGGTCAATAAATGGCTGGTCTTTACATCAAAAACCGATTTTTTGTGTAAGTTTGTGGGCCGAAATATCAGATAACCAATAATTATTAATCAATAAAAACATCTTTATGGCAAACGAAGTAAACAACGGTTATTACAAACTGAGTTGGGGACAGAGAATCGGTTTCGGTTCCGGTGACCTTGCCCAGAATCTTATTTTCCAGACAGTTGCCTGCTTTTTGATGCTGTACCTGTGTACAGTTTTGAAAATCAATCCCGGCTTTGTTAGTGGACTTATTCTTGGAGTAAGACTCCTTGACTGTTTCTGGAGCCCTGTAGTAGGAAAATACATCGATAACCACAATCCCAAGCTCGGTAAATACCGCACATACCTCCTTTACGGTGGTATACCTCTTACTGTTGCCGCTTGCTTCCTGATGCTTCCCGCAGTTGCTACATGGGGTATGACATGGAAGATTGTCTATGCCACTGTCAGCTATACTCTGCTCAGCATGATCTACTCAGTAGTGAATATACCTTACGGCTCAATCATGGCCTCAATGACCCGTGATAACGATGAGGTTCTTATTCTTACCTCAACCCGTATGGTTTGCGCCAATATCGGCCAGATTGTAGTTCAGGCCGGTTTCCCTATCGGACTGGCTATGAGCGTAGGTATTGCAGTTGACTGGAACCAGGCTGTATTCATGGCTATCGGAACCATTCCTGCTTTCATCATCCTGCCTTCTCTGCCCGTATTGAAGAAACTGTTCGGAAAGAAGGGTCTTTACTATCTGCTTCTGTCAGTTGGTCTTGTAGGATTCATTACACTGTTCATCATCGGTAAGTTCTTTGATGTTCAGAACTGCAATGTAATCGTTCAGGGTGCCAAGGTTCTGACCGGTGTAGGTCTTCTGGTAGGTTCACTCATGTGGGCTCTGGTTCCTGAGGTAATCACTGATGCCGAGTACCGTACCGGTAACCGTCCCGCCGCTACCGTCAATGCTCTGGCCGGTGTGGCTTTCAAGGCCGGTTTCTCACTTGCCGGTTTCATCACTCCCTGGGTTATGGGTCTGATCGGATTCAACCTGGCCAGCGAGGAGTCAGCACTGCCTACTGATCCCAAGGCATGGTTCACAGTAACATGCATCTTTGCAGTAGTAGGTTTCGTTCTGCTTACACTCTGCTTCCTTGGCAGTAAGGAGAACATCACCACCACTCCTGAGAAACCTGTTTCTTTCAAGGAGATGTGGCTCGAGTTCAAGGCCAACAAGTGCCTGCAGCTGGTTCTGAGCATCTTTATCGTAGTGTTCCTGGCTTCATTCATCAGCGCTCCGGTAAATGCATATTATACTCACCTGAGTGATTATAATGCAACCGTTCAGAATGCAATCCTGTGGTTCACCACCATCATCCCGGCTATCCTTCTGCTTGTTGTTGGATATCTTGTTTACAAGTACCCTCTTACCGATGAGAGACTTGACGAGATGAATAGGGAAATTGAGGCAAAGCATAAGGCTGCCAAGTAAATAAAGGCTAAATAATGCACAAAGGAGCCGGTTCTGAGAAGGACCGGCTCTTTTTTTAAAAAATATGTTAATAATTGCGTATGGTTGTGTAACTTTGCAGACGAAATCAATAGTGGTATGTTGTCAAACGTGAAAAAAGCAATGAGATTAGGCTCATTCCTGCTTGTCCTTCTCCTTCTACCGTGCTGTAAGGGAAAACAGAAGGTCTGTGACACGTGCCTTCATGAGATATCGGCCCCGCTGCTTCACGACGATCCTACGGAATATCCTATCATGTCCAGCATGTTCGTACGGGTTGATACCGTATTTCTGGAGAATTCCGGTGTGGAGAGCATCGTACCGTCAGTCGACGAGGTGATATCATTCGGAGATACCATTATTGTACGTTCGTTGAACACCCTCTATTTCTTTAATGGGAAAGGTAAGTTCCTGAGCCGTTTTGACCGTCAGGGTAAGGGTACCGGCAATTACCGTACCATTGAGCGTTTTGATGTGCTCCCTGAGCGCGGAGAGTTGTTCATTATGGACGGCCATAACAACAGGATATTCGTATACGGTTTTGACGGCAGTTTCAAGAGGGGAGTCTGGATTGATGATTTCGTCACAGATTTTGCAGTCCTGCCCGACGGCGATTTCCTGTTTGCCAATCCCATCAACTATTCAGGCCGCAACTACCGCAGGGGATTCTGGAGAACAGATGCTGAAGGTAAGTTCAAGAAGCAGTTGGTGGAGTTTGACCCTGAATTTGCCCATGTAAGCATAAACAATCCCTATATCAACCATATCAGTCCGGGCGTTATCGGATTCATGGGTATCGAGGACAATGACAAGTTCTACCATTATGCCGATGACAGCGTATCGGTCACCTGCCGTATGGTTACGGATATAGTCATCCCTGATGAGCTTAAACGCAGCGACAAGGTGTTTACCAATCCGGAGAGAGAGTATACCAAGTGCGGCTATCTGGAGACTCCCCGTTTCCTCTACTTTGTGAATACCAACTACGGCGCCAACCTGATGATGGTGTTCGTGGACAAGAGCACCTGGACCACCTACCGCATGTATGTCTATACGGGTGAGTTCAATATGGACAAACTGACCCGTGAGCCTTTCCCGTTCCTGGTTAGTTCATACAACGGAACGCTGGTGGGTTTCTATGATTCGGGAATGATTACGGAGAGCGAACGTTTCAGTGCCCTGTTCCCCACTATCACAGCCGAATCCAATCCTGTTCTGCTTTTCTTCAGAGAGAATTAGAATCCAAAATCAAAGTCTTGGGTTTCTATCACTGTGTCCTGCTGGGGAGCCTTGGCCTCCAGATGGATGGGATTGCCCTCGATGTGGACTGCCTTGACCGGGCAGATGAACTCGCAGCCGCCGCATCCTACGCATAAGTCCGGAGTGGTTTCCGGGATGGTCAGACCTCCCTGGAACGGAACCATATGGATGGCCTGTACGGGGCAGTGCTCGGCGCAGGCTCCGCAACTGGTACGGTTCACGTTTACCACACAGATGTTGATGTCAAACACTACACGACCCGGCTGGGTCTTATGCTTCTCCTCGACGGTGAGCGGTTTGATGGCGCCGGCCGGACATACCTGGCTGCACAGATTGCAGTCATAATTGCAATAGCCTTCGTCAAACTTCATGACAGGCTGCATGATGCCGCCCAGACCGTACTCCATACCTGCCGGTTTAAGCACGTGGCTGGGACACTTGCTCACGCAGAGATGACATGATGTGCAGTGGTTCAGCAGATTCCTGTGGCTGACGGATCCGGGAGGCGACATGGGCACGCGTGTGTCCTTCTTTCCTGTTACCTTTGCCTCAAGTGCAGCGGGTGCCAGAGCGGCAAGTACCAGTGTTGACTTGAGGAACTGGCGCTTGGACTCGTCAACTGTCGGGGTCTGGCTTTTCCTGGGTGCCAGGCCAAAGCTTATTGCCTTCTGCCTGCAAGAGTCTATGCAGTCAAAACAGTCGACGCAACGGGAGTAGTCAATCTGCTGGTTTGCGGAGTCTATGCAGTAGGCCTTGCACTTGCGCTGACATGCCAGACAGTGGTTGCACCTGTCCTTGTCAATGCGTATGCGCAGGAGCGAGAATCTTGAGAAAAATCCCAACAAAGTGCCAACCGGACAAATGGTGTTGCACCAGGTGCGTCCGTGATGATATGAAATATGTCCGATAACCAGCAGGGTGAGTAGTGCCACTACAAATGCGGATATGGATTTCAGGGATAAGGCAACTTTAAAGAAGCTGTAGTTACCAAACTTCTCACAAATGGCTGCCAGTATATTGTTGCCGAACAGATATACCGGACGGAACAGCTCATCGGCCATACGTCCGTATGCGCTGTAGGGCTCTACCAGACCGACCAGGAAGGTGAATCCGCAAAGCCATGCAATGACCAGGACTGCCAGGACTCCCCAGCGCAGCCAAGGCTGTTCGGGCTTGAATCCGTACTTCTTCTTTTTGTCAAATTTCTTTGACAGCCAGTTAAAGAAATCCTGGAATATTCCAAGCGGACATATAACTGAGCAGTACAGTCTGCCCAACAGCAGGGTCGCTGCTATGAGGCAAACCAGCGTAACGATACTCAATGACAACAGGGCGGGTCCGAACTGTATCTTCTGGAGCAGGGGGTTGTCAAGCACGCCTGCAAAGTCTATGAACCCGAACGTGAGTATGGCGATGACGGCTATGGCCACCGCCGTTCTTATCTTGCGCAGCATCAGAGTCTTACTCTCTTAACATTGATTGATTCCAGATCCATGGTGCCAAGACCGTGCTTCTGTCCGTCGGGAATATGCTCTATATCCTCAAATCTGATGTTCTTGTTTATCTGAGTGAAGAACTTGCCGGCTGCGGTATCAACGGCTACGATATCGGGTGAAGCGAACAGGGCCTTTGTCAGAACAACATCACTTGCGCTGCGTCCCTGAGGTCCGTTGGTGGCAACCGTACGGTAGGCGTCAACAATGTGGAGTACTGCGGGTTTGTAGGTGCAGATATCGGCAATGCACTGATGGAGTCCGCGTGAATGGAATGCACGACGGTCCCATACAATACCCATGTGGTTCTTCATGGCGCATGTCATCAACGCTCCGCCATGATTCTTGAGCACGGGTACGTTGATCCATTTGTCGCACTCTATGATGGCCTTGTGCACCTGAGCGTTCTTGAGTGATACGCCCTTGGGGATATCTACTCTCTCGTATGATGACTGCTCGTGTGCATAAACCATGGTGGCTCCGGCTTTCTTGACGGCAGCCTCTATTCCGCTGTGGTCATAGCAACGGGTCCAGTTGTCACAGGTGTGGTCAAATACCTTGATCTCGGCTGCACCGGCATCCTGGCACATCTTGATGAGTGCTGTAATAAGGTCGGGATTGGTGTTGCCTGCCAGTTCGGGAGTGCGGTCCCAACCGATATTGGGTTTGATCACGATCTTGTCTCCTTTCTTGATGAAACGCTCTATGCCGCCCAACTCCTTCATGGCGGCCTCAAGCATCTGTGCGGGCTCGCCGTTCATTACGGCTGCAAGGTCTGCGTTATCGGCTGCGGCGGCCTGACTGCCAGACGGAACTGTGGAAGCCATGACATCCATCATTCCGCTGCTCTTTACTGTAACCAATGCTCCGGCTGCCGCCAAAGTCTTTAGAAAATCTCTTCTGTCCATTTTGTTGTAAAAAAACAATGGTTAGTAATGTGACTGGTTGCTAAGGTATGGTTTTTCTTGGTTAATTGAGCATGTTAAGCGCTCTTTTAGTTTAATTATATATTTTGTTTGCTATTTGATATGTATAATCTTGTGATAATAGGCGGAATTTGTTAATTTCGCGAAAAATTATTCAGATAAACCGATAACCCATAAAAATATGTCCGAGACAAAGAGAATTTCATCAGCTCTGATTTCGGTCTTCCATAAGGATGGCCTTGACGAGATAATCAACAAACTCCACCAGGAGGGTGTCAAACTTATTTCTACCGGCGGTACCCAGCGCTTCATCGAGTCGCTTGGAGTTCCCTGCCAGGCGGTAGAGGAACTTACAGGCTATCCGTCAATTCTGGGCGGCCGCGTCAAGACCCTTCATCCTAAAGTATTCGGCGGCATTCTGGCCCGTCGTGAGGAAGAGAATGATATGGCTCAGATGGCCAGTTACGATATACCCGAGATTGATCTTGTAATCGTAGACCTCTATCCCTTTGAGGATACCGTCAAGTCCGGTGCCCAGGATGCCGATATCATCGAGAAGATTGATATAGGCGGTATCTCACTTATCCGTGCAGGTGCCAAGAACTTCAAGGATGCCGTGATCGTTGCCAGCAAGGATCAGTACAAGCCCCTGCTTGACATTCTGAATGAGCGCGGTGCCGAGACCACACTTGAGGAGCGTCGCTGGTTCGCCAAGGAGGCGTTCGCCGTTTCATCATACTATGACAGCTGCATCTACAACTGGTTTGCAGGTGATGAAGAGGAGGATCATTTCCGTCTGGCACTGGACGGCCACAAGGCAATGCGCTACGGTGAGAATCCTCACCAGAAGGGCGTGTTCCACGGTGACCTTGATGCCATGTTTGATCAGGTACACGGCAAGGAGATATCTTACAACAACCTGCTTGACATCAATGCAGCCGTTGACCTGATTGACGAGTTCAACGAGACTACATTCGCTATCCTCAAGCACAACAACGCATGCGGCGTGGCTTCACGTCCTACACTGCTCGAGGCCTGGAAGGATGCACTGGCAGGTGATCCCGTATCGGCCTTTGGTGGAGTACTTGTAGCAAACGCTCCCATTGACAAGGCCACTGCCGAGGAGATCAACAAGATATTCTTCGAGGTTATCATAGCTCCTGATTATGACTTTGACGCCCTGGAGATCCTGGGTCAGAAGAAGAACCGCATCATCCTGGTCCGCAAGGATCAGAAACTCCCCGTCAAGTTGGTTCGTTCAGCCTTGAACGGTGTGCTTGTACAGGAAAAGGATACCAAGATTGAGACTCCCGATGATCTCAAGCTGGTTACTTCACGCAAGCCTTCAGATGATGAGATAGAAGATATGCTCTTTGCAAACAAGATCGTTAAGAACAGCAAGAGCAACTCAATAGTATTTGCACGCGGCAAGCAGTTGCTGGCAAGCGGTGTAGGTCAGACTTCACGCGTTGACGCCCTGAAGCAGGCTGTTGAGAAGGCACACGGATTCGGATTCACCCTGGAGGGTGCAGCCATGGCAAGTGACGCCTTCTTCCCGTTCCCCGACTGCGTTGAACTGGCCGATAAGGCAGGTGTCAAGAACGTCATCCATCCGGGAGGTTCAGTACGTGACCAGGAGTCAATCGACTACTGCGAACAGAACGGCATGACTATGGTCATTACCGGATTCCGTCATTTCAAACATTGATTTATAACTAATTACTGGATATTAAAGTGGGACTGTTTTCATTAACACAAGAGTTGTCGATGGACCTTGGCACTGCCAATACCATCATAATGCACAACGATAAGATTGTAGTTAACGAGCCTTCGATCGTTGCTCTCGATAACCGCACCGACAAGATGGTGGCAGTGGGCAACCAGGCCAAGATGATGTATGAGAAGACCAACAAGGATATTCGCGTGGTCCGTCCGTTGAGAAACGGTGTGATAGCCGACTTCGATGCCTGCGAGCAGATGATGCGCGGACTGATTGGTATGGTTGATACCGGTCGCCGCCTCTTCTCGCCTTCACTCAAGATGGTGATAGGTGTTCCTTCAGGCAGTACCGAGGTTGAGCTGCGTGCCGTACGTGACAGTGCCGAGCATGCCGGCGGACGTGAAGTATATATGCTGTTCGAGCCTATGGCTGCAGCCATCGGAATAGGTATTGACGTGCTTGCCCCCGAGGGTAACATGATTGTCGATATAGGTGGCGGTACAACCGAGATCGCTGTCATCTCATTGGGCGGTCTGGTATCCAACAACTCCGTAAAGGTGGCAGGTGATGATTTCACAGCCGATATCCAGGAGTACATGGGTCGTCAGCACAACGTAAAGGTATCTGAGCGTATGGCTGAGCGTATCAAGATAAGCGTTGGTGCCGCCCTTACCGAACTGGGTGACGAGGCCCCCGAGGATTACATCGTAAACGGCCCCAACAAGATAACCGCTCTGCCCATGTCAATCCCCGTATGCTATCAGGAGATTGCACATTGCCTGGACCGTTCAATCGCCAAGATTGAGAGTGCCGTGCTCAACGCACTTGAGAACACTCCTCCTGAACTGTATGCCGATATCCTCAAGAACGGTATCTATCTGTCAGGCGGCGGCTCAATGCTGCGCGGTATCAGCAAGCGTCTGGCCGATAAGATCGGAATAGAGTTCCACGTGGCCGATGAGCCTCTTCTGAGTGTTGCCAAGGGTACAGGCGTGGCTCTTAAGAACGTTGACCGTTTCTCATTCCTGATGAGATAAAATAAAGGATAGCCGTGCGTTCACTGCTTGACTTCATAGTAAAGCACAGCTACGTTTTCCTTTTCTTACTTCTGGAGATATTGTCGCTGGTGCTCCTGTTCGGTTTCAACGACCGGCAGAAAGAGGCCTTTTTGACCTCGGCCAACTCCTTGTCCGGAACCATCTATGAGTGGCGTGCCGGAGTGGATCAGTTCTTCTTCATCAGAAAGGAGAACACCCGTTTGGTTGAGGAAAACACCAGACTCCGTGAAATGCTCTATGAAATGACCGACAGCCAGTATGTCGATCAGGAGAGAGAGCTGTCCTCATCGAGGGTGGTGGCGGCACGTGTAGTGGACAACTCGATCCGTAAGGATGACAATTATCTGACCATCAACAAAGGCAGCCGCGACGGGATTGCCCCGGGTATGGGTGTTTACAATCCTGACGGTGTGGTAGGTGTTGTCATGGTCACAGGCAAGCGTTATTCCATAGTCCTGCCGGTGTTGAACGGCAATTCAAGCATAAGTTGCAAGAAAAAGGGAAGTGACAGTTTCGGTTTCCTGGAGTGGTCCGGAGGAGATCCTTATGTGGCCCAACTCAAGGATATGCCTTACCACTCAGCAGTGGAGATTGGTGATACCATTGTCACGACCGGTTTTTCATCAGTATTTCCGGAAAACGTTCCGGTAGGAACCGTGGCTGGAGTTGAACGCTCCAAGAACGGTTATACCCTCAGAATCAAGGTCAATCTGTCTTGTGACCTGTCCGACCTGGGATGGGTATACATACATACGCAGACTGCTGATGATGAGATTGAGGAACTCAATGAACAGATATTGAATTAGAGGTTATGGAGAAGAGGTCTTTCATGTTCCGTTTGTTCCAGTTGATCGGACTGGGGTTGCTTCAGGTGCTGATCCTGAACCGGATAAACCTGTTCGGTTATGTGACCCCGTTGTTCTACATCTGGATGATAATCAGATTTGACACCTCAATGAACCGTTCAGCCGTATTGCTGTGGGCGTTCTTCCTTGGCCTGTCAATTGATCTGTTCTCGGGAACTCCAGGCCTGAACGCCGCTTCTGCTACCTTCATTACCATGTTCCAGCCTGCTATTGTCAAACTGTTCGTTCAGTTGGACCGTCATGATGTTCTGATTCCCTGTTCTGCCACCATGGGCGGCAGATCGTTTGCAGGTTATCTGCTTCTGATGATAACGCTGCATCATACATGCTATTTCATACTGCGCAGTATTCCTCTCGGCGATTGGACGGTGCTGGTTCTCAAGATCGTATTCAGCACTCTCGTGACTTTTATTCTTATGATAGTGACGGAAAGCGTCACCATGTCCTCAGGTTACAAACGTTGATAGGTAGTGAAGAGCCACAGATTTGATAACAGGAAGTACTCCATCGGTCTGATGGTGGTATCTGTCGTGCTCCTGTATATCATCCGCCTGGTTCAGATTCAGCTTATCGATACCCGTTACCGTAATTCGGCCGATAACAACGCACTCTACTACCGCACGGTCTATCCCACACGCGGAGTCATCTATGACCGCCAGGGCCGTATGATTGTGAGCAACCAGCCGTCATTTGATGTTACTGTGGTTATGCGCAACATCCGCAACCTGGATACCCTTGCCTTCTGCCAGTCACTTGACATTACCCGGGAGTTTTTTGATACCCGTATGGCCGATATCCGTAACCGCCGTAAGAACCCCGGTTACTCTCCCTATACAGAACAGACATTCCTGGCACAGCTCTCATTTGAGGAGATATCGGAATTCAGGGAGAAGATGTACCGCTTCAACGGTTTCGGCATAACCCAGCGTCAGCAGCGCAAGTACAGTTATGAGGCGGGAGCTCATCTTCTGGGTGATCTTGGTGAGGTTTCCAAGAGTGAGATAGAGGATGACAGCTGGTATGTCCAGGGTGACGTAATCGGCAAGCAGGGCGTAGAGAAATACTACGAGTCTCAGCTGCGCGGAGAGAAGGGTACCGAGGTGCTGCTCAAGGATGCCTACGGACGTATCCAGGGCAGTTATTACAACGGCGAGTTTGACAAGGAGGCAGTACCCGGACGTAACCTTACGCTGGGACTTGACATAGAACTTCAGATGTTGGGTGAGAAACTCATGCAGAACAAGATAGGCAGCATTGTTGCCATCGAACCCAAGACAGGTGAGATACTCTGTATGGTATCGGCCCCTTCATTCAACCCCTCGGAGCTGTCGGGCCGCCATCGTGGAGAGCATTATCAGGAGTTGCAGGCCAGACCTGACAAGCCCCTGCTGAACCGTCCCATTCAGGGAACCTATCCTCCCGGCTCAACCTTCAAGACATCACAGGCGCTTACCTTCCTTCAGGAGGGAATAATTGATACCGATACCAAATACTCCTGCAATGACGGATTCTCATTCCGCGGACTCAGGGTGGGCTGTCACTCACATTCATCACCCCTGTCGCTGAATTTTGCCATTGCCACATCATGTAACGGTTACTTCTGCTGGGGATACTACTATATGATCGGTGCATCCAAATACGGATCACCTCAGAATGCGCTTACCGTATGGAAGGATTATATGGTCGATATGGGATTCGGCTATACGCTTGGAGTGGACCTTCCCGGTGAGGCCCGCGGCATGATCCCCAACTCGGACTATTATGACCGTCATTACAACCGTTCATGGAACGGACTTACCACAATAAGTAACGCAATCGGTCAGGGTGAGGTTACACTGACACCCCTCCAGATTGCCAACCTGGGTGCCACCATCGCCAACCGCGGCTATTACATCACACCTCATGTGGTCAGGTCAGTTGACGGAGAGGATACGGATGTTGCCTATACCGACCGTCACTATGTAAACGTAGACAAAGAGAACTACGAGATAGTAGTGCAGGGTATGCGCCAGTCAGTCATTGACGGTACATGCCGTGCCGCCAACAACCGTGATTATCTGGTTTGCGGCAAAACAGGTACTGCCCAGAACCGCGGCATAGACCATTCTGTATTCATGGGATTCGCTCCGATGGAGGATCCCAAGATTGCCATTGCAGTCTATGTTGAGAACGGCGGATTCGGTGCCGTATACGGTGTGCCTATAGGTGCGCTGATGATGGAGCAGTACATAAACGGCTCCCTGTCGGAGGCGAGCCTGCGTAAGGTTGAGGATTATTCAAGTCGTGTGATTGATTATGGAGAGGAGGAACGTTGACATACTGGGTAAACTTGACTGGTTTACAGTACTGCTGGTGCTGGTCATCATGGTGTGCGGCTGGTTCAGTATCTGCGGTGCCAGCGCCAATGTCGAGAACGTTGACCTGTTCTCGTTCGCTACCCGTCCGGGCAAGCAGATGGTCTGGATACTGTGTGCTGTCGCATTGGGAGCAGTGGTTATGTTCATCAACCAGAATTTCCTGAATTCATACTCTTATATCATCTACATAGCGCTTTTGCTGCTGCTTATTGTCACCATTTTTGTGGCTAAGGACACCAAGGGCTCACGTTCGTGGCTTAATCTGGGTCCGGTGAGTCTGCAGCCGGCTGAGTTCGCCAAGTTTGCTACAGCACTTGCACTTGCCAAATTTGTGGACAGGTATGATTTCAACCCGGCACAACTGGGTGACCTGCTAAAGGCCTGCGCCGTGTTCGTGATTCCCATGTTCCTGATTATCTGTCAGAACGAGACCGGATCAGCATTGGTTTATCTTGCTTTCCTGCTGGTGCTTTACCGTGAGGGAATGACCGGAAGCGTATTGTTCCTGGGATTCTGTGCCATAGTCTTCTTTATTCTGGAGATAAAGTTCAGTCCCGTAAACTTCGGTGACCAGCCGTTCCAGGTGGGAACCTGGCTTGTGCTGACCATCATACAACTGCTTGTACCTCTCATATTGTGGTTCATGTCCAAGAACCGTAAGTTTACACTTACCGTCGGAGGTATAGGATTGGGCGGAATGCTCGTCGGCCTGGCCGTATCACTTTCAATCGTACCGTTCAAGGTTACCTGGCTGCAGATAGGTCTTATAGTTCTTACCAGTGCCTATATATTTTTCCGTGCGTTAAAGGATATGACCCGCAAGTATATTCTTGTGGCACTGTTTGCCTTGGGATCTGTAGGATATCTGCTCTCCGTGGATTATGCCTTCAACAAGATTCTTCAGCCGCACCAGCGCACCCGTATCAACGTGACTCTGGGACTGGAGGATGATCCTCAGGGAACGGGTTATAACGTAAACCAGTCTCTGATTGCCATCGGCTCAGGCGGTTTTACGGGAAAGGGTTTTATGAAGGGAACCCAGACCAAACTCAAGTATGTTCCCGAGCAGGATACAGACTTCATATTCTGTACCGTGGGCGAGGAGCAGGGATTCAAGGGCTCGGTATTTGTACTGCTGCTCTATCTGGGGCTTCTTTTACGTCTTATAGTGCTGGCCGAGCGGCAGTCATCCGTATTCGGACGGGTCTACGGATACTCGGTGGTATGCATACTGCTGTTCCACCTATTTATTAATATAGGCATGGTACTGGGTATTACTCCCGTAATAGGAATCCCGCTGCCTTTCTTCAGCTACGGAGGCTCCTCACTCTGGGGTTTCACCATCCTGCTTGCAGTCTTCCTGCGCATAGACTGCGAACGCACCACCTCCTACTGACGCAAAGGGGTCACTGTTGAGGCTTTGGGCCGTTGTCGGGACGGGGTCCGCGGTTACGGTTGTGGTGTTTTTTCTTCTTTTTCTTTTTGTCGAAGCGTGACAGATCCTCGTCGGTAAGAATATCGTTTTCGATACGTGAATCGGTCTTGACTACTGTCTCATCCAGACTCAACGGTTTCTGACCCTTGCGGTTCATACCTATTATCTCAAGGGCACGCTCCGGGGTGATGGTCTCCACGTTGGCTGCGAATACCTTATCGGTTGAGTATGATATCTGGCCGTTAAGGATATCGGCCTTGAAGAAATAATATGTACTGTCTTTGGTCTCAAGAGGAATGTCGCGTGAGGGGAATCCCTTCTGGGCCTCCACGTAGGCATCAACCTCATAGTTGAGGCAGCACTTTAACTTGGCGCACTGGCCTGCCAACTTCTGCGGGTTCATGGAGAGGTCCTGGAAACGGGCAGCGCCGGTTGAGACCGATACAAAACTGGTCATCCAGGTGGTGCAGCACAATTCACGTCCGCAGGGGCCGATGCCACCGATGCGGCCTGCCTCCTGTCGTGCACCTATCTGTTTCATCTCGATACGTACGTGGAACGCGTCGGCCAGCACCTTGATGAGCTGGCGGAAGTCCACACGGCCATCAGCAATATAGTAGAAGATGGCTTTGAGTCCGTCGCCCTGATACTCCACATCACCTATCTTCATTTCCAGACCCAGATCCTTGGCAATCTGGCGTGAACGTATCATGGTGTCATGCTCACGGGCCTTGGCCTCGGCATACTTCTCCATGTCAACCTCACGCGCCTTACGGTAGATGCGCTTGATCTCAATGTCGGGGCGCAGGTTGGCCTTCTTCATCTGGAGCTTTACCAGACGACCGGTCATGGTGACCGTACCTATATCATGCCCGGGATTGGATTCCACAGCCACGATATCACCTTTTTCAAGGGGGATATTGTTGGAGTTGATAAAGAATCCCTTACGGGTGTTCTTGAACTGTACCTCAACATAGTCGCCCTCATCGGCCCCGGGCACACCGGCCAGATAGTCAAATGAGTGGAGCTGGCCCATTCCGCGGCCGCAACCCTTGCAGCATATACCGCCGCTTCCGTTATTGAGTATGAAATCCTGATCCATATTATTGCTTCATTAGCATGATGGTCTTGAGTGACATGTCAAAAAAGACCATCTTGGAGTTAACGTTCTGTTCTATATCTCTTTGGGCATCGGACAGCATATCCATAAGTCCGATGATATTGTTCTCATTCACGAACGGGGCGAACTTTACCGAGAACTGCCGCTCCTGCTCAGTCATGTAATTGAGGTCAGGGTTGTGGAAGTTGCTGATAAAGTTCTCGCGTATCATACGCTGGCAGTAGGCAAGGAACCGTTTCTGCCACTCGCGTCCTCCACCGGCTATGCTCTCCGACCACCGTTTCAGGTCTTTGAGCTTGCGGCCGTAAGACAGACGCATCAGTTGTGTAAAGTAGTCAAAGAACTCATCGCTCTCGGCATTTACTCGCAGTGCGCTTATGGCTTTGAGCCAACTGCCGCCGCTCAGGTGCGCAATCTTTTGAGCCGTATCCTGGTCCAGCTGATAGCCGGGGCCCTGAAGCCTTGTTTCAATCTCATGCTCCGGAATGCGCCTGAAATCAATGCGCTGGGTACGGCTCAGTATGGTCTCCAGCATCTGCTCGGGGGTATCGGTCGTAAGTATGAATACCGTCTGGGCAGGCGGCTCCTCAAGCAGTTTCAGCAGAGAGTTGGCGCACTGCTGGTTCATCTTCTCGGCATGCCAGATTATCATAATCTTGTAACCGCCCTCTACGGATTTGAGCGAGAGTTTGGATGTGATACGCTCGCTCTCTGTTACAAATATGCTGGCCTGCTTGTTTTCGGCGTCAATGGCGCTGAGCCAATCCTCAAATCCGAAATACTGTTGCTCCAGTACTGTCTCGCGCCAGGTCTGGATCTCATCGTCCGATACGGTTGACCGCTCTGAAGTCTTGCTTTTGTTTATTACAGGGAACACAAAGTGCAGGTCAGGGTGGACCAACTTGTCCATCTTGACGCAGGCAGGGCACTTGCCGCAGGAGTCTGCAGCAGTACCTTTGTCGCGGCACAGCAGATAGCGCGCAAATGCAATGGCTGTCTGCAGCTTTCCCGTACCTTCAGGACCGCAGAACAGCAGAGCATGCGGCACAGTTCCGGCCTGAGCGTCCTTGACGAGCCGCTCAATCACATCCTGCTGTCCTATTACGTCCCTGAAATACATTTATTTCAGAATGCTGCAGCCTGTGCAGGGCTTAAGCTGTTTGAAAAAGTCATTTCCCTTATCGTCCACCAAAATGAAGGCGGGGAAGTCCTCAACTTCGATTTTCCAGATGGCCTCCATGCCAAGCTCGGGATACTCGACGCACTCGATTGACTTGATGTTGTTCTGGGCCAGGATGGCAGCGGGGCCGCCAATTGAACCCAGGTAGAATCCGCCGTGTTTCTTGCAGGCATCGGTAACGGCCTGTGAGCGGTTACCCTTGGCCAGCATGATCATGGAGCCTCCATTATCCTGGAACTCATCCACGTACGGGTCCATACGTCCGGCAGTGGTGGGGCCCATAGAGCCGCAAGCCATTCCGGCAGGTGTCTTGGCGGGACCTGCGTAGTAGATGGGGTGCTCCTTGAGGTACTGAGGCATAGGCTCACCGGCGTCAAGGCGTGCCTTGATCTTGGCGTGTGCTATGTCACGACCTACTATGATTGTGCCGTTAAGGCTCAGACGTGTGCTTACGGGATACTGTGAGAGCTGCTTGCATACCTCAGCCATCGGGCGGTTCAGGTCAACCTTTACGGCATCGCCCTCACCGGCCTGACGCAGTTCCTCAGGAATGAGCTCGTATGGTTTGTCATCCATCTTCTCAATCCAGATACCGTCCTTGTTGATCTTGGCCTTGATGTTGCGGTCAGCAGAGCAACTTACGCCCAGACCTATGGGGCAGCTTGCGCCGTGGCGCGGCAGACGGATTACACGTACATCGTGTGCCATATACTTACCGCCGAACTGTGCGCCCAGACCAATCTTGTAAGCCTCCTGCAGGAGCTGCTTCTCAAGCTCAACGTCACGGAATGCGCGGCCGGTCTCATCGCCTGTGGTGGGCAGTGAGTCATAGTAGTGAGTTGATGCCAGCTTGACTGTGAGAAGGTTCTTCTCGGCGCTGGTACCGCCAATTACGAATGCGATATGGTAGGGAGGACAGGCTGCAGTACCCAGGCTCTTCATCTTCTCAACCAGGAAGGGAATCAGTGTGCCGGGGTTCTGGATGCGTGCCTTGGTCTCCTGATAGAGATATGTCTTATTGGCCGATCCGCCACCCTTGGTAACCATCAGGAAGCGGTACTCCATACCCTCGGTAGCCTCGATGTCAATCTGGGCGGGCAGGTTGCACTTGGTGTTCACCTCATTGTACATATCCAGCGGAGCGTTCTGGCTGTAGCGCAGGTTCTCCTCGGTATAGGTCTTGAATACGCCCTCTGACAGAGCCTCTTCATCACAGAATCCGGTCCATACCTGCTGACCCTTCTCGCCGTGGATGATAGCGGTACCGGTATCCTGGCACAGAGGCAGTTTGCCCTTGGCCGATACCTCCGCGTTGCGCAGGAATGTAAGAGCTACATATTTATCGTTATCTGATGCCTCGGGGTCACGCAGAATCTTGGCAACCTGCTCGTTGTGTGAACGGCGAAGCAGGAAACTTACATCGCGGAATGCGGCATTGGCCATCTTGGTCAGACCCTCTTTCTGAACCTTCAGAATGGGTTTGCCTTCAAACTCGCTTACGCTTACGTAATCCTTGGTGAGCAGATAGTACTCTGTCTCATCCTTGCCCAGCTGGAACATGGGCGCATACTTGAAATTTGCCATCTTTATTTTGTGTTTTGATTATTATCGTCCATATCGGGATAGAGGAAATCGTTGTAGGGGTACTTCTGTACGTGCAACTGCTTGACTCTGTCGTATAATACCTTTCTCATGTTCTCAATGCCTGTCTTCTTGAGGGCCGATACAAACAGGCACTCGCCGTTCAGGCGACCCATCCAGGTGCGCTGCAACTCATCCATCGTGATATTCTCACGTGTGGCGGGGGTAAGGTCATCGGCCTCTTTCTCCACCCAGGTGTAGGCATCGGTCTTGTTGAATAGCACTATTTTGGGCTTGTCGCCGGCACCCAGGTCGGCCAGGGTCTTGTCCACCACCTTCATCTGGTCCTCAAAATCTGGGTGGGATATATCTACCACATGTATCAGCAGATCGGCCTCGCGGACCTCGTCAAGGGTTGACTTGAATGACTCCACCAGGTCAGTGGGCAGTTTGCGTATGAATCCTACGGTATCTGAGAGCAGGAAGGGCAGGTTATCCACCACCACCTTGCGTACAGTTGTGTCAAGGGTGGCAAAGAGCTTGTTCTCGGCAAAGACATCGCTCTTGGAGAGCAGGTTCATAAGGGTGGATTTGCCTACGTTGGTGTATCCAACCAGTGCAACGCGGATCAATCGGCCACGGTTCTTGCGCATGGTGGATTTCTGGCGGTCTATATCGGCCAACTGTTCCTTAAGCCAGCTTATACGCTTGGTGATGATTCGGCGGTCCATCTCAAGCTGGGTCTCACCGGGTCCACGCAGACCTACCGTACCCTTACCGCCGCCGGCACCGGAACCACCGCCCTGACGCTCCAGGTGTGTCCACATTCGTTGCAGACGGGGGAGCAGATAGCGGTACTGAGCAAGTTCCACCTGCGTCTTGGCATGGGCTGTCTGGGCACGCATGGCAAAGATGTCAAGTATCAGCGATGTGCGGTCCAGAACCTTCACGTTCAGCACGCTCTCTATGGCCGACATCTGCTTGGCGGTGAGTTCATCATCAAAGATTGCCATACCCACCTCATTCTCCATATCCTCCATGCGCTTTATGTAATCACGCATCTCCTCCAGTTTACCCTTACCCACGTATGTGGCGGCAAGTGCCTGGGGTATCTTCTGGGTGAAACGGCGCATCACGCTCACTCCGGCGGTATCGGCCAGGAACTCAAGTTCGTCAAGATACTCATTTGTCTTGCGCTCGTCCTGATCCTGTGTTATGATACCCACCAGTATGGCGGTTTCGGCCTTTTTCTCGGTTATGACTTGAAACTCTTCCTTCATCTGTCTGCTCCTCCCAATACTATTACAATCTCACCCTTGGGCTCGTGGGCCTTGAAGTGAGCAAGTACTTCACTCAATGTGCCGCGCACGCAATCCTCATGCACCTTTGATATCTCACGGCAAACGCAGACCGGGCGGTCCGGGCCGTATGCCTCGATAAACTGCTCCAACGCCTTGACCAGACGGAACGGAGACTCGTAGAACACGATGGTGCGGGGCTCGTCCTTCAATGCATTGATACGGGTCTGACGGCCCTTTTTCTGAGGCAGGAATCCCTCAAACAGGAAACGGTCACAGGGCAGGCCTGAGTCAATGAGTGCGGGTACGAAAGCTGTGGCACCGGGCAGACACTCCACATCTACTCCCTGCTGGACGCATTCCCTTACCAGCATGAATCCGGGGTCCGATATACCCGGAGTGCCGGCATCGCTGATGAGCGCAATTGACTCACCTGCCTGGATGCGGCGGGCTATCTGGGCCGATGTCTCATGCTCGTTGAACTTGTGGTGTGACTGCAGAGGCTTATGGATGTCATAGTGCTTGAGAAGCACTGAACTGGTACGGGTATCCTCGGCCAGGATAAGGTCCACCTCCTTGAGTATGCGTAATGCCCTCAAGGTGATGTCCTCAAGATTTCCCACCGGTGTGGGTACCAGATAGAGTTTTCCTGCCATCGTGTGTGCGCGCGTGCGTTGCAAAAGACAAAAGTAGTCAAAAATCCCCGTATCAACCGCTTTTTTTCATTATGTTTGCATTTACAAATTCTAGAATGTAAGATGATGAGAAGATACAGATTCCTGGATGCTGTGTATGCGGTATTGGTGCTGCTGACAATTTTTGGCATATTAGTGCATCAGGCCCCCTACCGCCTTGAATTCAAGGAACAGATAAGCATATTTCTTTTGGGTGCCGACCGTATCGGTTGGTACCTTTCAAATCCCGCTGTGATATCATCGGTTTTGGGAGACTGGCTGACACAGTTCTACATAAGCGGCTGGAACGGCGCTCTGTTGAGTATGCTGCTACTGCTCCTGATAACGGCCGGATTATACCGTTTCTACAGGCTGGCCAATCCCGGGCATTATGCAGTCCTGGTATTGCTTGTAATCCCCGCAGTGCTGGAGAGTTATTTCATACCGTTCCCCAATTATCCTGTATCGGCCACTGTGGGTCTTGCCCTATCGGTCTGGTCGGCCTGTGCCCTGGCTCATCTCAAGGATTCCAGATTCGCTCCATGGATTTACGGTCTGTCGGTTCCGGTAATGTTCGTGATAGCCGGCGGACATGCCCTGACCATGGCTCTTATGCTGTGCTATCTTAAAAGAAAGGATGCCGCCCAGACGGTGGTATGCCTTGTGGCAGGACTGATTGCAATGGCTTTGATAGGAAGACTGTATAACCTGACGTTTATAAGGACCTTCATCTGGCCTGTATATCCCAAACACATTATTCCTGCTTTATGGTTGCTTCTGCTGCAGCCTTTGCTGACAGTGGCTGTTATGGCTCTCTCCACATTGTCATCCCGATTAATCAGGATTCATGTCAGGGAGTTCATCTTCACTTTCGTTATGCTGACCGACGTGATGTTCATAACAACCGCCGACAAGGAGTTGGAGAATGTGATCAAGATAGGAACTCTGGCATACCGGAATGACTGGAAAGAGGTCAAGAATCTGGCGTCAAGGCATATGACAGACAGATATTGCATTTTTTATTGGCATCTGTGCAATGCGCGTGAGGGTAGACTGCCCGATGAACTGCTTAAGGGCCGATGGGGCTTGTCTTCACGCGGCCTGTACCTGACCACCGGTAAGGGTGATCCCTGCTTCTCGATGATGTACTTTACCGATGCCCTGATGGAGATAGGCGATGTGTCACAGGCTACGGACTGCGCGCTGCTTGCTCAGACGGTAGTACCGGGCCATTATTCGACACGTATGCTGCGACGTCTGGCTGAGATAGGCGTAGTGACAGGTGATTATGCCGTGGCGTCAAAATACCTGAATATCCTGGCCCGTACCAGAAACCACAGGGAGTGGGCCGATAACTTGCTGAAGTGCATTGAGACAGACAGCATACCTGACCAGTATCTCATATGGCGCAGCCGCACCGTTCCACAGGACCATTTCTTTGCCCAGGGTGACATAAGGTCTTCATTGGACATAATTGCACAGGAATCGCCCTACAATAAAGTGGCTATTGACTACCAGCTTTGCTCATACCTTCTTGACAAGGACATCAAGTCTTTCGTTGAATCATATGAGAGATACTATCTTGGCAAACTGGATCAGATTGTCAATGTGCCCGATATTTATCAGGAGGCATTACTGACAACTGTAAACTCCGATGAGTCTCTCAGGGAGACAGTTGAGAAATACCATATTTCACAGGAAGTATTGACCAAGTTCTTACATCTGATGGAGGTCAGAGCCCGGTCAGAGAATCCGAACGTTCTTACCGAGGAGGCCGCGGGTACATATTGGAATTACATCATGGCAGTAAGTCTAACCAACAGGAATTTGAAATGAGAAACAGGTTTATCTTATTATTGGCTTTTGCAACAGTTGTCCTGACCGGTTGTTCAGACCGTAAGACAGACAGTTTTTCGGGGCTGTTTCCGGATTACAGTGACGTTACCATACCCTTCAACATAGCACCTCTGAATTTCAGGGTGGGGAATGCCGGCGGAATTCTTGTCACGGTCAAGGGAGAGAGCGGCGAGTATTCATTCAAGGGCAGCAAAGGCCTGGTAAAGTTCCCTCTTAAGAAGTGGCATGGCATGCTGGAATCGGAGAAGGGTAACGTGCTCTCGGTCACTGTGAAGTGGAGAGACAGGACGGATCATTCAGACCGCTCCGAGTCTTTTTCATGGACTGTGGCTACAGATCCTATAGACAAGTATCTGAGCTATCGTCTTATAGAGCCCGCATATGAGGTCTGGAAAGGAATCCAGATTGAGCAGCGTGACATGGAGAGTTTCAAATCGGTCCTGTTAGGTGACAACCGTAATGCTGATTACTGCTGCATGAACTGCCACACGTCAAACCGCAACGGAACCACTTTCATGCATCTGCGCGGCGCCAAGGGCGGTACAATCCTTAACCGTAACGGCAAACTGACAAAACTCAATACACGCACCGACTATACCGGCAATACCGTCTACGGTGACATATCGGCCGACGGACGTTACGGAGTATTCACCACGGCCGATATTACATTCGCCATTCACAGTCAGGCAGACAAGAGGATGGAGGTGTATGACAGGCGCAGTGACCTGGTTGTCGTTGATTTTGACAACCTGACAGTAACTGAAAGTCCCGCCACCACAGGCAGTGAGTTCCAGGAGACATTCCCCTGCTTCTCGGCCGATGGCAAGACCATATTCTTCTGCCGTGCCGAGCGTCACGAGCAGCCTGACAGTATTGCCCAGATGCATTATGACATAGCTGTGATGCCGTTTGATCCCGAAACCGGAACCATGGGCGACAGGGTTATCACCATAGTACCGGCCGGACAGAACCTCTCGTTCAGCCACCTTAAAGCATCACCTGACGGCCATTGGCTGATGGTAATCGCTGCCGAGTACGGAACATTCCCCGTATGGCACAAGGAGAGTGAACTGTGGCTTATTGACCTTAAGACAAGAGATATTGATGTGCTGCCGGGCATAAATGCATACGGAGCCGATACCTATCACAGCTGGAGCGCCAACAGCCGCTGGGTGGTGTTCGCCTCCAAGCGTGACGACCTGGTTTACGGACGTCCCTATGTCGCGTATATCGGCCCTGACGGAGAGACCGGAAAGCCTTTCCTGCTTCCGCAAAAGGATCCCGACAAGTACAACATGATGCTCAAATCATTTAACCTTCCGGAGTTGTATCCTATATCAGAAGTGTATAACGCACGTACTGCTGCCGCGTTCTATAATGATGTGGAGACGGAGCAGGTGCAGTATAAACCTTAATATCAACTGTCATGGCATATAAAAGATTCAGGATATTTGTGTCAAAGGGATGGACTCTTTTGGTCTGCTCCCTTTCCATTGCCGTACTGGCGTTGATGAGTTCCTGCCGCAGCAAAAAGCTGAACAAGTCCGCCGAACCGGACCCGGCCCAGGAAGAACAGACTGATCAGGATGCCGATAATCCCGGCTCGGTAAACGATTATACTCCCATGGCGACATTACCCGGTGACTCAAAAGAGGTAAGGAAGAAGATAGAAGAGGTCAATACCCTTAAGGATGAACTCTCTACCCGTATGAATACGGTTATCTACGGACCTCCCGCTGTGATGGAGCGTCGTGCCCGCGAGAACAGCGAAATGAGAGAAAAGATCGACAGACTTTCTAAGGAGATTAACGACTCCCGCAAGAAATAATGGATTGTAAGCTCTCCCTTCCCAGAAGACTTGTTCTTGAAGCAGGCAGAGCAGCTCTCAGGACCGATGTTCTGGAGCATAAGCTGAACCAACTCTTCTGGGAGTGTACCCTGCGCTGTAACTTAAGCTGCCGTCATTGCGGAAGTGACTGCCGCAAGACCGCCGGCATGGAAGACCCTCCGTTGAGTGATCTTCTGGGTGTTCTTGACAGTTGTCCCAAGGATTTTGACCGTGGCCGATGCGTGATCATCACCACAGGCGGTGAACCTATGGTCCGCAAGGATATCATGCAGGTGGGAGCCGAGATAAAGAAACGCGGTTTCCTGTGGGGAATGGTATCAAACGGCATGCTCCTGACCCGTGAAGCTGTGAATGAACTTGTCGAGACAGGTCTGGATACCATAGGAATGAGCTTTGACGGATTCGAGGACGAACATAACTGGATGCGCGGCAGCGAGCTGAGTTTCAAGCGTGCCGATGCTGCAATAGACTGGTTCAAAGAGCATCCGGAACTGACCTGGGACCTTATAACTTGCGTCAACAAGCGTAATTTCGCCTATCTGGACAAGTTCAAGGAGTATCTGATAAGCCGTGGAGTAAGGCAGTGGCGCATCTTTACCGTAGCTCCCATGGGACGTGCTGCAGGTGATGACGAACTGATGCTCTCCAATGAACAGTACGTCCGGCTTATGAACTATATCGCCGCCGTCCGCCGTGAGGGCCGTATCCGTCTCAACTATTCATGTGAAGGATTTCTTGGACCTTATGAAGGTGTGGTCCGCGATCATGTATTCCGCTGTGTGGCGGGAGTATCGGTCGCTTCGATACGATATGACGGTGCAATATCGGGTTGTCTCAGCATTCGCAGTGATTATAATCAGGGTAGTATTCATACCGACAACTTCTGGGATGTGTGGGAGAACAGCTTCAAACTTTACCGTGACCGCAAGTGGATGAAGAAAGACGAATGCGGCGACTGCAAGGTGTGGCGTTACTGTCAGGGCGGTGCCATGCACCTGCGTGACGGTGAAGGCAAGATTCTGTCCTGCAATTACCTTAAGATCAAAAACGCTGGAGAATAATTGAATGCGTTTCCCAAAAAATCGAAGAAAAGTTTGCCTAGATTAGCAAAAAGGCATAATTTTGCACCCGC
>DBYT01000093.1:303-3920 GCA_002309915.1 Bacteroidales bacterium UBA1179 | reverse complement strand
CCCGAGCGGATCACCAACAAAAAAGGAATCCAAAATCATCTGAAAGCTCGCTTTCAAGGGATTTTGGATTCCTTTTTTGTTGTTTGATGTCCCGTGGCAGGGCAAGGGGTCATCAAATAAATGTGGGCTGATTTTCAGCCCACATTTGGTGATAACTCCAAGTATCTAATCCATATCCAAACCCAAATTGTAACGTTTATAAACTTTATAAGGCCACTTGGTCTTAAACAAAAGTCTCGCGTATTCCACATCAACTACAATCTTGCGTCCACGCTGACTCACTGCATCTTTGATTACATTAGACTTCAAGTAAGACGCTGTGGTTTTGCTACAATGGAACATTTCCATAATACCCGAGAGTCCGAATACGTATGTATGAGGTTTCTCTTCCTCTTCTTTTTCCTTCCTTTTTTTGTAAATTTCATCCATTACCTCTTTGAACTCGCCTACAGAGAGTGTGGCAAGTATCCTACTGTTTTCAACTTCCATTTTTCAAAATAGTTAATCGTTAATAATGTATATTGCTAACAGTTGGTAAGGCCTTTCCATTCCGTTACAATGCAAATATAAACAAAAAGCCGGTGCCACGCAGGCATCCGGCCTTGTTCCAACTTCATGTTCTTTTAATTAATTGTCGAAATTTTATGGGTGAAGCGGAACCTATTTCACAATCTTGATAGTGCGGTTGCCGGTTTTCAGAAGATAGATGCCTGATGTGAGGTCATTCAGGTCGAATGGCTCGTCGCAGCTCACATCAGTGTGGGTCTTGATGGGGCGGCCGCTCAGGTCATAGATGGTGTAAGTGTCTTCAAAATGAAGTTTCTCTGAATCGGACAGTTTATGGCTACGGGTGGTACCGTCGGAATAGGTGGTAACCATGTTGCCATCCTTGACTGTTATTTTGCGGAGATTGTCAAGTTCCAGATTCTGTGTGAGGCTGTCCTGGACCGCAGACACCGAATCCTGACTGAATGAAGGTACAGTCAGAAGGGCGGTCAGAGCAAAAAGGAGCAGCCTTCTCATAAGGTCAGAAATCAAATTTGTAACTCAGGCAGATGAATGAACCCGCGGGCTCTTCGTCATCATGTTGGTTCTGCCACATGTACGCCACCTCAAAGTTATGCATTTTATTGAAACTGAATTCAACTCCTGCGGTTATTCTTGATTTTTCGGTCTTCAGCCCATTGTCAATACCGCTGAATATCTCATATGATACGAACGGGTCATATTTCCAGTGGGGTATGTCATAATCCATGCTGATTTTGGAACGGATAACGCCTTTGTCGGAAGCCGCCTTACCGGAGAGGTCGTTCTTGAGGTAATAATCAGTTCCGGCTATGTTGCTGTAACCTTTACCGGCCCAGTTGGTCTGCCCGTCGTCATGGCGGTACTTATCGACTGCATAACTGGCACTGTCGGTGTGAGTAAACTGATAGGCCTCACGAATAGAGACTTTGAGACGACCGAATTCCATTGCAGCCTGAACTGATGCGGTAACACGGTGACGGGTGTCGGTGTATCCGTTCTTCAGGTTGAAATCATAGTTGTTGTTGATGTAGAACTCAGGTTCAAGCCTGTTCTCCACGCCTTCGGCATCATCCTTGTATTTGGTTGACCAGTCATGATACACATTCATGTACTTGTATCCCAGGCCAGCCTTTACGTTGAATGTCTTAGCCTTGTTGCGGTACAGACGCTTGCCAAGAGACAGGCCGATGCTCCAGCGGTCGGTATTGCGGAAATTGTCAGTCTGATAGTATTTGGCCTCAACTCCTGCGTCCAGACCTTTGGTGATCTTCTTTTCAACCCCTATGCCGCTGCGCAAACCCCAGTTTGTCTGGGCCGATAAGCATACGGAAAAAAGAAACGCACCTGCTGTAAGAAGAAACTTTCTCATTTGATCTTTCCTGTTTTCATTACTGAATCAATGGTGCCGAACTCATCCATGATGGGCTCGTAGTAGATCTTGATGATAGCTGAGTCCTTGAGGAAATCAATGTTGCCCACCTCAATACGGATGATCTTGAGTCCCAGACGTTTCTCCAGATCGGCCTTGAGCTCATCCTCCTTGCCGTGCGCCACCAGTTTGACATTGTCATATTTGATGAGCTTGGAGGGGACGTGTTTCATCCACTTGGTGTTCTCGCAGATGGCCAGTGCAATGATGAATATCAGGTTGGTGCCCAGCAGTTCAAAATAACTTACGCTGGTTGCCAGTCCGTTGATGGCTGCCACGGCAATGATCACGAACATATAGGTCATCTCGCGGATGGGAACCTGCTCGGTACGGTACTTGATGATGCCGAATATGGCAAACAGACCCAGGGCGAATCCTATCTTGAGTTTTACGCCTCCCATCAGGTAGATAAGCAGGAATATGCTCACTCCTATGATTGAGAATGTAAAGTAGTAGTCACGTCTCTTGGCCTTGGGGTAGTAGAATGCATGAACGATGATTCCGATGGTTATAACGTTGATGAGCAGACGCAATACCATCTCCCATACGCTTGACCATGCAGGCCAGAAGGGGGTTGATCCCAGTGAAGAGAGCAGACCGCTGGCCTCATCGCCAAACAGTTCTTCCTCCTCGGTTGCTGCTGCAGCCAGCTGGCTGAGTCCGCCCGCCAGTGGGGCAAATAGATTCATAAGCATATCGATGTCAGTTTTTCAATTTTCCTTATCCTTTCATTAAACAGATTGCGCTTGATACCCGGGGTTGTCAGCGCCATTCCTATGCAGTATTTACTGAACCCGCTCGGGAATATGCGCAGTTCTCGCAACAGGTCCTGAATGGGTGAGTATGTGTTTCCGTCACGCTTTACCTCAATTACCACCAGGTTGTCCATGCTTCGGTCCAGACCTGTTTCGGCGTTATGGAACGTGAGTTGGCGGTCTATGGTAAGACGCTCTGTCCTGGCGTTGTTCACCAGGGTTATACGCTTGAAACGGTTTGCTACCTTCGGGGTCAGGTCACTGAGCGGTATGGAGAGCATGGCATGCTCCTCAAGAAACTGTGCGGCTCCGTCCCGGACGTACGTATCGGCCCCGGTCAGATGTATGCGTTTTTTCTTGGTGCGGCCGTGGTTGTTCTTGAGTTTCACCTCAAAGAAATTGTCACCTGTATCGACGTAGGTGCGGATGCGGACCTTCTGTCTTGTAAGGCGCCCGTTGTGGTGGTTCAAATACATTGTGTTGAACCTGTCATCAAGATACTGGGTGGTGTACTCTGACTGGCGGATTCCGTTTATGGATTGGACCATATATTCGTCACGGGCCAGTTCGAGCAGTTTACGGAGCTGAGCCTCATTGGCCAGATACTTGGTGTCAATCCTGTTCATCAGGCGTATGGACGACATCTCGTCAAGCGATATCGTATTGAATCCTTCCAGAATATGTGCACAATCGGTCAGCATCAGGTCCTTCAACTGTTTGGGTGACGCAAATTTACTAATTTAATGCGGTTTATTGAAAGAAAATGGTTTATCTTTGCTTTATCGAAATAAAGTCACAGTTATGTTAGATGTAAATATTTGTCTCAGCGAAGCTGAGGAGCAGATGGAAATGTCCATCATGCATCTTGAGGATGAGTTCGCCCATATCCGTGCCGGCAAGGCCAA
>DBYT01000093.1:0-218 GCA_002309915.1 Bacteroidales bacterium UBA1179 | reverse complement strand
GCCATACGTCCGTGGGACAAGAATATGATCAAGGTCATTGAGAAGGCTATCATTGACTCTGCAGTTGGAATCATGCCCACCAACAACGGTGAGGTTATCCGTCTGGCCATCCCCCCGCTTACCGAGGAGCGCCGTCGTGACCTGGTAAAGCAGAGCGGAAAGGTGAACGAGGAGTCCAAGATATCCATCCGTAACACCCGCCGCAATACTCTGGATAC
>DBYT01000049.1:5907-7870 GCA_002309915.1 Bacteroidales bacterium UBA1179 | reverse complement strand
CCCGTACCCAACATGGAGGTCAAGATCCTGAGCCCCGATCCCGAGAACGTTCCCGGCGAGATCATTTGCCGCGGTCCCAACGTAATGCTTGGTTACTACAAGAACGAGAAGCTGACCGAGGAGACCATCGACAAGGACGGCTGGATGTATACCGGCGACCTTGGCATCATGGACAAGGAGGGCAACATATTCATCAAGGGCCGCAGCAAGAGCATGATTCTTGGACCTTCGGGTCAGAACATCTACCCCGAGGAGATTGAGGATCACCTGAACAACATGAATCTGGTCAACGAGTCAGTGGTAATATCCGAGAATGACAAACTTGTCGCTCTGGTTTATCCCGATTTTGACGAGGCCATGAAGACCGGTATGACCGATGAGCAGATTGCCGAGGTCATGGAGCAGAACCGCCAGGAGCTTAACAACATCCTGCCTGCCTACGAGAAGATCTCTCAGATTCGCATCTACCATGAGGAGTTTGAGAAGACTCCCAAGAAGAGTATCAAACGATTCCTCTATCAGAAAGAGTAATAATTAAAAAGGTCGCTCGATTGAGCGACCTTTTTTAATCTAACTTCAGTACTGCAAGGAAGGCTTTCTGAGGAACCTCCACGTTACCGATTTGTTTCATGCGCTTCTTGCCCTTCTTCTGCTTTTCCAGAAGTTTGCGCTTACGCGATACGTCACCACCGTAGCACTTGGCGGTCACATCCTTACGAACCTGCTTGATGGTCTCGCGTGCAATGATCTTGGAGCCGATGGCAGCCTGGATTGCTATATCAAACTGCTGGCGCGGTATGAGTTCCTTGAGTTTCTCGCACATGCGTCGGCCCAGGTCATAGGCATTATCTACATGGGTAAGGGTTGAGAGTGCATCCACAGGCTCACCATTAAGCAGAATATCCAGTTTAATCAGTTTTGAAGGACGGTATCCTGCGGGATGATAATCGAATGATGCGTAACCCTTTGATATGCTCTTGAGTTTGTCGTAGAAGTCAATCACAATCTCACCCAGAGGCAGTTTGAAGTAAATCTCCACACGGTTACCGGCTATGAACTGCTGCTTTACCAGCTCTCCGCGCTTGTCAAGGCACAGAGTCATGATGGGGCCGATATACTCGGTCGTGGTGATTATAGATGCGTCAATATAAGGCTCCTCTATATGGTCAATCAGAGTAAGGTCAGGCATACCGCTCGGGTTGTGCACCTCGGTTGCGTTACCCTGCTTGTCATAGACCATGTATGATACGTTCGGCACGGTGGTGATGACACTCATGTCAAACTCGCGGTCCAGACGCTCCTGTACAATCTCCATATGCAGCAGACCCAGGAATCCGCAACGGAATCCGAATCCCAGCGCTGCCGATGACTCGGGGAAGAAACTCAGTGAGGCATCGTTCAGCTGCAACTTCTCAAGTGATGCACGCAGGTCCTCAAACTCATCGGCCTCAATGGGATATACGCCGGCAAACACCATCGGCTTGGACTCCTCGAATCCTGCAATGGCTTTGTCACAGGGACGGGCCACATGAGTGATGGTATCGCCCACCTTGACCTCAGTCGATGTCTTTATACCCGATATGATGTAACCCACATCGCCTGTGGTCATCACGTCGCGCGGCACCATATCCATCCGGAGCACGCCTACCTCATCGGCATCATACTCCTTGCCGGTATTGAAGAACTTAACCTTGTCACCCTTGCGGATGCAGCCGTTCTCAATCTTGAAATATGCTATGATTCCGCGGAATGAGTTGAATACCGAGTCAAAGATCAATGCCTGCAGCGGAGCATCAGGGTCACCCACGGGATGCGGCACGCGCTCCACGATTGCGTTAAGAATCTCCTCAACACCCATTCCGGTGCGGGCCGATGCGCGGATAATCTCCTCACGCTTGCAGCCCAGGAGTTCGATGATTTCATCCTCAACCTCATCGGGCATGGCGCTCTGCATATCGCACTT
>DBYT01000049.1:0-5889 GCA_002309915.1 Bacteroidales bacterium UBA1179 | reverse complement strand
ATGGCCATGTAGAGGTTGCTGATGGTCTGCGCCTGCACACCCTGTGTGGCATCCACCACCAGGATAGCGCCCTCGCAGGCGGCGATTGATCGGCTTACCTCATATGAGAAATCCACGTGTCCCGGAGTGTCAATAAGGTTCAGGATGTATTTCTGACCTTTGTACTCATACTCCATCTGGATGGCGTGGCTCTTGATTGTGATGCCGCGCTCCTTCTCCAGGTCCATGTCGTCAAGCATCTGACCCTCGGTGATATTGATGGTATGAGTGTACTCCAGCAGACGGTCAGCCAGCGTTGACTTACCGTGATCGATATGAGCAATAATGCAGAAATTGCGGATGTTCTCCATAGAAGGTGTTTTTACCCCGCAAAGTTAGCAAAAAAATGGGATAAAGGTGTCACCTGGGGCAGACGGCACGGACAAAGCCGCCCTCGTAGCGGTTACGTGCCGGAATATGGATATTTGAATTGGGATAATCCCAGCCAGGATAGTTCTCCAGCCCAAGATCAACCTCGTCATATGTACCGGATCTCATCTTATTGATTGTAAATGTCACACAACAATATTTATTGCGGGAACTGACTTCCGATGTAAGATATATCCCTCCGTCAGCCTTATAAATACCCCCATTGGTGAACGGCAGGAAAATGGAGTTAGAGGTGTACCCCGGGACTTTGCTGGTAAACAGGAATCCTTCCACACCATTCAGTATAGTATCGGCCCATTCGCAGTTCTTGAACAGCTCGGCGTACTCCTCCTTGGTGGGCATTCTCCACTTTCCGCCCCAGTTCACATGAGCGGCATCATCATCTGCAATAAGTTTCTGCTTGCCGTAATCAGAATTATACCTATGGCAGACATTGTATTTATAATTGGCTGTCGTATAGTATGTCTTCTGCTCTGTCTCGCCCCATGCAAAGCGTGCTCCCACCTCCTCCGGGCTGTCAGCTCCTACGTTACAATCGGCCCAAAGCACGCTTAAGCCCAAATCAACCAGCGCATTATGACCTAAAGGTTTCACAGGCCCCGGCCCTACTTCCTTCTTTTTGCCGTCATGCAAATCCAATACCGGCCTTATAGGACATCCTTCAGACTTGTTAGGTGAGCCCAGACCGACATTGGAAACAGAGGTATTGTATGCAAACGTCTTGTAAGTACCATAATGAACCTGGTTCATCGTCACCATGCTTTCATGATTGGTTTTATAACCGGCAGCAGGAAGGAAAATGCTCCGACCTTCATAACCTGGCACATTGCTGGTAATGATATAACCGCAACTGTCATTAGTATTTATATACTTCCAGGTGCATTTGTTTTTCAGTTCCCACAGTTCATCGGCATCGGGCATACGCCAACCACCGCCAAGCCTAACCGCAGCAGCATCATTCTGTGGTTCAAGTTTATCACTCCAGACACGTTTATAGTTGTCTCCTGTATATAAACCGGCCTTGGGACTAGTCTCTCCCCATGCAATATAGGCTCCCGGCTGAAGCGGCGATGATGCGCCCATATTGGCCGATGCCCACTTGACGCTAAGCCCCAGATCCACAGCCTCCGGCACAGGCATGGTGACGTTGACCTTCATCTGCGCCTTATGTCCTTTATATTCTGCCGTGATGACGCACTTTCCAACTCCAATCGCGGTGACAGTTCCGTCCTGACAGATTGCCACAGTATCCGATGATGTACTCCACTTGACCTCTCCGTTCTCTGCCTGACGTCCGGACGGTCTGATAACGGTGTTAACTCTACGTATTTCACCATAGTCAAGGTCAAGTTTGGCAGCGGATAGTTCAAATGATGTCAAAGCATCTGAATCATACCTTCTTACGGGACGGATATTAAATCCACTATAACGGTAACCACCGGCTTCTGAGGGTTCCGTTCCTATACCGACCCTGAGTTCTTCATCCAGATAGAAGAATGCGGGATTTACAGTATTACTGGTACTCACATATGTGGCACTGCTGTCAGCATCCCAATAGTGATCAGACTCTGATGTCCACACCCAGAAGCCTAAATCCACCCCTATGGTGTCAGCACCTTCAATATGCCCTCCGTAAGGAATGAAAATGCTTCGGTCCTCATAACCGGCTATCCTGCTTGTATATCTTAACCCCAAGACACCGTTCACAGTAACGGTATCATAATCACAGTTAGCATACAACTCATTATATTCCTGAATAGTAGGCATGTGCCATTCTGCACCCAACCGGACGGTTGCCGCATCATTGGCAGGCGGCAATCTTAATGGTTCATTGTTTCTGCTACGCCCCAAAAAGTCTTCATCATCACTGTCCGGTTCCTCACGTGGTATCTCACAGTTATGAAAATTGTCCCACGAAAAGTAATTCTTAGGCTCTGTCTCACCCCATGCAAAATAAGATCCATAATCGGTGGGGCTGTCAGCGCCCATGTTACAATCGGCCCAAAGCACACTCAGGCCCAAATCAACGTATTTTACATCCAACTTCCGGGCTTGAGTCACAGTAAATGTTGTACTCAGAATAAAGGCAAGTGCAAAAAGGCGGGAACTTCTCATATCATTATTGGTCTATTTAAAATTATTAATCTGTTCTGCCTTCAAAGTTAAAGCGGGTCTCCAGGCACAACAAGAAAAGAGCGTTGCAAAAGTGTTGCAACGCTCAAAAACTCAAAAAAGTGCGAGAACCGTCCCCAATGGCATCATCTGGCTTGAACGTATTTGTGGAGGGTCTTGCGGACTGCGCCGGGACCGGCGTAGAGTTCCTTGACCATGCCCTCTATACGCTCGCCAAGGCCGGCCTCGTAGAGATCAACGGCAAAGATGTCCTTGCGGCTGTAGAGTTTCTTCAGGCATGAGTAGTCCTGATCAGGCTTACCTATTTCAAGGGGAGCTACTATGGCCTGGACCTCTGCCAGCAGCGGATCGGGTGACGGATCAAACGGGGTGCCGTCATCCTTGATGCCTTTCAGATAGCGTGCCCAACCGGCAAGTGCCAGAGGTATGAGCACCAGGTTGTCCATATCAAGGCCGCGTGCTATGTATTTCTTTATGGTCTCGCCAAAACGGATTGGAATCTTCTGGCTGGTATCGCATGCAATGCGCTGCGGTGCATCGGGCATGAACGGGTTGGGCAGACGGCGGTTGATTACGGCGCCGATGAACTCGTACGGGTTCAGAATTCCGGGATCAACCACTACCGGCATGGCCTCCATGTATCCCATCTTCTGGATGAAGGGACGGATGTCCTCATCGGCCATTTCGGCCGATATAAGTGTGTAGCCCAGCATGCAGCCGTAGATGGCCATTGCGGTGTGCAGGGGGTTGAGGCAGGTGGTAACCTTCATGGTCTCAACCTTATCGACAGTCTCACGTGTGGTGTAGAGCGCACCACCCAGATCCAACGGCGGACGACCGTTGGTGTAGTTATCCTCTATTACCAGGTACTGAACCTCCTCGGCATTTACGAACGGAGCAGTGAAGGTATGCTTCTCGGTCTCGATATAGTCGTTATCCTCAAAGCCGTCCTTGGCCAGGAGTTCCTTGACCTTCTCATGCGGACGCGGGGTGATCTTATCAATCATTGACCACGGGAATGTGATCTTGCTCTCATCCTTAAGGTAGGCCAGGAAATCGGCGGGAACCAGTTTATCGGCCACCCAACGCTCGGCGTAAGCCATAACGCCGGCCTTTACCTTGTCACCGTTGTGCGAGCAGTTGTCCATGCTCTGTACGGTGAGCGGCAGCTTGCCTGCGTTGAAACGCTCCAGCAGCAGGGCGCAGACCTTACCCATTGCAAATACGGGCTTGAGGCCGCGGGCCAGATCGGCATCATTATAGGTGTAACCCTTCTCGGTGATGGTGAATGAAATCATCTGCAGAGACTTGTTCCTGAATATCTCGACCAGACGGTTCCAGTCGGGGAACTGCGGATCGGCCTTAAGGGCCTCAGTAACTGATGCTATGACCTTCTTCTCGATGGTACCTGTTGACTGCAGGCTTACCAGCAGCGAGAGGTTGTCATACGGAGCGTAGGCCTTGTCTACGATCTCATAGTCAAAGGTCTCGGCCATGATGACGCCGCGGTCATACTTGCCGGTATTAAGGGCGTCGTTGATGATTGCGGCCGGGAAGGCGCGGAATATGTTACCGCCGCCAAAATGTACCCATGTGGGCTCATCATGTGTCTTGCGGCGAACAGCCTCTATATCAAACTTGGGGAGCAGGTAACCTTTCTTTTCCCACTCTGCGGCATTGAACTTGCCGCTTGTTATTTCTGTAAGTTTCATAATCAATCAAAGAATCCGGGTTGTTTGTATTCAATACCAAGTTCGCGGTCAACGGTTGCCAGGATGCCCTGCACCTGACCCATTGCGAACATACGTCCCAGCAGGGTGTAACCTGCATTGTGTCCGTGGCTGGACTCGTCCATTATGCCGCCGGGCTCATCGGTAAATGTCATACCGTGGTCAACACGCATAGGCAGCTGCGGGTTTTCTTTCTCGAATATGCGGCAGAGCTCAATCAGGTCGGCACGGCCACCCAGATGTGATGCCTCGGTAAAGTCTCCGTTGGGGAATATGTGGCAAGAGCGCAGGTGTACAAAGTGTGTGCGTGATGCAAACTTCCTGGCCATCTCTACAACATTGTTGTATGCTCCTGCCGACAGTGAACCTGCACAGAATGTCAGACCGTTATGCTTGTTGGGTACTGCATCCAGGAACCACTGGATATCCTCCTCGGTGCGGACTATGCGCGGCAGGCCAAGGACCTCGATTGGGGGATCATCGGGATGTACGCACATGTTCATGTTATACTCCTCACAGGTAGGCATGATGGCCTCCAGGAAGTATTTCATGTTGGCACGGAGCTGTGCCTTGTCAATGCCCTTGTAGAGGTTCAGGAAATCACGGAACTTCTGGATGGGAGCCTCATCGTTCTCACTGAAGTTACCGCTTACGAATCCCTGGGTCTTGATGATGATGGTCTCAACCAGCTTGTGCTCGCCCTCGGGGGTCATGGTCTTGGCCAGTTCATCGGCCTCGGCCAGAACGCTGCGGCCCTTGCCCCAGCCCTCAGGGAACTGGAACTTGGCCCACTCCTCACGTGCGCCCTCGCGTTTAAGGATATAGATGTCAAAGTATGCGAACTCGGCGTAGTTGAAATAGAGGTTGGTTGAACCGTTGGGGTTGATATGGAACAGAGTCCGTGCGAGCCCAGTCCAGAACCGGCATGAAGTTGTAGCAGATGCAGTGGATACCTTCGGCTGAAAGGTTTCTCAGAGACTCCTTGTAAACCTCAATCTGATGATCGCGGTCCGGACCGCCGTACTTGATAGTCTCAACAACCGGCAGGCTTTCAACCACGCTCCAGCGCATTCCGTAACTCTCAATGTACTCGCGCAGGTCACGGATTTTCTCACGGGTCCACACCTGTCCCAGGGGTACATCATGCAGGGCAGTCACAATGCCCTCAACTCCAATCTGTTTAAGCATGGCAAGCGTAATTTTATCCTTCTTGCCAAACCAACGCCATGTTCTCTCCATATATGTTTTTGGTTATGTAATTATCGATACACAAAGATAAGGAAAGAAAATGGCATACCCGACTTAACTTTACCTTATTAAATGACTATTAAATATGAACAAACGGAAACAAAAGTCAATTGCGAGTCCTTTTTGCAATAATTGAGTATCAAGTTTAGTTCATAAATCAACAAGTTAATATTTAGGTGAGGTCAGCGATAAATAATGTTTGTCGCTGATTTTCTTTATGTTAACTAAGTTTTCTAAAATGACAATTTGTTAAGCATTATGTTAACGAAGGATAAATATTTAACTTCCCGCTTAACTTCACGCCACTTTTTGACTCTTAACTACGGAAACCGACAAGAACGGTGACCAC
>DBYT01000094.1 GCA_002309915.1 Bacteroidales bacterium UBA1179 | reverse complement strand
AGCGGCAAGGAGGTGCGCAAGCACAGCGTGGAGGATGTGGTCAGTTTCATGCTCTCGCAGCCCAAGGGAGTACGCTTTACCGTTCTGGCACCCATGCCCATGCGCGGAGGCCGAAACCTGGAGGAGCAGTTGCGCACATCACTTAAGGAGGGATTCTCCCGCATTGAATACAAGGCCGATATGATCCGCATTGAGGACCTTTTGGCCGACAGCAAGCAACTGGCTGAACTCTCCAAGCATACCAAGGAGATATACCTGCTCATTGACCGCCTTACCACCGATGACTCCAAGGAGACCCTGAGCCGGTTCACCGACTCTGTGGAGACCGCATTCTTTGAGGGCGGCGGTGAATGTGCGCTGCGTTTTTACGATACTCCAGATACATCACTGCATAAGTTCAGCAACCGCTTTGAGGCCGATGGCATCAAGTTTGAGGAGCCTACTGATAACCTTTTCTCATTCAACTCACCCGTAGGTGCCTGCCCCAAGTGCGAGGGATTCGGCCGCATAATAGGCATTGACGAGTCACTGGTCATCCCCAACCGCGCGCTGAGCGTATATGACGGTGCGGTGGTATGCTGGCGCGGTGATGTAATGAGCGAGTGGAAGGATGATTTCATACTGCATGCAGAACAGCACGGATTCCCCATATTCACTCCATACTACCAACTGACCCAGGAGCAGAAGGATTACCTGTGGCACGGAAGCGGACGCGGCGTTGACGAGCGCGGCTGGGAGGAGACCTGCATTGACAACTTCTTCCGTATGCTGGAGAAGAGCCAGTACAAGATTCAGTACCGCGTAATGCTGGCACGATACCGCGGCAAGACCGTCTGCCCCGAGTGTCACGGAACACGTCTTCGCAAGGAGGCCGGTTACGTTCAGGTGGGCGGCAAGTCCATCAACCAACTGGTTGAGATGCCCATATCGGAACTCAAGAAATACTTTGACGCGCTCACACTGCCCGAGCATGAGGCCAAGGCAGCCAAGCGCCTTCTCATAGAGATAAACAGCCGCATACAGTTCATGCTTGATGTTGGTCTGGAGTATCTCACGCTTAACCGTGCATCGGCCACGCTTTCGGGCGGCGAGAGCCAGCGCATCAATCTGGTAACATCACTGGGCAGCAGCCTGATGGGATCGCTTTATGTACTGGACGAGCCCAGCATAGGACTGCACAGCCGTGATACCGACAAGCTTATCAAGGTGCTGCGTCAGTTGCAGGAGATAGGCAACACCGTAGTTGTGGTGGAGCATGACGAGGAGATTATCCGCGCATCGGACTATATAATAGATGTTGGTCCCGAGGCAGGACGCCACGGCGGTGAGATTATCTATCAGGGACCCACCAACCAGCTGGAAAAGAATTCCGGCAGTTGGACGGTCAAATACCTTACCGGCGAGGAGTGCATACCAGTGCCGTCGTCACGCCGCCCCTGGAACAACTTTATTCTTGTAAAAGGTGCCCGCCAGAACAATCTGGACGGCATTGACGTAAAGTTCCCGCTCAACGTGATGACCGTTGTAACGGGAGTGAGCGGATCAGGCAAGAGCACCCTGGTGCGCGATGTGCTGTACCGTCACCTCAAGAACATATACGGAGAGTCCGGCGAGCGCCCGGGCGAGTGCATGGGCATTGAGGGCGATACCGGCATGGTACGCGCCGTGGAGTTTGTTGATCAGGACCCCATAGGCAAGACCACCCGCTCCAACCCCGTCACCTACGTCAAGGCTTACGATGAGATACGCAAACTCTTTGCTGACCAGCCGCTGTCTCACCAGATGGGTTATCGGCCCACACACTTCTCATTCAACTCCGAGGGCGGACGCTGCGAGGAGTGCAAGGGCGAGGGCGTTGTTACCGTATCCATGCAGTTCATGTCCGACCTTCAGATGGTCTGCGAGAGCTGTCACGGCCGCCGTTTCAAGAACGATGTGCTGGAGGTAACATACAAGGGCAAGAACATCTGGGACGTACTGGAGATGACAGTAAACCAGGCTGTCGAGTTCTTCTCGTCCGATGACCCCACGGAACGCCGGATTGTAAAGAAACTGGAACCGCTGCGCCAGGTAGGACTGGGTTACGTCAAACTGGGTCAGTCGTCATCGACCCTGTCGGGCGGTGAGAGCCAGCGCGTCAAACTGGCCTATTTCCTGAGTCTTGAGAAGGCCGATCCCACCATATTCATATTCGATGAGCCCACCACCGGCCTTCACTTCCACGATATCCGCAAACTGCTGGAGTCATTCGACGCCCTGATACGCCGCGGTCACACCGTAATCATCATAGAGCACAACATGGACGTGATAAAGTGTGCCGACCACGTCATCGACCTGGGCCCCGAAGGCGGTGAGCGCGGCGGACATCTTGTTGTCTGCGGCACCCCCGAGCAGGTAGCCGCCTGCCCCGAATCCTACACCGGCCGCTTCCTGAAGGACAAACTATAGAAAATTTGATTACATTTGTCCCCTGACTAACAATTAATTGCTATGGCAGAGAACAAAGAAGGCAAGAAAGAGGCGTTCATGGAGCGTCTCAAGAAATTCCTTACCAAGGATATCTGGGCTTTTGACCTGGGTCAGAAGGGACCCTTACGCCGCGCGCTAGGAAACACGGTAAAAGTGGCAGTCATTGCCGTCCGCACATTCCTTGACGACAAAATCATGACCCGCGCGGCCGCCCTCACCTACTCCACACTGTTCGCAGTCGTTCCCATTCTGGCGCTGATTTTCGCCATCGCACGCGGATTCGGATTTGAGAATATAGTAAACAGCCTTCTTGAAAACGGTATCATGAAGGAAAACGAGAGTCTGAGTACCGTGATGCAGTTCATTGACGGTTATATGCAGTACGTTTCAAGCGGTGCATTCGTAGGTATCGGCCTCCTGTTCCTGCTCTGGTCTGTTTATTCATTGGCCGATGGTATTGAAACCAACCTCAATTTTATCTGGCACGTAAAGCAGTCACGTGGCATGGGCCGCAAGATAACTGACTACTTCTCACTGGTTCTGCTTATCCCGATAGGCATCATCTGTCTTAGCGGTCTTTCGGTTTTGACATCGTCCATTCTGTCACGCATGCAGGGATTCCAACTTCTGGGTGGTTTCGTACAATTCCTGGTGATTGCCCTACCGTATCTTGTGGCCGGCTTTATACTCACCGGATTCTACATGTTCATGCCCAACACCAAGGTAAAGTTCAAATACGCAATCATACCGGGATTCATAGCAGGCTGCCTGTTCCAGGCTCTGCAGAACCTCTACTTCAGCGGTCAGTTAGCCCTGTCAAGTTACAACCAGATATACGGAGGTTTCGCTGCCCTGCCGCTGTTCCTCTTCTGGCTGAACCTGTCCTGGTCCATCATTCTGTTCGGCTGCGAACTTGCTTATGTTGCCCAGAACAATGACAACTTCAACTACTTCAAGGAACCTGCCAAAATAAGCCGCCGCCATCAGGATTTCTACTGCCTTATGGTTATGGCCTGTATCTGCAAGAGATTCAACAAACACCTGCCTGCACTTGACCGCAAGGAGATTGGCAATGAACTCAAGATTCCTCTCCGCTATGTTATAGCGTCATTGGATTTACTCATAGAGGCAAAACTGCTTCAGCCGGTACTTAAGGGCGACGAACGCGAACCCGCTTACGTACCCACAACCGATACCAACAAACTGACTGTGGTCAAGGTGCTTTCGGCAATCAACTGCACCGGTTACTGCGATCTGGACCATGCTCTTGACAGCGAAGTCCGTTCAGCTCTGCTGAAGATTGACGATGAGCGCAAGAGTCTGAGCGGTGACATTTGGTCCACTCCGCTAGCCGACCTTTGACAGCTTGTCAGATTAAAAACATAAACGCATGACATTTTGTCATGCGTTTTTTATTGGCACCACATTTGTCTCTTATACTGCGAAGGCGCCCCGAAAGGGAGCCGGATAAAACAGAATGTTTAACAATTAAAGTATAGGAGGTTACAACTATGTTACTCGCAAGAAGAAATCAGAATTACAATCAGAATTGGTTACCCAGTCTGTTCAACGATTTTATGAATGACGATTGGTTCACTACCCGCACCGCAGCCAGTGTACCGGCTCTGAACGTAATCGAGAATGAGAAGAACTACGAACTTGAGTTCGCTGTTCCGGGACTTAAGAAAGAGGAACTGAACCTGCAGGTTGATGCCGACGGCGTAATGTCAATCTCAATGGTTCACAAGAACGAGGAGAACAAGGAGGACAAGAAACGCAACTACATCCGTCGTGAGTTCTCTTATCAGGAGTTCAACCAGAGCTACATCCTGCCCGATGATGCCGACCGCGAGAAGATTTCGGCCAAAGTTGAGAACGGTGTACTCACAATCGACGTACCCAAGCTGCCTGCCGAAAAGCAAGCCCAGGCCGTACAGAGCATCGCAATCTCATAACGGTTAGCTAGAACAAAAAAAGAGCGCTCAGTTTTGAGCGCTCTTTTTTTTGTTTGAGCATGCCTACATATTTATCCATGCTTACTTATCCATTAATTCTTCCTTTGTGTAAAATGTTGAAGAATATGCCACATACGTTGGCCTGATATGATTAAATAATATTTTTGTTAATGTACCCATTGTCAAGAATGCTTCAATTCCATGGACATTCTTTATTCTTATCGCTTGATTATTATTTGTATATAATGAGATGTTTTTGAATTCTTCTTTGATTCTCTGAGTCTCTTTTTTTGACACCCAAGTACATTGGTGATTATAGCGCTGTATCGGTACCA
>DBYT01000059.1 GCA_002309915.1 Bacteroidales bacterium UBA1179 | reverse complement strand
TCGTTATGCTTGAACTTGAGCGGCTTTGCGAAAGAGAGACGGCGGCCGTCCACAATCGATGCATGGTCCAGATCGTCACATACCACATAATCATCACGGCCCATCAGACATGAGATGGTACCCAGATTGGTCTGGAATCCGGTTGAAAAGATCATGGCGTCCTCCTTGCCCACGAACTCGGCAAGTTCGGCCTCAAAATCCTTGTGCAGGTCCAGCGTACCGTTCAGGTAACGTGAACCGGCACAGCCTGTACCGTATTTCTTTGCAGCCTCAACTGCAGCCTCAATTACTTTTGGATGATTGGTCAGTCCCAGATAAGAGTTGGAACCGAACATAAGGACCTTGCGTCCCTCCATGATAACCTCCGTATCCTGCTGGCTGGAAATGCATCTGTGATACGGATATATGCCCTGTGCCTTACCCTCCTGCGGGAGAGTATACTGTGCACATCTTTCGCTAAGTTTGCTCATAACGGCGCAAAATTAGTCATTTTGCCGATTGCTGCAATCTTTTTCGCTATCTTCGCACCGCTATTTATAATTATGCTGAATTCATGAATCCCAAGAGGAAAATAGTATTCGTTTACAATCCTACCTCGGGAACCATCAGGCTCATTCCTGTAATCCCGATCATAGAGCGTTTTGTAAACCGCGACCTCTATGATTTCAGCATAGTATCCACGCAGTACCGCGGGCACGCCACAGAACTGGCCCGCCAGTACGCCGCTCAGAACTACGACGCAGTAATAGCCGTTGGAGGCGACGGAACAGTCAACGAAGTTGGCCGCGGACTGATAGGAACAAACACCGCGCTGGGCATAATACCCTGCGGTTCGGGCAATGGTCTGGCGCGCCATCTGGGAATCCCCATGGACCCGTTCAAGGCAGTAAAATGGCTTGACAAATCCATCTTCTCCGAAATCGATTACGGAATGATTGAGGACCACCCTTTCTTCTGCACCTGCGGTGTAGGGTTCGATGCCAAAGTAACCGATACGTTCTCAAAAGCCGGAACGCGCGGAGTGCTCACCTACATGGAGAGCATCCTCAGGGAGATTGCCACCTACAAGGACAAGACCTACAAGCTCTCATTTGACAACTCGAGCGAGACATTTGACTGCTTCATAGTAACCTGCGCCAACGCCGACCAGTGGGGCAACAATGCCTTCATAGCACCCACTGCATCCATGCAGGACGGCCTTATGGACGTAGTCGTGATACACCCGTTCACACCTCTGGACGCTCCGCTCATGGCCTTCCAACTGTTCAACAGGATGATTGACCGCAACCCAAAGGTAACGGTTCGCAAGTGCTCCCAAATGACCATAACACGTGACTCGGACGGACCGGCCCACTACGACGGCGAGCCCGTGACTCTGGGTAAGGAAATCCATGTAAGAATGATCAAGGGAGGTCTTAAGGTACTCATCCCCGACAAGCGCCGCAGGATCTAGTATTTAAGGTAAAAATCCTTTACAAGATTAATGTAGCCCGATGTCTCTTTCCCGTCCTCTCCGCAAATAGCCAGGACATCCTTTCTCAGACCCCGACTGCCAAAACCGTATGCCAGCAACGAGCGCTTGGGCTGCTTGCCCGGAGCGGTAACCACATCGGTCTCATGACACAGGTTCAGACCTAAACCTGATGCGCATTTGGTAAACTCACCCACTGCATCATAAGGAAGCACCACACACAACAGTCCGTCGGGAGCCAGAAGAGCGGCCGAGCATCGGACCAGAGTCTCGTAACTCAGTGAGTCATTGTGACGGGCTGCGTTTCGGCCCTGATCGGGACAGCGCAATGAATCACGGAAGTACGGCGGATTGCTGACAATCCTATCAAACCTGATTTGTGCGGTGAAATGGGCAAAATCTGCACATTGCACAAAAATCCGGTCGCTCCATTCTGAATTTGCAGCATTCTGGAATGCCTGCTCTGAGGCTTCAGGATCAATTTCGACGGCCGTTACGCTTGCGGCGCCGCGTTGTGCAGCCATGATGGCAACCAGTCCGGTGCCGCACCCCACATCCAGCACGGTTTTTCCCCATTCCATCGGAAACCACGCACCCAGCAGGACCCCATCGGTCCCCACCTTCATGGAGCAACGGTCCTGCTCTATACGGAAACCCTTGAAATCAAAGTACTGGTTGGACATGCCGCAAGTGTCAAATTTCCCTGCAAAATTACTTTTTTTGTTTTATTCACCCCTTTTGACGCCACAAATAGCTGATACGTGCGCGCAATTATCTAAATTTGCAGATTATTTGCAGAATGATTTATGTGGACCAAGAAACAATCTGAAGAAACTTTCGACGAGTCAAATCCGGCATTCTCAATGATTGCTGACTTTGACGGCAACGAGAGCGGGCTTTTTGACACCCAGATGGACGAGGTGGTTCCCGTGCTTCCGCTCAGGAACATGGTGCTGTTCCCCACCGTTGTCATGCCCGTGACCGTAGGCCGTAAATCGTCACTGAAACTGATACAGAATGCATCTGCCGACAGCAAGCAGATTGCAGTCTTTTGCCAGAAAGACCCTGATACCGAGAACCCCGGCTTCAATGACCTCTATTCCGTTGGCGTACTGGCCAAAGTGATAAGAGTGTTTGATATGCCCGACCAGACCACGACCGTAGTGCTGCAGGGCATGCAGCGCATCAAACTGCGCAGCATCGTCAATGACAAGCCTTTCCTGGTTGGTACAGCCGACCTCTTCCCCGAGGTGCTGCCCCCCACCCGCAGCAAGGAGTTCAAGGCAATAGTTGATTCCTGCAAGGATGCCGCCATCAAATATGTAAAGCTGTCCGAGAACATACAGCCCGATGCAGCATTCGCACTCAAGAACATATCAAACGGACTGTTCCTGATAAACTTCATATGCGCCAACCTGCCCTTTGAGGTCAAGGAGAAAGCCCGTCTGCTGCGTGAAGGCACCTGCTCAAGCCGCGCCCTGACACTGCTCTCGCTGCTTAACCGTGAGATCCAGCTGGCCGAACTCAAGATGAGCATCCAGCGCCGCACCCATGAGGACATTGACAAGCAGCAGAAAGAGTACTTCCTGCAGCAGGAGCTCAAGAACATACAGGATGAGCTGGGCGGAAGCGTCCAGGACCAGGACATTGAGGAGATGCGTCTCAAGGCCGGCCAGAAGAAATGGAGTGCCGATGTCCGCAAGATATTTGACAAGGAACTGCTCAAACTTGAGCGCACCAACTCACAGTCACCTGACTACAACGTACAGCTGTCATACCTGCAGACCGTTCTGAGTCTGCCCTGGGGTGAATATACAAAGGATAACCTTGATATGGCCAATGCCCGCAAGGCCCTTGATAAGGACCACTACGGACTGGAGAAAGTCAAGGAGCGTATCCTGGAGCACCTTGCAGTAATGAAACTGCGCGGTGATTTCAAGTCACCCATTCTGTGCCTTTACGGCCCTCCCGGAGTCGGCAAGACATCACTGGGTCTGTCCATCGCCAACGCCCTCAAGCGCAAATACGTGCGCATATCACTGGGCGGTCTGCATGATGAGGCCGAAATCCGCGGACACCGCAAGACATACATCGGCGCCATGCCCGGACGTATCATCAAGGGACTGGCCAAGGCCGGATCATCCAACCCTGTATTCATTCTGGATGAGATTGACAAGGTAAGCCAGATGACCAATCAGGGTGATCCCTCATCGGCCCTGCTTGAGGTACTTGACCCCGAGCAGAACAATGCATTCCATGACAACTACCTGGATATTGACTATGACCTGTCAAAGGTTATGTTCATAGCCACCGCCAATAACCTGAACACCATACCTGCTCCTCTGCTGGACCGTATGGAGATAATTGAAGTTAGCGGATATATCACAGAAGAGAAGATTGAGATTGCCAAGCGTCACCTCATTCCCAAGGAGATGGAGGCCAACGGACTCAAGAAAGGCTCACTGGCCATCACCAAGCCGGCCATCGAGTCTATCATCGAGAACTACACCCGTGAATCAGGTGTACGTGAACTTGAAAAGAAGATTGGTAAGATATGTCGTAAGACCGCATGCCGTTATGCCGATAACGCCGACCAGGCCAAAATGACGGTAAAACCGGCTGATCTTAAGGAACTTCTGGGTACCAAGCCCTACTCACGCGACAAGTATCAGGGCAATGACTACGCCGGCGTGGTAACCGGACTTGCCTGGACTGCCGTTGGCGGTGAGATTCTCTTTGTAGAAACCAGCCTGAGCCGCGGCAAGGAGGGTAAACTGACACTTACCGGTAACCTGGGTGACGTGATGAAGGAATCCGCAATGCTGGCAATGGAGTACATACGCTCACATGCAGGACTGCTCAGCCTTGACCCCGCCGTTTTCAACTCATGGAACGTACATATCCACGTACCTGAGGGTGCCATTCCCAAGGACGGCCCGTCGGCAGGTATCACCATGGCAACGTCAATTGCATCGGCCTTCACACAGCGTAAGGTGCGTGCAAACCTGGCCATGACCGGTGAGATTACGCTGCGCGGCAAGGTTCTGCCCGTAGGCGGCATCCGTGAGAAGATTCTGGCTGCCAAACGCGCCGGCATAACCGATATCATACTCTGCGCCGAGAACCGTCGCGACATCGAGGAAATCCCCGAAGAGTATCTGAAAGGAGTGAATTTCCACTATGTCAACGAGATAAGTGAAGTCTGGAAGATTGCACTGCTTGACGAGAAGGTAAGCAACGCACAGGAGATAGTCCCCATCCAAGAACCTCAAAAGTAAAGCCTTGTCTGAGAATAAACTGACATTCGAGCTTCAGCATACTGACACCACCAGCCACGCCAGAGCCGGAAAGATAACCACGGACCACGGAGTTATCCAGACTCCCATTTTCATGCCCGTGGGTACCGTAGGCTCGGTCAAGGCCGTGCATCTGCCTGAACTCAAAGACGATATAAAAGCCCAGATCATACTGGGCAACACCTACCATCTCTATCTGCGTCCGGGACTGGAGGTTCTGGAAAAAGCCGGTGGATTGCACAAATTCAACGGTTTTGACCGCCCCATGCTGACCGACAGCGGCGGCTTCCAGGTCTTCTCGCTGACCGGCCTCCGTAAGATGACCGAGGAAGGCGTGACATTCCAGTCACACATTGACGGCTCTCGCCATCTGTTCACCCCCGAGCGCGTAATGGACATAGAGCGCACCATCGGCGCCGATATCATAATGGCATTTGATGAGTGCTGCCCCGGAACCGCCGAGTTCAAGTACGCCAAGCAGTCCATGGAGCGCACACACCGCTGGCTGGACCGCTGCTTTGACCGCTTCAACTCAACCGAGCCCAAGTACGGTTACCACCAGGCCCTGTTCCCCATCGTTCAGGGCTGCGTTTACAAGGACCTCAGGGCACAATCAGCCGAATACATAGCATCAAAAGGGGCCGAAGGCAATGCCATTGGCGGCCTGGCCGTAGGTGAGCCTACCGAGGTGAT
>DBYT01000018.1:11802-14303 GCA_002309915.1 Bacteroidales bacterium UBA1179 | reverse complement strand
ACCGTCTCGAATATGGTGCGCTCACCCTCCTGAATCCACTGTCCCATGGAGTGAAGGTCAGTTGAGAAATCAACCGATGCGGGGAATATGCCCTTGTTCTCCTTGCCCTCGGACTCTCCGTAGAGCTGCTTCCACCACTCGCTCAGGTAGTGCAGTTTGGGCTGGAAGTTGACCAGTATCTCTATCTTCTTGCCGCTGCGGTACAGGGCGTTGCGCACTGCTGCATACAGGGCTGCGGGATTATCCTCAAACTTTACGCCCGATGTCGTCAGGCCCTCCATATCGGCCGCACCCTTGACCAGCTGACGGATATCGAATCCGGCAATCGCAATGGGCAGAAGACCTACCGGAGTGAGTACCGAGAACCGGCCGCCTACATTGTCAGGGATGATGAAACTGCGGTAACCCTCCTTGTCGGCACATACGCGTGCGGCACCGCGCTTGGCATCGGTGATGGCCACGATGACCTTGCGGGCCACATCCTTGCCGCGCTGATCCTCACACTGCTTCTTGAGCAGACGGAATGCCAGGGCGGTCTCGGTAGTTGTACCGGACTTGGATATGTTGATTATTCCGAACTTCTTTGTCTTGAGATACTCAGTGAGCTCAAAGAGGTAGTCCTCACTGATATTGTGACCTGCAAACAGTATCTGCGGGTTCTTTTTGTCCTGGATAAGCTGTGAGAGGCTGTTGCCCAGAGCCTCAATCACGGCACGTGAGCCAAGGTAACTGCCGCCTATGCCGGCAACCACAACTACCTCACAGTTCTCACGCAGAACGCGTGCAGTCTCCTCAATAGCATCCAGAAGACTGTTTTCAGTCTTTGAGGCAAGGTCCGTCCAGCCTATGAAATCATTGCCGGCACCTGTGCCCTTCTCAAGTTTAAGGATTGCCTCCTTTACCTCCGGCTCAAGTGACTTGATATCCTTGGCCGATACAAAATTCTGAACCTGTGAGATGTCAACCTTAATCATAATCCCTGGTTATTTGAATGAGTCGGTAAGGAGCTTTATCTCTATTACCGGCGAAATATGTTCATAAAGAATGTTGTACATGGCATCCAGGATAGGCATGTTAACCCTGTAATGCTCATTGATCTCCTTCATGCACTTGGTACCGTAGTAACCCTCGGCAATCATCTCCATCTCAAGCTGTGCGGCCTTGACCGAATAGCCCTTACCCACCATGGTGCCGAACACGCGGTTTCGGCTGAAGTTCGAGTAACCGGTTACCAGCAAATCACCCAGATAAACCGAGTCATTCACGGCGCGGTTAGGCATGGGACGTGCGGTAGCCAGGAAGTTGTTCATCTCCTGGATGGCGTTTGACATAAGCACGGCCTGGAAGTTATCACCGTACTTGAGTCCGCTGCAGATACCTGCGGCTATGGCGTACACGTTCTTGAGGACTGAGCTGAACTCAATGCCGGCCACATCCTCAGATACCGATGTCTTTACGTATGAGTTTGTAAGTTTGCGGGCTATATCCTGGGCGTTCTCAATCTCCGGGCAACCTACCGTCAGATATGAAAGACGCTCCAGAGCAACCTCCTCGGCATGGCAGGGACCTGCCACAACTGCGATGTTCTCCATGGGAACGCCGTAGTAACGGTGGAAATAGTCTGACATGAGAAGGTTGTCATCGGGTACGATACCCTTGATGGCCGATACCACGAACTTGTCACGGAGTTTTACCTTGAGCTTCTTCATGTGGCTCTTGAAGTAAGGTGACGGAGTTACGAACACCAGCACATCGGACTCCTCGACGATCTTGTTTATATCGGACGAGAAGTTTATGCGGTTCACATCAAACTGCACACCCGTAAGGTATGCGGGATTGTGTCCCAGACGTTTGAAATCCTCTATGCGGTCATCACGACGGATGTACCAGTTTATGGAATCCTCGGTGGAGAGCAGGATCTTGGCTATAGCCGTTGCCCAGCTGCCGCCACCCATAATTGCCAGTTTTCCCTGTGGAATTGCCATAGTTTTTGGTTTTTAATCCTTGCTTTCGGGTTTCATCTGCGGGAAGAACAGAACCTCCTGGATAGCCTGCTGACCGGTCATGAGCATAACCAGACGGTCTATGCCGATGCCGATACCGCTTGTGGGAGGCATACCGTACTCCAGAGCGCGTACAAAATCCTGATCAATGAACATAGCCTCGTCGTCACCCTTCTGGCTAAGACGCAGCTGATCCTGGAAACGCTCGTACTGATCAATGGGATCGTTCAGCTCGCTGTATGCGTTGGCCAGCTCCTTGCCGTTCACCATCAGCTCGAAACGCTCGGTAAGACCGGGCTTGCTGCGGTGCATCTTGGTAAGGGGTGACATCTCAACGGGATAGTCGGTGATGAATGTAGGCTGAATGAATGTACCCTCGCAGGTCTCGCCGAATATCTCGTCAATGAGTTTGCCCTTGCCCATGGAAGGTGTAACCTCCACGCCGCACTTCTTGGCAACCTCACGCATCTGGTCCTCTGACATGCCGTTCAGGTCATA
>DBYT01000018.1:0-11761 GCA_002309915.1 Bacteroidales bacterium UBA1179 | reverse complement strand
GCCTTGAAGTCAACCTCGTTCTCACCAACCATCACCTTGGTGGTGCCGTTGGTCTCGATGGCTATCTTCTCAAGCAGTTTCTCGGTGAAATCCATCATCCAGTTGTAGTCCTTGTAGGCTACATAGAGCTCCATGCAGGTGAACTCGGGATTGTGGGTGCGGTCCATACCCTCGTTACGGAAGTTCTTGCCAATCTCATAAACGCCCTCAAAGCCGCCTACGATAAGACGCTTCAGATAGAGCTCTGTTGCGATACGGCAGTACAGGTCTATGTCAAGGGTGTTATGGTGTGTGATGAACGGACGTGCGCTTGCACCTCCGGGGATAGACTGCAGTATGGGAGTCTCAACCTCAGTGTAACCGGCCTCGTCCAGAACTGAACGGAGGGTACGGATAACCTTGGTACGCTTGAGGAAAGTCTCCTTTACGCCCTCGTTAACCACCAGNNTCAACGTAACGCATACGGTAACGCAGGTCGGGATCATCGAACTTGTCATATGCAACGCCATCCTTGTACTTTACGATAGGCAGCGGGCGAAGTGACTTGGAGAGCACCGTGAGTTTCTTGGCGTGGATTGTGATCTCACCCATCTGGGTGCGGAATACGAATCCCTCGATGCCGATGAAATCACCTATGTCAAGGAGTTTCTTGAAGACCTTNNNTCGGGGCAGATGTCGTCACGGGTGATGTAGACCTGGATACGGCCTGTTGAATCCATCAGCTCAATGAATGATGCCTTACCCATGATACGGCGGCTCATCATACGGCCGGCTACGCATACCTGGCGGGGCTCATCCTCATCCTTGAAATTCTCCTTTATCTCGGCGGCAAAAGCGTTTGTGGGATACATTGCTGCGGGATACGGATCTATACCCATAGCACGCAACTCCTTCAAACTCTCTCTCCTGAATTGTTCCTGATCGCTTAATTCCATGTTATTATTATTCAATATACAGCCCGCAAAGGTAGTAAAAATAAAATAATAATGGCGCGTGACGCGCCACTATTACATTATCTTAACTCCTTCGGAGTCAATACGAATCTCTTTCGGAGTCAATATATATTACTTGCCCAGAAGGCCGAAAATGCTGGTCAGCGATGATATTGTGCTTGAAACCTCATCGGTTGCATCCTCTATCATCTCGACAGCCTCAGATACTGTCTCCTTGGCAGCAGAGCTAACCTGGGTGGTAGTTTCCTGGACCGTCTGCTTGGCTGACTGGGTTGTCTGTGCACCGGTCTGCTCGGCACCTGCCGCGGCAAGGACACCGGCTGCGGCTATGGTTGACAGATCAGTACCTGATGCCAGTGACTGAAGTGTACTGGTAACAGTGCTTGCTGTATTCTTTGTAACAAGGCGGTCTGAACCAAGGATAAGACCCTGAGCGAACTGATTGTAGAATTCACTCTTGTCATCCACATCCTTAAGTCCCTGAATGCCATTGCTCAACTGAGCAAGCATGATGATGTTGTTCAGATTGGTGATATCAATCTGACCATCAGTCTGATACTGGGAATAAAGACTCTTCAGGGCTGCGCCCGATGCCTGTCCGCTAACCGATGCGCTGCCATTCTTTGTTCCGATACCGAATATGCCGCATGACGTTGTCATAAGGCACATTGCCAAACAAACAGTAAATCCAAAAAACTTTCTCATAAATATCGTTTTTAAAGTCACTTCATTATCATAGTGGCGCCGCTGGGCTGCATCTCAAACTGATAAGGTTTCTTGGTCTTGAGCTTGAGAGTGCTCAGTGAAGGCTCCAAGGTCTTCTTGTCATCGGTGTAGAACTGAACCTCGCCGTCACCCAGGAATGATAGGTCAATCTTGGATTTGATAACCTGATTTGTGGCGTTCAGTCCTGCTACGAACCAGCGGCCGTCTGTACTCTTGCGTGCCAGTATCACGTACTTGCCGGGATAACCGTCCAGGAAACGTGTCTCGGTCCATGTGGTGGGAGCGTCACGCAGCCAGTCCATGCAGATCTTGGGAGCATCCTCCAGGTTGTTGGGGCAGATGGCTATGTTCTGGATGGGGTTCTGGAAAATAACCTCGGTTGCAATCTGGAAAACCGGAGTGGTCTTGAGCTTTGATCCGCGTCCGCTGTTCTGCTTGTTGAGGATGCGGTTCATGAAGCAGCCGCCGAACTCCATGCAGCCCACAGTGTTACGGATAAACGGATGCAGGGTAGCCTTGAAGGCCTCCTCATCGCATGAGCCCTGGCCGAAGTACATGTTCTCGGATGCCAGGACGGCCTCTGAACCTACGTAGTTGGGATACATTCTCTCCCATCCGCGGGGCAGTGTGCAGCCGTGGAATATGCACATGATTCCGTGGTCGTTGGCATCGGACAAAACCTCCTCGTAAAGACGGATGGTCTCCTGCTTGTCACCGCCCCAGAAATCAACCTTGATTCCCTTGCAGCCCACCTTCTCCAGCCAAGCCATCTCCTGCTTGCGGATGATTGAGTTGTCCATCTTGCAGATGGGGCTCTGTACTATATCGTTCCAGTAGCCGCTTGAGCTGTACCACAGGAATACGTCCACGTTCTTGGAATTGGCATACTTGATGAGCTGCTCCATGCGCTCGTAGCCTATATTCTGGTCCCAGCCTGCATCAATCAGGATATACTCCCAACCCATCTCTGATGCCAGGTCGATGAACTTTATCTGATCATCCCAGTTGCATGATGCATCCTGCCATACTATCCAGCTCCATGTGCTGCGGCCGTATACATATTCGCGTGAGGGAGCGTAAAGAGGCTCCACGTAATCCCACATCACTGTGGTCTCAACGATAGGCTTCAGGTCGGCACCCACGGTGATGGTACGCCAGGGTGTTGAACCCGGCAGACGGAATGCGGGGCATACTGTTCCGATACCGTTGTTCTCATCGGGCATGGGGAACTCTATCTTGTAGGTGTTGTCCTTGCAGTCACCCAGACGTGATGCGCAGTAACTGCTGCTTACACCGGTCTCGCACAGCAGTACCCAACCGTTCTCTCCTACATGGAACAGGCCGGGGAATGTGTAGCCGTGACCGTACTGTGAGCGTACGTTCATCTCTCCGTCATTCGAGTAACCCTCCTCATAGCTGGGCTTGCTGCGCTGCCAGCCAATCATGGCGTCACTCTGCGGAGTAAGGAATGTGGTGGTGCCATCAGGGAAACGGAATCCGGTATTCTCAAAGAGTACGCGGGTGCTTGCGCGCTGGCGGGGTTTGGGGATGTTATAGCGGATGGCTATGTCATTGTTGCTTACGCGGAACTCAAACTCTATGGTCTCGCGTGCGGCATTCTGCAATTGGTATACTCCTAAACTGTATTCATGACTTACATGGGCAGTCTTGATGCGGTCCATGGTATAGTCAACGGTACCCATATCGGTAAGTGTACCCACCAGTGTCAGGTTCTTGGTGAAATCACCGTTACCGGCCTCACGACCCTGGGGAAGTCCCTCAAGGGTGGGTTTGGAACCCAAGTCAAGCATGATGCCTATGGGTGAGTCCTCAAGCATCTGTTTGCCGTCATATTTGACTGAATAGGTGGGATTCTCCGTTCCGGTAAGATTGAAAGAGACTACAAGGCGACCGTCAGGACTGCGGAGGTCCATAATGCTCTGGTTTTCCTGAGCTATAGCAGCCGTAAAAGCCAGCATTGAACCGAGTGCGAAAGCAAAAAATTTCTTCATTGTAAAATATTGTAAGTTTTCGGGTTAAGTAAGTTCAGTCAGATCAGAGTGCGCGGAAACTCAGACGCAGGGTTACCTGCGGATAAATGGGATACTTGTCAACATACTCAAGTATCTCCTTGGCATCATTGTCAAGTCCTTCGGCGGCATCGGTAATGGAGCCCACCTCCTTATCCTGGCAATAGAGCACTGAATTATGGTAAATCATGGCACCGGCCTCCAGCTGCAGACCGACGGTACGGTTGGGAATGCATCGGCCAAGGCCAAGACCAAGGTAATATTTCAGAGGATCCATCCTGAAATCGGCCTGCATATATCCGCAGCCGTCCTTTTCAATAACCGGATATTTCTCATCACCTATGGTAAGGGCCAGTTCCCTTTCGGGGGCTGTGGGGTTGTACTGACGCTCCAGTTGATTGAGTTCCTTCAGGGCAGCCCAATCATTCTCAGTAGTCGTGCCGCTCACGCTCAGGAACGGGGTATCAGTCTTGGAAGACGGGGTGTAATAGACACCTCCTGCCAGATAGAAACGTCCGAATGCGAACGGATACCAGTTAAGCATAACCTTCATATTTGAGAGGTTCAGGCCAACACCGGCATCGATTAAGGCCTCATCGCCGAACTTGTGTTCAAACTCATGTAAAGTCGAGTACTGTTCCTGAAGCTCGCGGAGTTCCTTGGTATCAATGACAAGATCCGTTCTGATCAGGTCACCTGCAGGTGCCCAGTTATAACCGGCCTTAACTACAAAATGTTTCTGGACAGGCACTGCCACTTCCACGCCGAAGCCGTGAAGACCTACCTCAGCTCCTATCGAGAAGTGGCGGAAAGCTTCCATATTATCCTGTGCCGAGGCACAGAGTGTAATCAAAGTTGCAAATATCAGAAGAGTTGTTTTTCTCATATTTTAAAAGGATTTATCTATTTGATTAGAACTTGTTTGACCATGCAAAAATAAACCTTTCCTTCTCAGCAAGAAAATAATTCACGAAATAATTGTTTAACTTCGCGGCCACAATGGCTCCGTAGCTCAGTTGAATAGAGCGTCAGATTCCGGTTCTGCAGGTCGTGGGTTTGAATCCCACCGGGGTCACAAAACAGGGCGCCCCCTTTGTGGACGCCCTGTCTTGTGACCAAATCCTTTTTTTAGTTTACTACGTAAACGCGCTCCCTATGGTCGCTTGGCGGCCCTCCGGGACCGCTCTCACCCTCCGGGTTCGCCCCAATACTATCGAACCTGAGTTACCATTCTATAGGAGTTTCTCCGTGTTTTATGAGCCAGTCGTTGGTGAGGCTGAAATGGTGGTTTCCGAAGAAGCCGTTGTAGGCCGATAAGGGGGACGGATGGGCCGATGAGAGGACCAGGTGACGGGAGCGGTCAATGACTGCTCCTTTCTTTTTGGCGTAACTTCCCCAGAGGATGAATACCAGACCGTCACGGTGTGCGTTGAGTTCACGGATTGCAGCATCGGTGAACTCCTCCCATCCCTTTCCCTGATGGGATCCGGCCTGACCGGCACGGACCGTCAGAGTGGCATTTAGCAGCAGCACACCCTGTCGGGCCCAACGGGTAAGGTCCCCGCTCACGGGAACCGGCTTGCCCAGATCGTCACTTATCTCCTTGAATATATTCCTGAGTGAAGGCGGGAACTGTGTTCCGTCCTGTACCGAGAAGCAGAGTCCGTGCGCCTGACCCGGCTCATGGTAAGGGTCCTGTCCTATTATGACAACCTTTACCTTATCAAACGGACACAGATCAAATGCGTTGAATATGAGTCGTCCCGGAGGATAGACCGGACCATGGGCGTACTCCTGCTTTACAAAGTCTGTCAAGGTCTTGAAATAGGGCTTGTCAAACTCTGTCTGGAGATGCTCCTTCCAACTCTGGTCTATCTTTACCTCCATATCAGATCAGTTGTATTCCGGCTTTGGCGCAGGCGGCACGCATGTCATCGGGCCATATGCTGGCCTGGATTTCACCTATATGAGCCTTCTGCAGGAACAGCATGCAAAGACGTGACTGGCCGATACCGCCGCCTATTGACAGAGGCAGCTCGCCTGCCAGCAGTTTCTTGTGGAAATAGAGCTCCTTGCGCTCCTCCTTGCCGCACAGTTCAAGCTGGCGCAGCATAGACTCCTTGTCCACGCGGATACCCATTGATGAGAGCTCCATGGCGCGGCCCAGTATGGGATTCCAAACCAGAAGGTCACCGTTAAGTCCCATGAAACCGTCCTGATTGGGAGTTGTCCAGTCATCATAGTCAGGTGCACGCAGGTCATGCTCCTTTCCGTCGCCCAGTTTGCCGCCTATACCCATGATGAATACGGCGCCGTGCTCCCGGCATATGGCATCCTCACGCTCCTTGGGAGTCTTGTCGGGATAGAGACGGCGCAACTCCTCGGAGTGGATAAAGAACACCTCGCGGGCCAGGAACGGCTCCAACTGAGGATAGGTCTCATTAATCAGGTACTCTGTACGGAGCATTGCTGAGTATATCTTGCGTACAATACGCTTCAGGAAATCAATGTTGCGGTCATCGGCCGTGATTACACGTTCCCAGTCCCACTGGTCAACATACAGTGAGTGCAGGTTACCCAGGCTCTCATCGGCACGGATGGCGTTCATATCGGTATAGATTCCGTAGCCGGGCTTTACCTCATACTCGGCCAGGGTAAGACGTTTCCATTTGGCAAGTGAATGAACCACCTCGGCCTTGGCATCGCCCAGGTCCTTGATGGGGAATGTGACAGCACGCTCAACGCCGTTAAGGTCATCGTTGATACCCATGCCCTTGAGCACGAACAGAGGGGCGGTGACACGTCTCAACTGCAATCCGGTTGAGAGATTCTGTTGGAAGAACTCTTTGATGAGTTTGATACCCTGCTCTGTCTGCTGCATTGACATGAGCGGTTTGTACTTTTCAGGAATGATCAGGTAGCTCATAGCATTTATGTTGATTTATTCGTTATACCAGTTAACGTAGCTGTTATAGCTGGAACGCTTCTTGATCTTGAGCAGATCAGCCAGCATCTGCGAGTTTGCCTTGACGGTAAAGTTGTATGACGTATACGGTTTGAGCACGACGCTGCAAGACATGTTGAAGCAGTGCAGGTCACGCGTAACGCTCATGGTTGTCATCGTGAATTCATGATAGGCGAAATCCCAACCTGACGAGAAGGAGATATTCCACTTGTTGGTCAGTTTCATGTTTCCCGACATGTTCATGCTGTGTGTCAGTTTCCACGGATAGCGCATCCGGGCCACATTGATCGGGGCCGACAGGTCCTCCCTCATGGTGATACCGTATGAGACTGAGAATGACCATGGCAATGAGTAGCCCACATAGCCGTCCTCGTCGACCGGAGCCGCTCCGCCGTGTTTTCCCGGGGCCGATTCGGCAGTAGCCACACGTGACGTTCTGTCTGCGTTGGGATTCTCATCGAACTCTTCCTCTACCTCCTCCTCTTCTTCAGACGGGGAGCCTAGGTGAAACAGGGCGTTGATCTTGCCTCTCCACTCCCTGAGCGTGCTATTGGAGAATGTATATGAGAAGTTCTGGCTCATGCCCTGGAATCGGCCGAATCGACCATAAGAATATTCTGTACGGTCTCCTACCACAACCTTGCCCTGCTCATTAAACTCATAGGCGTAGGTGGCCCATGTGGCGTTGAAGTTGAAAGTGTGGTTTCCCGGCAGTTTGAGTCGGAGTCTGGTATTGAGGTTACTCCACGGTTTGGTCTTTGCCGCAAAGTTATATGACATGGAGGCTCCCAACTCATCAATCAGGCTGTGAATGGTATCACGCCCCAGTTTGTTCAGAACCTTCATCTCCAGATTGTTGCCTATGCTCACTGACACGGTTCCCGACTTTCCCTTTCCCGGCACTCCGTACATGGATCCCGAATATGGCGAATACTCCACCGTACGGACCTCGCCCTTGTCATCAGTGTAGGTATATGTGTCGTAGAAACCGTATCGGGCCAGACTGAAGTCAGGTGCCATACTGTAACTGACAGACGGAGTGAACACATGTCTGACAGCCTTCAGCTTGTCGCCGAACACCCTTTTCCACAGGTTCGTAGGTATATAGAAACCGTACAGTTTCGTATTGGCACCCACGCTGAAGTTGTAGTTGTAGACGCGGTTGAAACCGTAAATCGTATCCCTTTCAACCTGTTTCTTGTTATCATCCCAGGACTGCATTATCTTGTAGGAGTACCAGCGTGAACTGTAGTTGAATGACGGGGTCACGTTTATTGTCTTGAGAATCTGGAAGGTGGCGCTCACGGGTATGGAATGCCTCATGCCGTTGCTCCAGTCGCGAACCAGACTCTTATGCATGATATCTTTCTCCTTAGCCGTGATGCTGTTACTCAGCGAGCCTGAGTATGAAAGCGAAATCTTCTCATACCACTTCTGGTTTCCGGCCACTTTCTTGCGTTTGAACGGGTAGACACGCTGGAGTGAGAGGTTAAGTGAAGGCAGGCTCACCGACAGCGTTGAGTCACGCATGTTCTGTGACAGGTTCATCGAACTTGAAAGCTGAAGTCCTATGGAGGGGAAATTCCTGGAATAGCTTATACTTGAAGTTCGTGTGCTCTGTGAAGTCAGCGACGGGTTATACAGACTGGTCAGATTGGAGCGCTCATAACTCTGTGTGGCAAAGTTCACGCTGGCCGAGAAGTTCTGATTGGGATTGGCCTTGGCATCCTGACGGTGAGTCCAACGGACCTTGTAGTTCTTGGCAACCAGATAGTCCGGAAGTCCCTTGTCACCCGTCTTGGTGGTAAGCGAACTCACATATACGTCACCGGAGAATTTGTAACGTTTCCTGTACTTACTCTCGGCCGATAAGCCCCAGGAGCCCTTGGTGAATATCTCACCCAGCACCTTGAGGTCAAAATAATCGGACAAGGCAAAATAGTAACCTCCGTCCTTGAGGTAGAATCCCCTCTCCATCTCATCACCGTAAGTGGGTACGATGATACCGGATGCATAATCGCCCTCCATGAACGGGAAGAAGCCGAACGGCACGAAAAGAGGCAGCGGAACGCCCATGACCTCCAGATATGCGGGTCCGAAAATCACGTCGCGTCCCGGACGCACCTTGGCACGGGTAATACGGATATTGAAGTGGGGATCATCATGCTGGTCACAGGTGGTATAGACACCGTCGGCTATGTAGTACTCTCCGTCCGGACCTTTCTTGGCCTCCTGACTCGTCATATATCCCTCACCCTGCTGGGTTATGATCTCGTTGATATAGCCCTTCTCAGTCTTGAAGTTGTAGCTTATGTGATTGGATTCGTAGGGGGTTGAGCCGTCAACGAACACCGGAGTTCCCATCCACTCTCCCGCCGAATCCCGTACTCCGTCGGCATAGACCAGACTGCTGTCCATCTGCATCTTTATGACGGCTGCCGTCAGCTGGATATTCTGATAGTCGACACGGCTCTGACCATAGAGTGAAGCATAACCTCCGTTGTTCCAGATCATAGAGTCGTTTGACTCATATACGACCGGATCTTCCAGAGCGTCTTTCTTTTTCTTGGGTCCCTTTGGGATTGAGTCCTGTACGGCCGATACGGTATCCTTAACTGATGCTATGGAGTCAATGGGGGAGACTGCAGGGGGAATGGAATCAACAGGGGCCTGAGCCACTGCCATTCCGGCCGGAATAAACAATCCGAGTAGGACTGCAAGCCATCTTTTTCTGTTATTTCCCCTCACTTGCTGATGAGCTTTCTCTTTATCAAACTGCAAAAGTACCCATAAAAGCTCACACAAGCGCACACGCGGGGCTGTTTTCAGAATTTTTAATAGTTACAGGAAAAGCCTGCACCACTCCCTGAAAATCATGACTCCCTCCTCTCCGAACTTGGCCAGGCTGCGTTCGGCCTGCTCAATCGTTTTCTCATCTTCGGGGTTGGTCTTGCTGTAGAACTTGTCGGCAAAGCAGACTATCTTCTCCTCGATGGAGACGGGTATCATATCCCTGTGAGGTACGGGCAGGTCACGTTCCAGGATCTGCTTGAGCGTAAGGCCGGTGCCTGTATGACGCTCAGCCACCAACGCATGACGCGGCAGACCCTCGCTGCGGAGCAGGTCGGCACCCAGGTAACCGTGACACAGGTAGTGGTACTTGCCAAAGCAGTGGATCTTATCGGCATCTGTAAGGAAAATTCCTATATCATGAAGCATGGCCGCCTCCTCGACAAATGGGGCATCGGCACCCAGTTCGGGGTGCGCGGCCACAATCTTCAGGGCCTTGTCGGCGACAAGGCGGCTGTGCAGCAGAAGCAGATCCCTGAGGGGCTGATTGTCAGAGTAATACTTGTCAATCACCCCCATCCACAGACTTTCGTTTCCTACGCTCATCTCAACGGCTTGATTACGAAACTGTATGAATAGTCACCATAGTGCAGCTTGTACGGCTCCAGCGGAGTGGCACCCCAGCTGTTTACGCATGCCAAACCGTACTGTGCCTTGTCTATATGCACAACGGTATAGGGGCGCGGAGTCAGGTCACCCGCATGTACGTTATGCTTCTGCGGACCCTCGTCCAGATCGGCAGTGGTATAGTTGAGTGATGACATGCTCAGGGGTGCGTCACTGTAGAACTCCAGACCCAGACCGTCGGCGTTTGTCACACGCCACCAGCGGACATCGGTCTTGTTGCCGTTCTCCTGCGGACGTATGTAGGGGAAATACTGGTCGGCCACAGAACTCCTGTAGATACCCAGGAACTGCGAGTCTTTACGGTCCGAGTAGTTCTCAATAGGGCCACGGCCGTAGAATTCCACCTGGTCAAATTCCTTGGCCATCGCCATGGTCATACCGAACTTGAACAGATCAGGCATACCCTGCTGGCGCGGTCCGCGCTGGCCGGGACGCTGCGGTGCAGCCTGAGCCAATGCCTGGGCAGCCTCATCGGGACGGGTAACCATCTTCTGGGAAACATGCATATAGCCTTCGTGATCCAGCACATACTCCATCTCAAGCGACGCATGGAGCTGCTCTATCTCATACTTTACGTTAACCTTGCCCAGACCGTCCTCAACCTTGCACTCGAAAGCGGTGCGCCTGAGGTTGGGATTGCGCCATGCCTGCATGCGTGTGTGCAGGTTGGCACCGTAGTCGTTATCGGTGGGAGCGCGCCAGAAATCACTCTTGAGTTGGCTTCCGTTCTGTGTGATCTGCCTGCCGTCAATATCGACGTAATCTATCCAGCCTGTATTCTTGTTGAAAGTATATACAACACCTGCAGCCTCAAGCTTGACGTAAGCCACAGCCTCGTCAATCTTTACATCTTCAGTGTTCTCTTCAGCTATCTGCGGGAATGCATATCCGGTAACCTCAAACTGATTACGTGCCACAATGAAATCCTTTTCAAGCAGCGGAGCGGCCTCTTTCAGCTTAAACTCCACATTCACCAGTATCTCCTTGCCTGCAGGAGCCTTCTTCAAGGCCTTTGCCAGATCTGACGAGGTAACCTTGACCCTGCTCTGAGCAGCAATCTTAGGCAGTTTTATCTGTCCGCGTGACACCTCTGCACCATCGGCTAGAACAGCATATTCCATATAGTAGGCCGACAGGTCAGTGTAGAAATTCTCATTATATACTTCAATGACACCCTTCTTAAGGTCAACCGGAGTAGCCCATATGTTCTGGTAGTAATACTGAACCTCATATGCATGCGGGTTCCAGCGGCGGTCCGGGGCAATCAGACCGTTGCAGTTAAAGTTCTGGTCCGATGTGGGATAGCGACCCTCATCACCTCCGTACATGAAAATCTCCTTTCCATCGGCGTTTTTGCCATATACAGCCTGGTCAACAAAGTCCCAGATAAAGCCGCCCTGAACAGAACGGTTGGCACGGATAATATCCCAGTACTCCTTGAATCCGCCCTCGGAGTTACCCATGGCATGTGCGTATTCGCACTCAATCATCGGGCGCGGGTCATTGCCGCGCTCATGGCGTTCCATTGCACCGTAATCAGCATACATCGGGCAGTGGATATCGCAGTGGTCAGGTGAGCCCGTTGCTCCCTCATACTGTACGGGGCGGGT
>DBYT01000038.1:16779-30277 GCA_002309915.1 Bacteroidales bacterium UBA1179 | reverse complement strand
CACGTACACCTGTTGGAGGAACTCAAGACCATTGCCGCACAGCGTGGGCTCAAGAGTATGGCCATAACTTTTCCCGAGCATCCGCGCCAGATACTTCAGTCCGATTACCGCCCGCGCCTGCTCTCCACCCCCGAGGACAAGATGCGCCAGTTGGAACTGACCGGCATAGACTACTGTTTCCCGCTTCACTTTACAACTGCACTTGCCGCCCTGGATGCCCGCACATTCATGACAGATTTCCTGCAGAAAAAACTGGGAGTAAGCACCCTGCTCGTAGGACATGACCATCACTTTGGCCATGACACCAACCTTACTGTCGATGACTACCGCCGCATAGGCGATGAAATAGGTATGGAGGTGATCCCGGCCGATGCCTACCTCTATGAAGGTTCGCCTATAAGCAGTTCACGCATACGCCGCGAACTTGTGGCAGGTAATGTAAAAGCGGCAAACGATATGCTGGGTTACCGGTATACCATAAGCGGCACGGTAATTCACGGATTGCAGAACGGACGTAAGATGGGATTCCCCACCGCAAACCTGGGCCCCTACTGCGAATTCATGCAGATTCCGGCCGACGGAGTATATTCAGCCTTGGCAAAGGTTGACGGAGAGACATGGCCCGCCATGCTCAATATAGGTTTCCGCCCCACATTTGAGGGTAAGGCCCGAACTATCGAAGCCCACCTTCTGGGATTTGACCGCGACATATACTTCCATGAGCTGACATTGGAGTTCGTGGATTTCCTGCGTCCGGAACGCAGGTTTGAGTCTCCTCAGGAGCTGGCTGCCCAACTTGAGGCCGACCGCAATAAAGTTAGACAAACCATTAATATAGGATAATATGAAAATCAAAAGGACACTCGTATCTATCGGCGTCTTCTTTGCCGCCCAGCTTTTAGTGACACTCTTATTCCTGATTGCAGGAATGGTTCAGGGAATGAGCATGATGGACGCGATGACCAACACCATGGGTCCGGCTCTTCTGATATCGGACTTTCTGGTAATCGTGATACTTCTGTTACTCAAGTACTGCAGCATTAGGGAACTGTTCAAGAAAGTGCCTGCCGATGTGCTCTTTATCTCAATAGTATTCGCCATGAGCGGAATGTATGCCGTTGAACTTGTGTCTTCACAGTTTGAAATACCAAACACCCTTGAGGAGCAGTTCCAGGCTATGGCAGGAACATTAACCGGATTCCTGGGCATAGGCATTGTAGGCCCAATAATGGAGGAGATGATAATGCGTCGCGTCATTCTCAAGGAGATGGCCAAGGCTACCAAGAGCATGTGGTGGGGTATAATCATTTCATCAGCCCTGTTCGCAATCATTCATATCAATCCCGTTCAGATTGTATTCGCCATGCCGGCCGGCATATTCCTTGGTTGGATATACTGCAAGACAGGAAGCCTGCTTGTTCCTATCTGCATTCACATAATCAACAACACGATATCATTCGTATTGATGAGTGTAGGCACTGAAGGAGAAGGAGAGTTTAGTCTGAACAGCACATTGGGCGTGATACTGCTCATATCATTCACTCTCATCTGCGTAGTATCATGTATCTGGATCAACAGATACTACGCCAAAATCAAGAAAGAGCAGGAACTCCAGAAAGCCGCAGCTGTGGAAGAATCACAGAGCGATAGTGGTGCCGGTGAGCTTGTCCAGTGATTCGGCCTTGGTAATAAGGACCGATGATACTCCGGCCTGCAGTGCGTTGAACGCATTCTGGATCTTGGGAATCATGCCGCCGCTTATGGTGCCATCCTGTACCAGACGCGGGAAATCGTAGTATGAGATATAGGGAATAACACTGTTGTCATCATCCTCATGCAGCAGCACACCCGGCTTCTCGAAGCAGAAAATCAGGGTTACCTTGAAGTATGACGCCAAAGCCTTGGCTGCCTCACCGGCAATGGTATCGGCATTGGTGTTCAGGAGCTGGCCCTTACCGTCATGTGTAAGCGGAGCCAGGACAGGAACTACACCCTTCTCTATCAGGCTTGCCAGGAACTCGGCATTGACAGCCTTCACATCACCCACAAAGCCGTAGTCTATATCCTTGACGGGACGCTTATCGGACTGCATAACGTTGCAGTCGGTACCTGTAAGACCTATGGCGTTGATGCCCTCGGCCTGCAGTTTGGCAACGATATTCTTGTTTACCAGACCTCCATAGACCATAGTCACCACGTCAAGCATATCGGCATCGGTGATACGGCGTCCGTCCACCATCTTGCTCTCTATGCCCAGACGGCTCGCCATGGCAGTGGCCGAACGGCCGCCTCCGTGTACCAGCAGTTTGGCACCGGGAATAGCCTTGAAATCCTTGAGCAGACGCTCCAGAGTCTCGGGCTGCTCAACTATCTTGCCGCCCACCTTTACAATGACAAGTGACTTTTTCATATATGGTCAATCTTTCTTAAGGTCCAACAGTTGTTTCAAATATGTAATTGTGTCCGATATCTGGTCACGTGACTCCAGACGGTCTCCGGGACAGATGTACTGGGCTCTCAGGTATCCGGGCTCGCGGCGTCTGGTCTCGCTTTCGATGAAATCGGCCAGCTGCTCATCGGTCTTGGATGCAATCAGCGGACGCTGTGAACGGGCCACCTTAAGACGGCGCAGAAGAGTGTCGTTGTCACATTTCAGATAGACGGTCTGTCCATGCTGCAGCATGTAGTCCATATTATCACCGATGAGCGGTGTGGAGCCTCCGCATGATACTATCACGTCATCGAAATCGCCTACCTCACGCAGCATACGGCTTTCTATCTCGCGGAATCCCTGCTCGCCACGCGTGGCGAATATCTGGCTTACGCTCTTCATATACCTGCGCTCTATATACTGGTCCAGGTCTATGAACGAGACATCCAGGTCCTTAGCCAAGGCCTTGCCGAGGGTGGTCTTGCCAGCCCCCATAAAGCCCATAAGGAATACCCTTATCATTTCTTGGTCTTGAATATGCGGCGCTTGGGAGCCTGTCCGGTCTTCTCAATCTGGCGCTTGATGATATCCTGGCACTCCTCCTCGGTCAGAGTGGTGGGATCCATGTTTCTGGGAATCTTGTAATTGCTTCCCTGATAAGCGATGTAGGCACCGTAACGGCCGTTCATCACCTCCATATCCGGATTGCCGGGGAATGACTTGAGTACCTTCTTTGACTCACTTTCACGCTTGCTCTGAATAAGGTGTACAGCCTCCTCGAATGTGATGGTCAGAGGATCAGCCACACCGGTCAGTGACACATAGAACTTGTCATGACGGATGTAAGGTCCGAACCTTCCTGTGCCGATGGTAACCTCACTTCCCTCAAACTCACCAAGTGTACGCGGCAGGCGGAACAACTCAAGAGCCTCGTCAAGAGTGATGGTCTCAATGGTCTGGCCCTTCTTCATCTGTGCAAAGCGGGGTTTGTCATCATCCTCGGCACTGCCTATCTGGACAATGGGACCGTAACGGCCTATCTTGACCGATACAGGTTTGCCCGATATGGGATCGTTACCCAGTATGCGCTCACCTACCTTATGCTCATTCTTAAGGGTCATGGCATTGTTTACTGCCGGGCTGAACTTGTCATAGAAAGTGCTGATAACACTCTTCCACTGCTTGTCGCCATCGGCTATATCATCGAACTCCTTCTCTACCTGAGCGGTGAAGTTGTAGTTCATGATGTCGGGGAAGTACTCAATCAGGAAGTCGTTTACAACCATACCTATATCGGTGGGTACCAGTTTTGACTTCTCGGTGCCGTAAACCTCGGTAATGGTCTGCTCCTTGATCTCACCGTTCTCCAGACGGAGTGTGTCACACTCACGCTTGGTTCCCTCAATATCCTCACGCAGTACATACTCACGCTGCTGGATGGTACCGATTGTAGGAGCGTATGTAGAAGGACGGCCTATACCAAGCTCCTCCATCTTGTGTACCAGGGCAGCCTCGTTGAAACGCTGAGGATGCTGGGTGAAACGCTCAAAAGCTGATATCTGGCTGAACTCCAGTGCCTGGCCCTTCTTGAACTCGGGCAGACCCTGTGTCTCCTGTGAATCATTTGAATCATCGTCACGGCTCTCGCGGTAAACGCGCAGGAAACCGTCAAACTTGACTGTCTCGCCGGTTACGGTGAACTCGCCGTCCAACTTGGGTGCGGTAATTGATACCGTTGTCTTCTCGATTTCGGCATCGGCCATCTGGGATGCGATGGTGCGCTTCCAGATAAGCTCGTAAAGGCGCTTCTCAGGGGCGGTACCGTCAATTGTCTGGTTGTCCATGTAGGTAGGACGGATAGCCTCGTGTGCCTCCTGAGCACCTTTGGCCTTCTGTGTGTACTGACGGCTCTTTACGTACTCCTCGCCCATGGACTCGGTGATGGCCTTGCGGCATGAGTCTATGCAGAGGGTTGACAGGTTTACTGAGTCGGTACGCATGTACGTGATCTTACCTGACTCATACAGACGCTGTGCAAGCATCATGGTCTGCATTACGGTGAATCCGAACTTACGTGTTGCCTCCTGCTGCATGGTTGATGTAGTGAACGGAGGTGCAGGCAGTTTTCTGAGCGGCTTGGTGGTGATATCCTTTACCTTGAAATCGGCACCCTTGCACTTCTCAAGGAAGGCATAAGCCTCTTTCTTGGTCTTGAAACGCTCACTGTAATCGGCGCGTACATCCTGTACCTGGCCGTTAGCGCCCTCAAGACGGAATATTGCCACTACCCTGTATGATGCCTCGGGAACAAAGTCCTTGATTTCACGCTCACGCTCCACAATCAGACGTACTGCTACTGACTGTACACGACCTGCCGAAAGGGCGGGCTTTACCTTGCGCCAAAGAATGGGTGAAAGCTTGAAACCTACTATACGGTCCAGCACGCGGCGTGCCTGCTGTGCATATACCAGATTGGTATCTATGTCACGCGGGGTCTCTATGGCGTGCAGTATGGCGTTCTTTGTTATCTCGTGGAATACGATACGCTTGGTCTTCTCAGGTTTGAGACCCAGGGTCTCGAACAGATGCCAGCTGATGGCCTCTCCCTCGCGGTCCTCATCGGATGCCAGCCATACCATTTCGGCCTTCTTGGCTGCCTCCTTGAGTTCACTTACCACCTTCTTCTTGTCCGAAGGTATTTCATATATAGGTTCAAACGTATCAATGTTGATGCTCAGGTCCTTTTTCTTCAGGTCACAGATATGTCCGTAACTTGACATCACTTTGTAATCGGCTCCCAGAAACTTCTCGATTGTCTTGGCCTTGGCCGGAGACTCCACAATTACCAGATTCTTCTGCATGATATTCTTATATTAGTATTGACGCCCCTAAAGGCGCGGCAAAAGTAGAACAAAAAAAACATATAGAAAAGGTGGACAGACATAAAAAATTATCTCCGTCCACCTTATTAATATAAATATTAATAAAAAGTCAGAACCTGTAAGTGAGGCCTGCAAGCACCGAGGGCTTGATGGCGCGATAGCCTGCGTAATAGTAGTAGTTTCCTCCTGCCAGACGGTTACCGGTCAGGTAGAATGAGAGGTTGGGACGGAAGTCATAATCAAACGTCAGAGCCAAGTCATTTATCATAGGCATTCTATTTCCGTCAACCTTGCCGAACACCATGGCACGGTAGGTGAGCATGGCATCCAGACCAGGGATGATATTGACCTTTCCGAACAGTGAACCTTCAAGTACAGGTTTGAGTGCCAGTATGCCGTCCGAGTACTTTCCGGTATAGCCGTTGCAGGTCAGGTCCATCTTGACCTGTGCCCTGTCGGCAAACTGCATATCGGCATCCAGACGGGCATAAAACACGTCACATCCCTCCTGTTTAAGTTGTGATGTTATAATGAGGCTGTCCTGTACGGTCTGGAACAGTTCGTCGATGGTATGACGGTAACCGCCACGCAGTGAGAGTGTGAGCCATGAGCCCTGCGAGTAGGATGCTCCTATTGAGGCGTTCATAAGTTCATATCCGTCTCTGATACGGTTCACCTCTGACCAGTAGGGTGAGATACCGGCAAGGGTACGCATGCTGTTATCCTTGATTCCGCCTGTCACTCCGGCAAACACCTTGATCTGTTCGTTGACATTGTACCGGGCGGTTACCATGGGTGAGAGCAGGAACTTGTTTCCGGCTCCGGTACGGATATCCATGTTGAGTCCCAGACGGGTCTCAATGTCACGCCAGGTAATCTTCCAGTAAGGAGACAGGGTTAATGTGGTAAAGTTGCCGTAGTTGGCTCCGTACAGTCCGGTCCAGTCATATGAGGCTGTTTTCTGACGGTAATCAAGTCCGGCTGTTCCGCCAAACAGCGGGAGTTCCGCACCGGCATCAATACGCAGCAGACGCTCACTGCCGGTCAGATCGGTACCGTTAAGGTTGAGTCCCTTGCGGGTGTACCATTGCATGCCTGCGCTCAGGTACCAGTCAACCTTACGCAGTTCTCCGTTGAGCCACAGTCCTGCTTCGGCCCTGTTTATACCAACGCCAAGATCACTTGAGGCAAGCATTGCGGCGGTGGTATCCTTACCCTCACGATAGTTGAAACCGGAGTGCCCGTAGGCGCCGTACAGGCCCACGGTCAGGCTGTCGAAACGGTGTGAGTACTCGAGCTTGAGGTCTGAGTTGAACATCTTGGATTTCCACTGTCCGTCGGGTTTGGTGGACCATCCGTCCATGAGTCCGGATATGGTAAGCAGGTCTCTGTCTGATATCTTCCATCCGGCATCAAGAAGTCCGTCAGTAACGTTTCTCAGTCCGTAACCCAGACGTATCAGGCCATAGTAGCTGTCTTCCTTGATATCATCGGACTGCTCACCGAACACGCCCATGGGAGTGCGCTCATAACCCTGATGCGGGTTGGCCTCGGTACGGTAACTGACTGTTGCGGCCTGGCGCTCGGTCTTGGGACGCTCGGGCACAGGCATTATCTTACCCTGGTCCGACATGGAAGGGTTGTAAGAACCCTCGATGGTGAGTGATCTGGAGGGGAGCACATCTGTCTGTGCGTTTACTCCGCCCCAGCATATTACGGTCATAAGGACCGGAAGTATATATCTTTTCATAACGGTCATTCTTCAAGTCGTTTGGCAATCATATCAGCTATGTCATCATCCTCAGTGTAGTTGGATTTGAGTGAGAGCAGATACTGACGCGCCTCGACATCCTTACCCTGGGACTTATAGATGTCACTGAGCAGTATGAAGCTGCGTGCCAGCCAGTACATATGGGGTGTACCCTCCTGTATGAAATCCATTATCACCTTCTCGGCACCCTCCACGTCACCGCTGTCAAACAGGAGCTGGCTGAGCAGATAGTCAGACTCGGCTCCGAACCTGGAACGGGTATCCTTGGAGAGTTCCTCAAACAGCGGACGGGCCTCCTGTCGTTTTCCTCCCTCAAGCAGAGCCTGGGCCTTCCAGTATGTGACTTCATTCTTCTGCTCGGCAGTGAGTTGAGTCTGCAGGGCCTTGTCGGCATACATAAGTACCGCATCATTCTCACTGATCTGACCGGCGCTGCTGACTATACGGAACAGGCTTGTGCGCTGACGGTCGGCATTGGTGGTCTTGGAATAAAGACGGATATAGGTATCCATCGCCGTCTCCCAGTCACCTACTGCCCAGGCCATCGATGAGGCGTGATCAAGAGCGCTCTCGCAGAATCGGCTGCTCTCATATGAGGCACTGTGCATAAAGCTTTCATATGCTGATTCGTAGTCATTCTCCTCTTCAAGAATAAGTCCCTGATAGTACCATGCATTGGCTGCAAAGGCGCCGCCCGGATACTGCTCAAGATACTCCTTGAAACGGGCCTTGGCATCGGCTTTCTGTCCACGACTGAACAGGCCCTCGGCGGCCGTGTAGGTAAGAGAGTCACGCTCGCTCACTGCTATGGGAGTGGCGCCCTGTACTGTTTCAGTATAGGTAAGATAGGTGTTGATATCGCCCTTCTCCACATAGATGGACTTAAGGTCCACAAGTGCCGTACGGGCCTCATCACTGCCCGGATAGCGTGCTATGACATCCTTGTAGGCGGCTATTGCCAGGTCATACTTATCGGTCTGGTAGTAGATAAGGGCCACTTCGGCCGATGCCTTGCGTGCCAGGTCCGTACCCGGATACTCAGTGATGATCCTGTTGAATACCGCTACAGCCTGCTCGGGCTGGTCTGTCTGCTGATATGCGCGTCCCTCCTCATAAAGGGCCGACGGCACATAGGGAGACTGCGGATAGTTTACGGTCAGTTTGTCCAGGTCAAGTATCTTCTGGCGGTAGTTGCGCTGCAGTCCGTTGACCAGTCCTGTCTGATAGAGGGCATAGTCACCTGTTGCGGGGACAAGGTTGATGGCTGTTCCGTAATACTCCTTGGCCTTGTCATACTGACGGCCGTAGAACATGCAGTCACCCGCACGCAAGGCAGCATCGGCTATGATTTCATTCTCCAGACCGGCCTGACGTGAAGACTCCAGTACTCTGGTGAATGCCTTGCCGCTTTTGGTGTATTCCTGCCTGTTGTAGTAGATGTAACCCAGACCGTAGTTGGCAAGGGCGCTGCTGTGTGTCACAGCGCTTCCTTTAAGTGCCAGGTATCGGCTGTAATCGGCCTCGGCACGGTCTGTCTGACCCATTCGGTAGTAGCACTCACCGCGCCAGAAGAGTGCCTCGTTGGCGGTCTTTTTGTCATAACGCTCCAATGCTATGACATCGGTCAGTATTGAGGGTACGTCATCATAATTGCCTGCTGCCAAATCATCCATGGCCTTCTTGTAGAGAAGCTGCATCTTGGCTGCCAGGATGGATGCTCCGGGATTCTGTATCTTGGCTATCGATGCCAGCGCGGCATCATAGCTGGTGGTGTTCAAGTAGACATCAACCAGGTAGCTGCTTACCCTATCGGCATAGGTCGACTTGGGATACTCGTTGAGGAAACGCTCCATTGATGTAACCGACTCGGCAAACGGTGAGTATGATGTCTCATGTATTACCATTGCGTAGTTGTAAAGGGCCTGTTCCCTGACATCCGGTCTGCCCGGGATGTTCGATGCACGCTCAAACGCCAGGCGGGCGTTATTCTTGTCTCCCTTTTTAAGCCTGGCAAGTCCTATATGGAGCAGGGCGTTCTGGGTGACAGCGTCGTCATCGGCCACAACTCTGGTCAGATGCTCTATGGCTCCGTCCATATCGCCTGTCTGGAACTCTGACATACCCAGCAGATAGGTGTCATGACGTACATCCTGGCTCTGACCGATGGCCATATAACTGGTCAGCAGGTCAACGGCCTTGGCATATTCACCCTTGCGGTACCAGTACTCACCCAGGATACGCTCGGCCTCGGCCTCGATATAAGGATCCTCAGTGGTTGCCACCAGTTCACCCGCGGTATTGTAGGCCTCTGTCATACCGTCTCCCTGGTTAAGGGACATTTCGGCCAGATAGAGACGGGCCTCATCATCATGTCGGGTTTCAAGTGAATTCTCAAATCCTGTCCTGGCATCGGCGCTGCGGCCGCTCACATAATCGTAATATGCGCGGTAGAAAACTATGTCCTCATCCTGATCCGGCTCCTCAACCAGACGGGCCAGTATGCTCAACTGGAGGTAACCCTCCTGGGCGCGTCCGCATCGGAACAGGGCTATCGCATTGTGGCGTACCATACGCTGGCAGTCCTTGCCGTCCAGAAGCAGCGGGTCACACTCGTCAAAGCATTCTATGGCATCCCGGTACTCGTGCAGAACAAAATGTGACGATCCCATCAGGGCAAGCATCCGGTTGTTGTACATCGAGCCGGGATACCTGGACATGAATATCTGAATGGCAGGCATCGCGGTGCTCAGATCACGCTCGGCTGCAATCACCACCTTCATGTACTCAATCTCCTCGGTCAGTTCCTGTTTCCTGGTCTGAGTCAGTTTGACCCACTCGTCAAGCAGCGAACCGGCAGCGCCGTAGTCACCTTGCGTAAACACGGTACGGCACTCGTCAAGCAGACGTGTATCGGCATCAGTCAGACGGCTCTGGGCCGATACGCCCGCATATGCACCTGCCAGCAACAGCACTGCAGACAATATTTTTTTTCTCATCCGGTCAGTTTTATTTCTTATACCACATATCAAGGGCCCTCTCCTCGGCAGCCTCCATGACGGCACGCTCACCCGGTCCCTTGTCGTTGATGCCGCACAGATGCAGCACCCCGTGAATGATTACTCTCATCAGTTCTTTCTCATAAGACGTATGATACTTGGAACTGTTACTCAAAACCGTGTCCAGACTGATGAACATATCACCGCTCACCTGCCCCGGCTCACTGTAGTCAAAGGTTATGATATCCGTATAGTAGTCATGTCCAAGGAACTCCTTGTTCACCTCCAGGATACGGTCATCGTTACAGAAGATATAGTTCAGGTTACCCACCTTCCTGCCCTCATAAGAGGCAGCCACTTCAGTAATCCATGCCCTGACAGCCTTACGGTCCAGCTTGGGCATCTTTATGTTTTCAGTCAGAAATGATATCATAGTTATTAAAGTTTATGCAAAGAACAGATAAGCCAGGAATATGGCGGCCACTATACCCGCCAGATCGGCCAGAAGGCCGCAGCCCACAGCGTGACGTGTGTTCTTGATGTTCACACTGCCAAAGTAAACCGCCAGGATGTAGAACGTGGTATCGGTCGAGCCCTGGAACAGGCAGGCCAGACGTCCCGTGAACGAATCGGCCCCGTATGTGGTCATGGCATCGATCATAAGACCGCGTGCGCCGCCGCCTGAAAGAGGTTTCATCAGCGCCGTAGGCAAAGCACCCACGAACTGGGTGTCCAGTCCGCACTTATCGGCACACCAGGCCACTCCGTTCACAACGGCATCCATGGCGCCCGATGCACGGAACACGCCGATGCCCACAAGGATTGCAATCAGGTAAGGTATGATCTTGACCGCTGTCGTGAAGCCGTCCTTGGCTCCCTCAACAAACGCCTCATAGACATTTATCTTGGCCTTGACGCCCGATATGATGAACCCTATTATCACCACGAACAGTATGATGTTGGCAACCGATGTGGAGACCGGTCCGATCTTTACTGCCGGAAGCTGCGAGAATCCCCAGATAATCAGGGCAACGATTACGCTCAGTCCGCCCACAAACCCAATCAGCACCTTGTCAAACCGTATCTTCTGGATAAAGCAGGTAACCAGCAGGCCCACCAGCGTCGAGAAGAACGTAGCCAACAGTATAGGGATGAATACATCGGCCGGCTGTGCGGCACCCATCTGTGCACGGTACACCAGAACGCTTACCGGAATGATCGTCAGGCCCGATGTATTGAGCACCAGGAACATAATCATTGGATTGGATGCCACATCCTTGGTCTTGTTGAGTTCCTGCATGCGCTCCATCGCCTTAAGGCCCATAGGAGTTGCTGCATTGTCCAGACCCAGCATATTGGCTGCAACGTTCATAAAGATATGTCCGTAAGCGGGATCGTTCTTGGGCAGGTCCGGGAACAGGCGTGAGAACACGGGGCTCAGCCATCGGGCGAAAGTATTCACCAGTCCGCCCTTCTCACCAATCTTCATGATACCCAGCCAGAGGGACAACACGCCGGTCAAGCCCAGCGAAATCTCAAAGCCCGTCTTGGCCGATGAGAACGTAGAGTCCATGATATCCTGGAATACGCCTGCATTACCCATGCAAAGCTGTATCACAGCCACCACAAAAGCAATAAGAAAGAATGAGATCCAGATCCAGTTAAGTACCATACGCGCCTGTACATTATTATTTGCGAAGATACAAAAAGAGTACCATTGGGGACAGACCCCAATGGTACTACTTTTCAACAAACCTATTTATCAATCACCAGAATGGAAGATTACTTCACGCAAAGGAATAGGCATAACGGAAGTTTCTTGAACACGATCACTTACAATTTCCACTCTTGGCAGATCTTCATTTACTACCATTGTTATTGTAAACTGCGTGCCAGTAAAACCTGTCTTTATCTTTTCATATCCCACATATGTTATTTCCAGATAATCAGCCGGATTGACCAGTTTAAAGGAGAAATTGCCTTCAATATCGGTAATGCAATGTGCTACAATTCGTTCCGTTGCATCCCTCTCAGTTATGTTAACCATCATCATGAGCCCTTCGGCGTCCTGAACCGTGCCATAGATTATATCGCCGGCTTTTGGTTCCTTACCTGAAACCCGAACCATTGGTATGGTGTCAGGATTTATGCGCTTAATCTCTTCTTTTATCACCACGTCACCATCGCCCATGGTCTTGGCCAGCTGAATCTTGGCGCGGACATCGGTCTCATCATAATCATTTTTTGGATCATTCCTTACCAGCCAGCCTATTTCGGGGCGCAATGCCTTTGTCTCTTTGTCCTGTGCCAGGCCTACTATTCCTCCGCGAAGATCCAAAGCGTTTATACCGATGCAGTTACCCATATCATCCTCAACATATTGAATGATGGGAACACTTGTCATAAGTGGAGGCAGTTTATGTCCATAAGGTATAGCAGACGGACGCTCTCCCCTATCATCAAAAGGAATGAATTCCAGGAACCATCCGGTAAACAGAGTCGGACCATATGAAGGACCGAAGCATCCGCCTCCGCCGCCTTTAAGATGGAAGTTCCAGGGGCGGCCCTTAATGGCCATATCAAACCAGAAATCAAGGTTAATCTGACCTTCGGCTGCCAGGACAAACTCATTGAGAATGGGGTCCAACTTATCTGTCCATGTCTTTACTCCGAATTCACCCAGCTTCCTGGTCTTTTCACGCAGAAGGCGCCAATCATCGGGAGTACCCTCAAGCGTTACGCTGGGAATGCCACACCCCACAAGACCCTCCAGGAAATCAAAGTACTCCTTTACTGTCTCCATAAGTGTAATCTGTGATACCATCCTCTCTATCATTCCTGTTGTAGAGAAGTTACAGGTCATGAGTTCGGCGACATCACCTTTGGTCTCCTTTGCAATCAATTCTGCAAATTTCTCAACCTTCTGCGCCGTAGTCGTTTCGAGGGTAGTCTTTATCATAAGCGTCTCTTTTCCCTCATGGCCTACCAGATACTGACGGAACTTTTCCGGATCACGGTTTACATACTGAGAGTATCCGTTGCAGATTAAAATCCACATGATATCGGGTGACAGGACTATTGGCCGATGCTGGGCATATGCCAGACATACCATCGAGAAGAATGCATTTTCATCACCATCAACCAGTGACTTGTCGGCAAAACTGGAGCCCAGATAAGGACCTCCATCAGCCCACTTGCGACCCAGGTCAGCGCCAGTTTTTACAGGAAGACAATCCTTGGCTATCTCCACATCCTCAACCTGGATTGTTATTGACTGCTTTTCCTGAGCCATTGCAATAACAGTTCCCAGCAACATAGCACATGCAAAAACCTTTTTTTTCATATCCGTGAGTTTTATCGTTTCTGCTGCAAATGTATGCCCCGGTCCCAGCCCACTCCAAGCAATCCGCGTTGCATT
>DBYT01000038.1:5460-16728 GCA_002309915.1 Bacteroidales bacterium UBA1179 | reverse complement strand
TAAAACCTGCTAATCAACGTTTATGAGAAAATCCACATTCCTTAGTATCCTGGCTGTATTGGTACTTACAGTCATGCAGTCATGCTCGGCAGATAACCGCTGGGTGAAAGTAAACGGTAACAAATTCATAGGTCCCGACGGCAAGGAGATAGTATTCCGCGGACTCTGCTTCTCGGACCCCGTCAAACTGGTACGTGAACGTCAGTGGAACGAGCGTTATTTTGCCGAGGCAGCCGATTGGGGCGCCAACGTAGTACGCTTTGCCGTACATCCGCAGAACATAAATGCTATGGGCTGGGACCCCACATTCCAGGCTATGGACCAGGGCATCGAGTGGGCCAAACAGCACGGCATGTACGTGATCATGGACTGGCATTCAATAGGCAACCTCAAGGAGGAGCGCTACACATCGGCCATGTACAACACCACCAAGGCCGAGACCTTCAGGTTCTGGCGCACCGTTGCCCAGCGCTACAAGGATGAACCCACCGTGGCACTGTATGAACTGTTCAACGAGCCCACCGTCACAGGCACCGGACATTGCACCTGGACAGAGTGGAAAGAACTGCAGGAGCAGATCATTGACACCATCCGCGCATACAACCCCAAGGCCGTCTGCCTTTGCGCCGGTTTCAACTGGGCCTATGACCTGACCCCCGTAGCCTCCGAACCCATAGCACGGGAGAACGTTGCATACGTATCGCACCCCTATCCCATGAAACGCTCTGAGCCATGGGAGGAGCAGTGGGAAAAGGATTTCGGTTACGTGGCCGATACCTACCCCGTCATCTGCACCGAGATAGGTTTCTGTCTGGAGGATGAGCCCGGCGCCCACGTTCCCGTAATGTCGACCGATGTATACGGAGAGCACATAACCAAGTACTTTGAGGACAAAGGCATATCATTCACCGTATGGTGCTTCGACACCAGTTGGGCACCCATGCTCATAAGCGACTGGGATTTCACCCCAACTACCCAGGGACGCTTCTTCAAGGCATACCTGCAAAGCAAGAAATGAGAATAACAATACGAAAAGCGACGGCGGCCGATGCCCGTTTCATTGCCGAGAACGTTCTGCGTGCCCTGCATATTGAGGAGACCGATGAACAGCACATTGAGCATCTGGCCGGAATAAGCAGTCGTGAAGATACCCTGTACAGCTGGAGGAACGCCACAATCGCGCTATGCGACGGCGTTCCCGCCGGCTTGATGGTCGCATACGATGGGGCCCGATACCGCCAGATGCGTGACATAACATTCCCAATGATACGCATGTACGTAGGTGATGACTACCACTCGATGGATGATGAAGCCTGCGCCGGAGAGTTCTACCTTGACTCACTGGCCGTCATGCCCGAGTTCCAAGGCAGGGGAATAGCATCGGCCTTAATACAGGAGATGTTCCGGCTTCAGAAAGAAGCAGGAATTCCACTGGCAACCATAGCTGTAGACCCTGAGAATGACACCGCCTACAGACTGTATCTCAAGAATGGGTTCTCCAAGAACGGCCTGATAACCGTCTTTGGTACCACCTACGACCGCTTAGAAAGAAAAGCTTAACGTAGCTCCAAGACCCATGTCCCTCTGTGCCGTCATAAGAACTGACGGATTCAGTTGCATGAAGCTTTTGTTTTTTGATGAGAATGAAGTCTCGTTATCGGCAGCATTCCGGCTGTTGAATGTCCGCTCCACCCCGTCAAGACGGGCCTTTCCTTTTTTGGTTAAGACAATGCCCGCACCGGTAAGTACGACAGCGCCGCCAGCATATGCAAAGAATGCCGCGCTCTGATGATCGGCCTTAGTATCAAAACTCAATACAGTCATAACCGCGCAGGTGATACCATAAAGCAGGCCGGCTCCGCCCAGGTTGAACATGTTACTGCCGGTTACATAGTTATGATAAAGATCATCATCAAAGTATTTCTCATAGTTCTTATCGGACAATTCCGTGTCATTATACTTCCAACGGAACGAATCTCCATATCTGTAAATGGCGCCGGGAGCTGTCTTCCTTATGACATAAGACCAGTCTATCTCCTTAACACTGCTTTGGGGAACCAGAAGCCTGGTGCCGTCCACAAGAAGGACCTTGACATGTCTGTGGACCGAATCCACCTCCAGGACCTGTCCTATTACTCTACTGCCATCCTTCATGTAAAGAGCATGAGCCGACTGTGAAAAAGCCAAAGGAATAAAGCAAAACAGGTATAATGCCACCAATAGAAAGCGTTTCTTAAGAATAAGTCTCATAGTTACTCTGTTAGTCTTCGCAAAAGTAACTATTTATTTGTTCCGAAACCTCTTGCCTACCACAATTCCGATAATGTAATCCTCAGGGATGAATCCCCAGTATCGGGAGTCAAATGACGACATAACATTATCACCAACCGCGAAGTAATAATCCTTACAGAAAGTATACTCCTTCAAGGTTTCATCCAATGGCTCACCAGTCTCATTCTCTATTACCTTACGGTATAACTCACGGGTAAAGATGTCAAGACTTGCGGTAAACCCCTTGGCCGGCACAACTACAGGTCCCCAGTTCTTTATATTCCAATCGGGTTCTGTAAAAGGAATGACCTCGAAGCTGTTCGTCATTTTGAAAAAGCCGTCGAACATCCATCTCAGTCTCTCCTGCTCCTCAATCACCCCTACAGGTTTGAGATACTTATCGTTCCAGTAATGACCGTCAACCGCCCCTATCCTGTCACCCGGGCATCCAAGTACCCGTTTGCAATAAACTTCGGACTTATCGGACTCTACCGGTTTATAGAAGAATATGATATCATTAGGCCTGATCTTTCTTGTAAACAGTTTCAGCTTGATGGCATTCACCCTGTCACCGGGCTGTATTGTAGGAGCCATTGAGGGTGTGACTATAGTGTATGTATCTATAAATGCCATTCTCATAAAGACACAGGACAACAATACCACGAATACATAGAAGTATTTTTTCATACCATCATTCCTCATAGGCCATTTTCAATATCATATCATGATACTCCTGAGTCGTATATGACGGAACCTTAGGTTCAAAAGAATCAGCATAAGAAGCTATTATTTCCAGTTTCTCTTTGTCGCCTGTGTTATGATATAATTGTGCGAGGTAAAGTAGTGGAGTCATTCTGTTCGGAACCATCAGAAAAGATCTGATATAGGATTGCTCCGCCTTATCATAGTTGCCGCTTCGGACATAATTATGACCTATTTCATGCCAGAGCTCAGGATTGCAGCAGCGGGATGCACACACTCTCAATACTGAGTCGCTCTTCTCATATTGTCCTGTCATACTTAGTGAAACGCCATACTCATACAACAAATTAAAACTGAACAATCTCATATCACCCAATTCCTCGCAATAATCACACACAGCCCGATATTCCTGGTTCCTGAAAAAGAAAGCTATATCATTTTCCTTTTTTGCAAGTGCATTCTTCTGTTCTATCTGGGGTAATTCAAGAAACAGCACTGCTCCCAGCAGAAGCATCTCAACAGAGTTGACAATCCAGGGAACACAACTGAGTCCGGTCTTTGTCTCCCGTTTATCCAGACTTCCTGCAGCTCCCATTAAAACGGAAAGCAGCAGACAATATACAGGATAACAGTGAGGGTATGAGAATTGTGCAATGACGAACAAAGACAACAAACCATACCCGAGAGGGTTTCCGCTCCTTATAAGCAGAATAATACCTCGGATAGAAACATATAAGGCAAGCAACATCGTTATCAGACCATATTCGACCCCGATCCTGAGAAACTCATTGAAAGCAGTCAATGGAGCACAGGCATATTTACTGTCTCCTTTATCCAAACTGACAAGAGTGTTTATATCCGCATTGTCACAATCATCACTGAAGTATCGGTACTGTTCATCGCCGAACGCTCCGGCATAACTGTCCATCCCCATCCCCCAGATATCATTGCGGACTATAATCTTCGCGGCAATCCTGGCCATGTACAAACGCCCGTCGGCCGATGGCTTTTTCCAAAAATATAGAGCTGCGAACAACGCCATCAGCACTACGGAAATTGTAAATACGTGCTTCTTTATGAAACCTGAAAAACGTGGATTCAGGCTCAAAAAACACATCAAAGGCACAATCACTGACAGCAAAGCCAAACGACTCTTTGAATAAATCATCAACACCGCAAATGCCCCGACAATGACATATATCAGGGCTTTAAGGAGCCTGCTTTTCAGCTTGAAGATTAAAACGACAAGTATACTGCAGATAATTGAAAGCAGACAGGCAAAAAGGTTGGGATTAAGCATCGTTCCGACCGGACACTGAGCTCCCTTAAACAATTGCAGGATGCCGAAATACGCCTCCCTGAATGAAACTATCAGTAGCAGGAGAAGAGTTATCACATATGACTCTTTTTTGAAAAAACCGAATGCCAGCCGTGACAAGGAATAATAGAAAAAGATCAGTATGGCGTTCCTTAGTCTTATATCCTGCAGAAAGTCTGGTACGGAGGTGTAGTTTCCATGCCGGTATTGGCATGTCAGCACCAGTATTATCAGTAATAAAACGACAAAGTCTATTGAAACATACCACTTATTCTTATTACCGGGATCCGTGTTTTTTATCATGGTGATCATACTGCTCTTCATACATCTGCTTTAAATAATCCAGACATTCCTTCATCCTGTAAGCATCCCCTTCCGTATTTTCCATACGATAATACTTCAGGACGCGCCCATCCTTGAGCACTAAAAGCAATCTGTCATTGCAATTGAAGAAGGAAGTAAATCTGTTTTTGTAATCAATCATTACATCAAACGAATGGTTCAGGTATTTGACATCATTAATTAAATATCCAATGCCATATAGTTCCGAGAGAGATATTACGACCCTCAGACTGCATTCCTTTCCCATTGTTGTTTGGCAAAGGCTGTTAAAGGAATCATAATTACTAAGACGTTCCAATTCACATTGGGAGCACTTGGTCGAATCAATCCACAACAAGACGGATACGCCCTTGAAAATAGTGTCACTTACTAAATAATACTCCCGGTTCTTAAACAGTAGCATGCTGTCGCAATCCAGTTTATTACCTTCTATTCCTTGCCCTTTGTTACCGTAATTACATGATGAAAGGTACACTGAAATAAATGTCAGACAAAACAAGAGCCTCATTATTAATCTATTCATATCATCACTGTTTTATAGAAGACTCATTTTGAAAAAGAACATATCACCTTGTTCAATTTTCTGAGTTTCAACAAAGTACTTTACTTGAGCATAAAAGGCTTTGATTTTTTCATCATGAAGAGATTCCGTCTTAGATAGTATGTTATAAAGGCCATATGAAGCGCAACCATAAACAGAGTTGTCATAAACACATAGTCTTGTAAATGAGAACATAATGTATTTCCATATGTCTTCTGTTGTCAATTCCGAGACCATTGATTCCTCAAAGAATGAATCCGGACCTAACAATAATCCATACGTATTTGTCTTCTTATCATACAGCATCATTTGATTCTGATTGTCTGATGAAAAATTGACCATCAGATATTTATCTGTCTCTGTCATTTCTGAGAAGTAACCGGTAAAACCTTCTGCCCATGTTTTTGCATAAACCTCGGGATTCATCTTTTCAAGACTTGTCATTCCATCAAAATAATCTCTTGGCATCTCACGATTAGATTTAAAACGGAAAGTTGCATCCAGGCCGTTTTCTGTAAGAGAAAAAAGAGTGTAATCATGTGGAAGCATAAATCTGAGAGTGTCATGATACAGATACGACATGTCAGTATATCCCACGGTGTAGTCAAAACCGATGTAGTGAGACGGCAATGTCAAGTAGTTGTCTATACATATACCATCATTATCATACTTGGTACAGTAATGGTTGTCAAATTCATGATCACAAAAAATCGATAGTCCCAGAAAACATTCGTCGGTCTTGTAGAATTTTTCCGCTTTAACTTCAGTTCTATTCAAGAAAGAGCTGAAGTTGCCGTCTTCAGTATAACATAACAATCTGCCTAAGACTCTGTCATAAATCATCAATGTGTCATTCCTCATAAACATATTCCCCACATCTATAGTCTCCCCTCTACCGCGTCCCTTTATCTGCTTGGCAAACTTCAGTTTACCGGCATGGTCATACCCTATCAGAAAAAACGTCCTATCCGAAAGGAAATAGTAACCATCATCGGAAACCGCCATTCTAGGGTATTTAAGATGAACCCAACTCTCTTCTACTGTAAGGTTTAAGATATCAATGTTCCCTATTTTGTCTATAATATTGAAACCACCGGATTGATCTGTCAAATCAATAATCTGTTTTGTTTTATAAGTATATAACTCACTATCCTTTCTACTTGAACAGGACATCAGGAATGAAAGAAGCAAAAAGAGCGTAACGAATTGTTTCATAATTATCTAAATTTAAAATATTTGGGGCCGAAGCCCCAAATATGAAATCAATAATACATACTAACCGGCATTACAGGTAACAATGTCCTTGACCCATTTTCAACCAGGAAGATGCCGACAAATCTCAACTGACATAAAGAATTATCATGTTGTTTACACCATTGTTCAACAACATATGAACCTGAATCCAGATTGTAACCATAGATTTCGTTAAAATCCTTTATAGAAAGAGTATTGCTTGCCAGAGTGGTTTCAAACTGAATCTGAACTTCAACGTCGTCAATCATTATCCAACCATATGTAGGTTCATTCGCTGCATACGCAACTCTTGTATCAAATACAAAAGCTTTACGAAAGGCATCTATTGATATCAGAGATATCATCAAAGCCAGTATAACAAAGAAGAGTCTTTTATACTTTTTCATAACGTATAAGACTGTTTCAGTTATTAAAAAGGATTTGACCATAACTGATAAACCTGACCACTCGGCGTAACAATTGCTGCTCCAGTCAAGGATAACGGACACAGATTATCATCATCTTGTTCACAATGGGTTTCCACTACCCTACATGAATTAAGTGCTCTTTTGGACAGGTTAAATCTGCTTCTGACAGTTCCCCAATCCACATTAGCTCCCGCACTCCATTCACTTGGATTTGCGTAGTCATGTGTTCTGGGGTAGAAATTACAAATCGCCAGATGTTCGCTCCCGTCTGTTCCATAAACATATGTAATTTGCGGATCGGCATAAGCAATTCTGGTATCAAAGATAAACGCCTTTTTCAAGGAGTCTACGGTGAAAACGGTTAAGGTGAATGCCATAATGGCAAGTATTAAATTTCTCTTTTTCATAATGTTGTTAATTAATTAGTAATTCTTTGTTTGATTGTAATTTGGTGGGTTTCAAAGCTGTGTCTTTTGCGGTATTCAGATTTTGGGTTAAACATCAGGTCGTGGCTTTATAAGTTTATGACAGCGTACCATGCAGGGGTCGCGCTGTCATGATAACTTACCTGTTCTCCGGCCCGTCGGCAATCTCTCATGGTTTCCCAACCGTCCGGATCAGGACCTTGTTGTTTGCAATCTAGAAGAGATAGGTCCTGACCGGTACGGATGGCCGGAACAGCTGGGACTTTTGTGTCTTTCAACGTGTTACGGGTGTGTTTTCCAAAAGATACCAGAAGTGCAGATGAAAGTAATTTATGGACACGCAAAATAAGACCCAAACCGGGCCTCTCTGCACAGGCCGGCTTGGGTCTTTTATCCATTTCAGAATGAGCAATCTGAGATGAAAAGGACGCAAACAAGGTATTAAGTATGAAGATCTGTTTAAGCATTAACTGACAGTAGTATTAGTTTTAAAAAGGCAAACAAAAAAAGCCACATCTTAGAACTGTTCTTACAATCTAAGTATGCGACTTTTCAATTCGTTTGTGCTGCAAATATAGAGTTTGGATTTTTTACGTGCAACAATTTTGAGAGAATTTTTTTAGTTTAGTTTCAAAAGCAGCCCCAAAAACCATTAATCTGAAACTAACTCCTTATCTTTGAGACCTAAATAAAACACATAACCTTATATGAAAAGAAACTTCCTGTTATTATTGCTTTCAGGCGTTACTCTGTTATCGTGCAACAGTAAGTCTGACTTCTATTACCTGCATGGTGCCATTAAAGAAAAGGATGTTCAAACCCTATATCTGATAAGTTCAAATCAGGTCATTGATTCCGCATCGGTCGATGAGAAAGGAGCCTTTCAGATGCACGGTTTCATTGAAAAGCCTATCCTGGCCTATATAGCCGATGCCCGCAACACACGCGAGGCTTCGCTCAGCTATAATGTCATACTTGAGCCTGGCACTTTGCTTACCATGGTCAAACTGGGCAAATACGATCAGTACAAGGTTGACGGCAGCAAATCCAACCATCTGCTTACCGAAATGGAAGAGTTTTCAATCGAACTCACCAATTATTATGAAAGTCATGAAGGCGAGGAGGGTATAATAGAAGAGGTAGACGGCAAGTGGAACTCTTACCTCACAGATAATGCAAAAAAACATAAGGACAATTTGTTCGGTCTGGTATGCCTTAAGGAACTGGCATATGAACAGGATCCGGCCCTGACACGCAAAATGCTTGATGCATTCAAACCGGAAATACGCCAGACTGACCTTTGGAAACAGCTTGATGAGCGCAATCAGAAGAGGTTGGCCACATCGGCCGGCAAACAATACATGGAGTTCAGCCAGACAGATCAGTTCGGCAATGTCATCTCATCAAAGGATGTGCTTGCCACTCCCGGTACCAAGTATGTGCTTCTGGATTTCTGGGCATCATGGTGCGGTCCCTGCATGCGTGAGGTTCCGTTCCTCAAGGAGACATACAGCAAATACTTTGACAAGGGATTCCAGATCTTGGGAGTATCGCTTGACCGCTCAAAAGACGCCTGGCTCAATGCCATCAAGGTTAACGATATGAACTGGGTTCACGTGAGTGATGTAAAGTACTGGGACAATGAAGTGGCCAAGCAGTACAGCATTAACTCCATCCCGGCAAACTTCCTTATCGAAGCAAGCACCGGCAAGATCATCGCCACCAATCTGCGCGGTAATGACCTGGAAAAGAAGATTGCTGAGCTTCTGAAATAGCAGTAAAGCATAAACATATAGAAATATGGCAGGCAGCAAGATGGCGACACTGGCCAAGGATACGGCCATTTACGGTATAAGCAGCATAGTAGGCAGGTTCCTTAACTATTTGCTGGTTCCGTTGCATACCAACTATATCTTACCCGAGAGCGGTGGTTACGGTATTGTGACCGAGATGTACGCCTGGGCTGCGCTTCTGTTTGTGCTGCTCACATTCGGAATGGAGACCACGTTCTTCAGGTTTGCCAGCAAACAGGAAGAGAATGAGCAGATGGTCTATAGCACCGCACTACGTCTGGTAGGCGGCGTAAGTCTGCTTTTTATGGTACTGGCATTCTGTTTTATCACTTCCATATCAGCAAAGCTGGGATACGCGGAGCATCCTGAGTACGTAGGTTGTTTTATCATCATAGCCGGACTGGATGCGTTCCAGGCCATACTCTTCAGCCGTCTGCGTCAGCAGCACCGTCCTATCAAGTTCATGACGCTCAAGATGGCGTTCATAATCCCAAACGTGCTGCTCAACGTGTTTGTGTTCTGGCTCATGCCCAAGATGTTCGGCATGTTCCCGGCACTGGAGACCTTATATATTAAGTATAACTATGGCGTTGGCCTGATATTCTTTGTCAATCTGCTGTGCACGTTCTGCGTAACGTTCGGTTTCATCAAGGAAATTAAGGGCATCACTTACGGATTTGACAAACAGCTGGCTCGCCGCATGCTGGCATACGCATGGCCTATACTGCTGCTGGGTCTGGTAGGAATCCTGAACCAGGTGTTTGACAAGATTGCTTTCACACATATTGTTACAGACAAGCTCTGGGGTAAGGCGCAACTGGGTGTTTACGGTGCATGCTGCAAGATTGCCATGCTGCTGGCGCTGCTTACCCAGGCGTTCCGATATGCATATGAGCCTTTTGTCTTTGGAAACTCCAAGGACAAGAACTCCAGTGAGACATTGGCACAGGGCATGAAATATTTCATAATATTCGGTATCCTGGCTTTTCTGGCTGTCATGTTCTATATGCCCATCCTGCAGCATCTGGTATCTGAGCCTGAACCAAATCCTGAATTTGTGAAAGCAGGAATAATAGTCCATTACCGTGACGGTCTCAAGGTTGTACCGATTGTTATGCTGGCCGAACTGTTCATGGGCATATACTTTAACCTGTCATTCTGGTACAAGCTGATAGACAAGACATGGTGGGGTGCCGTAATGAGCGGCATAGGAGCAGCCGTGATGATTACCATCAACATTGTATTTGTACCCAAGTACGGCTATATGGCCTGTGCGTGGGGCGGATTTGCAGGCTACGGCACATGTATGCTGCTGTCATACTTTATCGGCCAGAAGAAGAGTCCTATAAACTATCCGCTCATGGACATATTCAAATACGTGTTGCTTGCTGCGGTACTCTATGTAATCTATCTGGGATGCAAACAGCTCAATGACTGGCTGTCAATGGGCATCAACACCGTCCTTATCTGCATCTACCTGGCATATCTCTTTAAGAAAGACCTTCCGCTGGGATCCCTGCCCGTAATAGGCAAGTATTTCCGCAAATAATAACCCTCAAACAATAAGGATTATGAAAAAGCTTCTTGTTTCATTAGTGTTTTGCTTCGTTGCATTGGCATCAAAAGCACTCAACTTTACCGTTAACGGCATCTACTACTATACTATTGACGATGAGCGTGTTGGCGTAAACGTAGAAAGCCAGTGGGACGCAGTAAACAGTAAGATGGATTACAATTACTATACCGGAAACCTGACAATCCCATCCACTGTAACCTACAATGAAAAGACCTATAAGGTGACCAGGGTATATCTTTGGGGTTGCTCGGAACTGACAAGCCTAAGCCTTCCCTCCACACTCGAGGAGATTGCAGAGGGCGGTTTCGCCGACTGTTCCGGACTTACACAGATTACACTGCCCGATTCACTCAAGAAGATAGGACGCTTTGCATTCCAAGGTTGTAATAACATCAAAGAGATAACCATCCCGAAATCTGTCCGCGAGATAGGTCAGGACGCATTCAGATTATCGGGGATTGAAAAGTTGGTTATCAAGGACATGGCAGCTTGGTGCGGTGTCAAAAAATCAGGAGGTTTTATCAATAGCAATACCAAGGTCTTTCTGAATGAAGAGGAGATAAAGGATCTGGTTGTTCCCGACGGTGTAAAAATCATAGAGCCCAATACATTCAACGGATTCAAGAGCATTGAGACCGT
>DBYT01000038.1:2055-5423 GCA_002309915.1 Bacteroidales bacterium UBA1179 | reverse complement strand
ATAAACAAGGTTACCGCCCATGATATCGCATCCTGGTGCGGAATACATTTCGGAAGTACACTTATAATCCAAAACGGAACCGTTTATTTTCTTTCCAATCCGGTCTGTATGTCACGAAACCTCTATATAGGCAATGAGCAGGTAACCGAACTGATTATTCCGGAGGGCGTTGAGGAGATAGGTTACAGTGCATTTGAGCGTTGTCTTGGCATAACCAAGGTAAGTCTCCCCTCAACACTCAAAAAAGTCGGGGCCGATGCGTTTTACAATTGCACAGATATACGGATAGTCGACATAACCTCATTACAGGATTACTGCCAAATTGATTTCGGAAATATAGGAAGCAATCCGTTCCAGGATTATATGATGAACCGGGCGTGGACCTGGATGCTTATAAACGGAGATTACATTCGTGACCGGAACGTACTGCAGATTCCCGACGGGTTTACTGAGGTTAAGGCATTCAGTTTTGCCAAGGTTGATAATGTGGGCACTGTAATAATCCCCGCATCGGTCACCAAGATAGGTTCTTATGCGTTCTACACATCGGTCCGTAGTCTGTACTCCGTCTATATAGGCGGTCATATTGACGATATGGGAGAGTATGCATTCGGCACCTGCCCTTACATAGGCACCTTATATGTGAATGACGCTAATCCGGACTCCATCCCGGAAAACACGTTCCATAATAACTACACCTACAACTCGGTAAGCAGCCAGACTCTGGGCTCGGATTACAACTACGAACATACCAAACTGATAGTTCCTGTAGGCTCCAAAGTGAAGTATGAGTCCACCGGCGGCTGGAAAAAGTTCCAGACCATTGAGGAGATGGATTTCACCAAGGTTGCGGGTATAAAAGAAGACGCCAGCGGAATAATAGGGAGTTATATGCTGGACGGTCGCCAGGCAACTCCTTCCACTGGAGTCATCATAATTGAGCGTTTGAGCGACGGCTCAACCCGCAAGGTCTTAAGATAAGGCTGCGCGGATATCGGCGGCTATCTTCTCAAATTCATCAGGAGTGAGTTTGAGTTTGGGATTGCTGAACAGCATATCCTTCTCACTCTGCATGGGAATAAGGTGTATGTGTGCGTGGGGGACCTCAAGACCCAGAACGGCCTGGCCTACCTTGATGCAGTTAAACACCTTTTTCTGTGCTACGGCAATCTTCTTGGCAAAAAGCTGCAGGTCACAGAGCTCCTGATCAGTCAGATCAAACAGGTAGTCAACCTCACGCTTGGGGATGCACAGGACGTGTCCCTTTACCAGCGGGTTGATATCCAGAAAAGCAAAGCAGTTCTCGGTCTCTGCTATCTTGTAGCAGGGAATCTCACCTGCTATTATCCTTGAAAAGATTGTCATAATGATATCTCAAGAATCTCGAATCCTATCTTGCCGCTGGGAATCTGAATCTCAACGGTCTCACCTACCTTGTGGCCCAGCAGACCTTTGGCAATAGGAGTGCTGCTTGAAATCTTACCGGCCTTGAGGTCTGCCTCACTCTCAGGAACGATAGAATACACCATAGTGGCGTTGTTCTTGGTGTTGCGAAGTTTTACCTTGGTAAGGATCTGAACGGTAGATGTGTCAATTTTCTTCTCATCAATGATCTTGGCATCGGCAATCTGAGCCTTGAGTGTAGCAATCTTAGCCTCAAGCATACCCTGAGCCTCTTTTGCTGCATCATACTCTGCGTTCTCACTGAGGTCACCCTTATCGCGTGCCTCGGCAATCTGCTGAATGATCTCAGGACGGCGTACACCCTCCAGATACTGTAGTTCGGCTACCAGCTTTTTGTAGCCCTCCTCTGACATATATGCCATAATATCAATGTTTTATCAGTTCTACAATCAGTTTTTGACATGAGTAAAAAAGAATTCCAACAATCCAGTTCAGATGTTGGAACCCATTTTATATGTCTCAAGTATCAGGGCAAAGATAGCATTTATTTTACACTATCCAAGGTAAATGTCTGTTTTTTTACCTTTTACTCAACCAGCCTGGCTATCTTCTCATCCAGTTCGTTGGTGTTGTCGGGACGGTCAACGATATTGCCGTCACGGTCTATCAGGAACACTGCCGGCAACTGCTGGACATTATATGATTTGAGATAAGTTGAGTTGATGCTTGATTCGTCACGGACACAGGTCCAGGGCTGGTTCACAGCAGTATTCATCCAGAAACTCTCGTCACTGTCAACTGATACCTGATATATGTTGAAGCCCTGGTCTGCATATTTGTTATACAGCTCCCTGAGCATCAGGTTATAGTTAGGCGAATAGTTTGTCTTGTATGCCGTGAAATCCAACAGAACCACTTTTCCCTTCTGGTCACTGAGTTTCTGATTCACACCCTTTGTGTCGGGCAGTTCGATATCAATGAGACCGGTCTCCACAATCTTACTCTCAAACTGCTGGATAGCCTCCTCACTCACCTGACTGTTGTTACGTGAAGGTGATGTCTTGGCCATACCCTTGAGTGCTACATTGTGCAGATGTGATGTACGCAGAGCTCCAGGATAGTGCAAATCCATCTGGGTCGCTACAGCGGCAAAACATCTGGCATCCTGACGGTCGGCCTGCGGATTGAAAAGCATCTGACCGTTTATGCTCAGGAACAGTGCGTAATAGGCGCAGGGTGAACCGGGAGCCGGGAATATGAAGTCTGTCATGATCTTTGACTTGTACACATCGACAGTCTCATTAACCATCTCCTGGAGCTGATTGACATTTGAACCGCGATACAGTGTAGCAAGTCTGCGAAGTTCCTGGAGCAGTTCCATCTGGGTCATTACCAGTTCCTTCAGCACAGACGAGTTCTCTGAACCCTCAACCATATAGGCTATCTGCATGACAGGCAGGCTGGCTGTGACACTGACGGTCTCAGTAGAATCAATAGCCAGATTTATCACCTTACCGTCTACACGCAGGCGATAGAAATCAAAACACTCTGTCGGAGCGACAGGATTGAAACTGAACTGACCCTCGGCATCAAGCTTGACAGAGTCAATGACCTGGACCTTGTCCAGTCCCATGTGGTCAAGATAAAGTGTCTTGCCGTTGGCTTCGACTATCTGGCCATTCAAAGTAAACCTGTCAACTTTGGGTTGACAGGCTACTGTTAAAAGGGTTAGGACAAGTAATGCTAAATTACTTCTCTTCATTGTTTTCTACGGGATTGTTGTCATCCTTGCGGTCGTGGTGGTGACGCGGGCCACGGTCCTGACGGGGACCTCTGTCCTGACGATCACCGCGGTCCTGACGGGGCCCACGGGCGGGACGCTCCTCATAACCCTCGGGCTTCTCGATGAGAGCACGACGTGACAGTTTGAACTTACCGGTCTTGGGATCGATGTCAATCAGCTT
>DBYT01000038.1:1845-2024 GCA_002309915.1 Bacteroidales bacterium UBA1179 | reverse complement strand
ATGGTCTCGTAACGCTTCCAGTCAATCTCACTGATGTGGAGCAGACCGTCCTTACCGGGCAGGAACTCTACGAACAGACCGTAAGGCATTACTGAACGTACGGTACCCTCATAAGTCTCACCTACCTCAGGAATAGCTACTATAGCACGGATCTTGGCCAGAGCAGCCTCGATGCTGTC
>DBYT01000038.1:1516-1769 GCA_002309915.1 Bacteroidales bacterium UBA1179 | reverse complement strand
ATCTTTCCGCCCGGGCCAATGACTGCACCGATGAACTCCTTAGGAATGGTAAGGGTCTCAATGCGGGGTGCGTGGGGCTTGAGATCTGCGCGAGGCTCAGGAATGGTCTCGGTGATCTTGCTAAGAATATACTCACGTCCGGCCTTGGCCTGAGCCAGAGCCTTCTCAAGAATCTCATATGACAGACCGTCACACTTGATATCCATCTGTGTAGCGGTAAGTCCCTTTACGGTACCGGTGGTCTTGAAGTCCA
>DBYT01000038.1:0-1477 GCA_002309915.1 Bacteroidales bacterium UBA1179 | reverse complement strand
TCGCCCGGGTTCTTGATAAGACCCATTGCGATACCTGATACGGGGTTCTTGATCTTTACGCCGGCATCCATCAGAGCAAGTGTACCTGCGCAAACGGTAGCCATTGAAGATGAACCGTTGGACTCAAGGATATCTGATACTACGCGAACGCAGTAGGGATAATCCTCAGGAATCTGACCCTTGAGAGCGCGCCATGCCAGATGTCCGTGACCGATCTCACGACGACCCAGGCTGCGCTGAGCCTTGGCCTCACCTGTGCAGAAGGGCGGGAAGTTGTAGTGGAGCAGGAAACGCTCGTCATGCTGATCCAGCACGTCATCAACCATCTTCTCATCGTCCTTGGTACCCAGTGTTACAGAGCACAGAGCCTGTGTCTCACCACGGGTGAATATTGATGATCCGTGAGGTCCTGGCAGATAACCTACCTCGCACCAGATGGGACGGATATCAGTTGTCTTACGACCATCCAGACGCTTGCCCTCATCGAGCACGCAGCGACGCATTGCGTCACGCTCTACGTCATGGTAGTAACGGTCAATCAGAGAATCCTTCTCGGCCAGCTCATCCTCTGACATCTCGGGATGTGCTGCATGATACTGCTCCTTGAACTCATCACGTACAGCCTCAAAGTTGGCCTCACGTGAATGCTTATCGGTATTGCCCTCAGCTGCCAGGTTGTAAGACTTCTGGTAGCAGGCATCCTTTACAGCCTGACGCAGATCCTCGTCGTTAACCTCGTGGCAGTACTCGCGCTTAACGGTCTTGCCTACCTCCTCGGTCAGCTCCATCTGGATCTTGCAGTGCTTCTTGATCTCATCGTGAGCGGCCTTCATGGCACCAAGCAGGTCAGCCTCGCTAACCTCCTTCATCTCACCCTCAACCATCATGATGTTGTCATAGGTTGCAGCAACCATCACATCCATATCGGCCTGCTCAAGCTGCTTGAATGTGGGGTCGATAACGTACTCTCCGTTGATACGGGCTACGCGGACCTCGGAAATCGGACCCTGGAAAGGTATGTCCGATACAGCCAATGCTGCTGATGCTGCCAGTCCGGCAAGTGCATCAGGCATCTGCTCTCCGTCGGCGGAGAACAGTATGATGTTTACGAAAACTTCAGCGTGGTAATTGTCAGGAAACAAAGGACGCAGTGCGCGGTCCACGAGACGGCATGTCAAAATCTCATAGTCAGAGGGACGACCCTCACGTTTGGTGAAACCGCCGGGATAACGTCCTATTGACGCATACTTTTCTCTGTACTCTACCTGCAGCGGCATGAAATCAGTTCCGGGAACTGCATCTTTGGCGGCACATACAGTGGCCAGGAGCATTGTTTTGCCACATGTCAGCATTACGGCTCCATCGGCTTGCTTTGCCAGTTTCCCGGTCTCCAGTTTGATGGTTCTTCCATCAGGAAGCTGGAACTCTTTTGTTACAATTTTCATCATTAAAACAATATAAAACCTCTAATAAAAAA
>DBYT01000102.1:16052-23881 GCA_002309915.1 Bacteroidales bacterium UBA1179 | reverse complement strand
CTATCTGTTTTTATTCGTTTTTTGCTGTATTCTCAAAACAGGGTGCAAAATAACACATATTTTTTCATTCCGCCAAACAAAACATCCTTTTTTTATGTTAAAGGCGCGTGTTGGAATAGATTGGAACGTCTATTCCGCAGAAATCCTTGTCCAAATACTTGAAATAGCCCGTGCAGGCTATCATGGCGGCGTTATCGGTGGTATACGAGAAAGGCGGAATATAGACCTTCCAGCGATAGCGTCGCGCATGGTCCTGGAAAGCCTCACGCAGTCCTGTATTGGCCGATACCCCACCCGCCACTGCAATGCGGTTTATGCCGGTATCCTTGGCTGCCTGACGCAGTTTCTTCATGAGTATCTCAACTATCGTACGCTCAAGTGAAGCGCACAGATCCTCCTTGTGATGCTCGATGAAATCGGGATCCTCCTTCACCCAGTCACGCAGATTGTACAGGAACGATGTCTTGAGTCCGCTGAAACTGTAGTTGTATCCGGGAATATTGGGTTTGCTGAACGTATATGCCTTGGGATTTCCCTGGCGTGCCAGACGGTCGATTATCGGACCTCCGGGATAACCGAACCCCATAACCTTGGAGCACTTGTCCATGGCCTCGCCTGCAGCATCGTCGATGGTCTGTCCCAGAATCTCCATCCTGTTGTATGATTCCACCTTGACTATCTGCGAGTTTCCGCCTGATACCAGCAAACACAGGAACGGGAACTCCGGAGCATTGGACTCCTCGCCCGGTTTGCGGATGAAATGGGCCAGGATGTGTCCCTGCAGATGGTTCACCTCAATCATGGGTATATTCAGCGAACGGGCAAAGCCTTTGGCAAACGAGACACCTACCAAAAGAGAGCCCATAAGTCCGGGACCACGCGTGAAAGCCACTGCGCTGAGTTGTCCGGCATCAATTCCAGCCCTTTTCAACGCAGTATCCACCACGGGGACGATGTTCTGCTGGTGAGCGCGTGAAGCCAGTTCGGGAACCACGCCTCCGTACTCCTCATGAACCTTCTGACTGGCCACAACATTCGACAGGAGTTCACCGTTGCAGATCACTGCCGCAGAGGTGTCATCGCAGGACGATTCTATACCTAGTATATAAACGTTATTATTATTCATCAGCCCATTTTTTTGCTTTCGGTCTGCAAAGTTACCACAAATATTCTCTTATTTTGCACCAATTTGAAAGCTAACACACATCATACTATGATTTGGAACCGGAAAATGGAATGTATGTCACGCGACGAGATGCGTGAACTGCAAGGTGAGAAACTCAGAAAGATTGTAGCACACGCTTATAAGAACTCGCCTTTTTACAAGAAAAGATTCGATGAACACGGAGTTCACCCTGATGACATTAAAACCATTGATGACATCGTCAAGTTGCCTTTTACAGTAAAGCAGGACCTTCGTGACAACTACCCCTTCGGTATGATGTGCGTACCCATGACAGACATTCTGAGACTTCATGCCTCATCAGGCACCACAGGTAAGCCCATCGTAGTAGGTTATACAAAGAAAGACCTGGATAACTGGTCAGAGGCAGTGGCCCGCTGCCTTTCCGCATTCGGACTTGGAAGTGATGACCTGGTCCAGATTTCATATGGTTACGGCCTTTTCACCGGTGGTCTGGGCGCCCATGACGGCGTTACCAAGATTGGCGGTACCGTTATTCCCACAAGTAGCGGAAACACTCAGAAACAGCTCCAGCTCATGCAGGATTTCGGTGCTACAGCAGTAGCCTGCACCCCCTCCTACGCCCTCTATATGGCCGAGGAGATCCGCAAGCAGGGACTCGATATAAAGAACTTCAAACTCAAGGTAGGTATTTTCGGTGCAGAACCCTGGACCGAGGCAATGCGTAAGGAACTTGAGGACAAACTCCATATCCGCGCATACGATATATACGGACTTACCGAGATAAGCGGACCCGGCGTAGGCGGCGAGTGCGAGTGCCAGAACGGCACCCACCTCTGGGAGGATCTCTACTACCCCGAGATCATCGATCCGGTTACACTGCAGCCCGTTGAGCCCGGTCAGAAGGGTGAACTTGTATTCACCACCCTTGACAAGTGGGGCATGCCTATGATCCGTTACCGTACACGAGACCTCACCTACCTCAACTATGACAAGTGCGAGTGCGGCCGTACTGCAGTGCGCATGGGTAAGATCCTGGGCCGCAGCGACGACATGATGATCATCCGCGGTGTCAACGTATTCCCGTCACAGGTTGAATCCATCCTGCTTGAATTCCCCGAGTACGAGCCCTACTTCCTCATTGAGGTTGACCGTGTCAACAACACTGACACATTCGACATCCAGGTTGAGGTCAAGCCGGAGTTCTACACTGACCAGGTTAACGAACTGGTACGTCTGCGCCAGCGCCTGACCGCCCGCATCCAGAGCGTCATCGGAATTCAGCCGGCCATCAAGATCGTACAGCCCGGTACAATCGAGCGTTCAACCGGCAAGGCTAAACGCGCCATTGACCACCGTAAATTCGAGTAATAACCTTAAACATCACTCATATGCTTATCAGACAGATCTCTGTATTCCTTGAGAATGAAAAGGGCAAGTTTGCCGAGATAGCAAGGCTCCTTGGCAACAACGGCATCAACATGAAGGCTTTTACCGTTTCTGAGACACAGGATTTCGGTATTGCACGTATAATTGTCGAGCGCGACCAGATTGAGCGCGCCTTCAACCTTATAAAGGCAAATTCATACGCCGTTACAATGACTCATGTGGTATATCTGGAGTGCGCTAACAAGCCCGGCGCCATGGCTGAGGCTATGGAGCGTCTTTCGGCTGCCGGAATCTCGGTTGAGTACATGTACGCGTTCGCTGACTCATCATCAGAGTTCTCACGCGTCATCATCCGTCCGGACAACACCGAACTTGCAAACCAGATTATTCAGGAGTTACAATAATTTTATCCGGGTGCGCTTGGAGTGCATATTTTTTGTGTACTTTTGCAATCGCAATTGCGAAAAATAGCCGCGCTCGGTAAAAACAAATACATTTGTTTCTACTCTCGCTTATGCTATTTTGGCACCCGAATTAAGGAAAGATGCCAGAGTGATCGAATGGACCGGACTCGAAATCCGGCGTACGGCCTAGCCGTACCGTGGGTTTGAATCCCACTCTTTCCGCAAAAGCCAGGTTTTCGCCTGGCTTTTTGTGTAAAGAGCGGGATTCGGTAAACTTCCTTTTTTTGTTTTTCAACTATTTTGTTAGATTTGTACATCGTTATAAACCTAATTGTTATGAAGAGGCTAACTACAATTATTGCTTTGTTTATGAGCATTACCGCTTTTGCTCAACAGAACCTTTCTTTCGGACAAGGCCCTCAGCCTGTATCACCGGAGATCAACAGCGACAACACTGTAACATTCCGCATGGCAGCTCCCGATGCCGCCAAAGTCCAGATTACCGGCGATTTTCTTCCCTCTCAGTCCATAGAGACAGAGTACGGTACATTTGATATCCAGGGTACAGTCGATATGGTCAAGGGCGCCGACGGCATATGGACTTATACATCGGATGTCCTCAAGCCGGAACTCTACATCTACAACATGATTGTTGACGGTGTCAAGATTACAGACCCCCTGAATGTCTACACTATCCGTGACATCAACAATCTGTTCAACGTATTCATCATCGGCGGAGACCGGGCCGATCTGTACAAGGTCAACAAGGTTGAGCATGGTACGGTCAGCAAAGTATGGTATGACTGCCCTACCGAAGGCATCAAACGCCGCTGCACGGTATATACTCCTGCCGGATATGAGACCAGTAAGAAGAAGTACCCCGTATTCTACCTGCTTCATGGTATAGGCGGTGATGAGAATGCCTGGAGCGAACTTGGAAGAGCTGCCCAGATTCTGGACAATCTCATTGCACAGGGCAAGGCCGAGCCCATGATTGTGGTTATGACCAACGGAAACATCTCAGAAGAGGCTGCTCCCGGTGAGACATCCAAAGGATTCACCGTTCCGACAATGGACTTGCCCAAAACCATGGACGGATACTTTGAGAATGCATTTCCTGATGTAATCAAGTTTGTAGAGAGCACATACAGGGTTAAGGCCGACAAAGCTCATCGGGCCATAGCAGGTCTTTCAATGGGAGGATTCCATACCCTGTTCATCTCCATAAACAATCCCGACACTTTTGATTACATCGGCCTTTTCTCAGCCGCAGTTGACCGTGAACAGTATAACGGTCTTAAGACCATTTATGAAAACCGCGACCAGAAGATTGACAGGCTGTTTTCAAAGAACCCAAAACTCTTTTGGATAGGAATAGGCAAGACGGATTTCCTGTATGAAAACAACACTGCCCTGCGCGGTGTCCTTGACAGCAGGAAATACAAGTATACATATCTGGAGACCGATGGCGGCCACATTTGGCGCAACTGGCGTATATATCTTTCTGAATTCGTTCCACTTCTTTTCAAGTAAACCCATATGAACAAGTACTTTTTATTTGCCGTCGGGTTCAGTCTGATTCTGACCGGATGCAACACCAATGACAGTTCAGTCAAAAAGATAGACCGCAAGCTGGTTTCCAAAATGACCATTGCAGAGAAAGCCCGTTTTGTTATCGGTACAGGTATGGCCGGCATGTCCGGTGATATGGCCGTGATAGGCTCTACCCAATCAATAGTTCCCGGAGCCGCAGGTACCACCTACCCTTTGGATACATATGGCATTCCGGCAATTGTTCTTGCTGACGGTCCTGCCGGATTGCGTATAGACGCCACACGTCAAGGAGATGAGAATACCTATTACTGCACTCATTTCCCGATAGGAACATTATTGGCATCCACCTGGAACACCCAACTAATTGAAGAGGTCGGCATAGCCATGGGACAGGAGGTCAAGGAGTATGGCGCCGATGTTCTTCTGGCTCCAGCGGTAAATATCATGCGTAATCCGCTTTGCGGACGTAATTTTGAGTATTACTCCGAAGATCCTGTAGTGGCCGGAAAAACAGCAGCCGCATATATCAATGGCATCCAGTCTAACGGCGTCGGCACAAGCATCAAGCACTTTGCCGGCAATAACCAGGAGACAAACCGCATGAACACTGACGCCCATATATCACAGCGCGCTTTGCGTGAAATCTACCTCAAGGGCTTTGAAATTGCAATCAAGGAAAGCAAGCCCTGGACCGTAATGACATCATACAACTACATAAACGGTGTCTATACATCCGAAAGCAAGGATCTTGTTACCACTATCCTGCGTGATGAATGGGGCTATGAAGGCACAGTCATGACCGACTGGTATGGCGGCAAGGACGGTTACAAACAGATGATTGCCGGCAATGATATGCTTCAGCCCGGCAAGGATGAGCAGTTCCATTCAATAGTTGATGCCGTAAACAATGGCCAGCTGTCAAAGGCTGACCTGGACCGTAATGTCAAACGTATTTTCAGTCTGATTGAAAAGACTCCGCGTTATCAGGGCTATCAGTATTCAAATAAGCCGGACCTGACCGCTCATGCCGCTGTTACCAGGCAATCGGCTGCCGAAGGTATGGTGCTGCTTAAGAATGACAACGCCCTTCCTTTCAGCACAGGCATAAAGAACGTCGCTCTGTACGGCTGCACATCATATGATTTCATTGCAGGCGGAACCGGATCCGGCAATGTTAACCATGCATATGTGGTTTCACTTCTGGACGGGCTCAAGAACGGTGGTTACAACGTATTTGAAGATCTTAAGGATGCATACACAAAGCATATTGCCAAAAGCAAGGAGGAGATAGATGCCCGACTTGCAGAGCAGGCCAAGAATGATCCCAAGAACGCCATGCTGATAAACTTCCTGCCCAAGCCACTGCCCCAGGAGATGCTGTTCAACACCAAGGATCTGACAAAGCAGGCTCAGAAAGCTGATGTTGCCGTAATTACTTTGGGACGTCTTTCAGGCGAATTCATCGACCGTTCAACATCCGACTTTGAACTGTCTGATTCGGAGCGGAAGCTGATTGAGCAGGTATGCCAGGTCTATCACAAGGCCGGAAAGAAGGTTGTAGTACTTCTCAACATTGGCGGCGCCATTGAAACCGCTTCATGGAAAGATATTCCCGATGCCATACTTTGTGCATGGCAGGCTGGTCAGGAAGGCGGAAACAGCGTTGTTGACGTACTCAGCGGCAAGCAGTCACCTTCAGGTAAACTGACAATGACATGGCCCGTCAAGTTCACTGATGTAGCCTCATCCAGGAACTTCCCGATTGATGAAGACCCCAGAATCGACATGTTCAGCCAGGGTAAGACCGGCAATGTCAAGAATGTAGACTACGCTGATTATCAGGAGGATATATATGTAGGATACCGCTATTTCGACTCATTTGACGTTCCGGTTTCATATCCGTTCGGTTACGGACTCTCCTACACCGACTTTGAGTATATCGATCCTGCCATCAGTTTGGATAAGGACACCTACAAGGTTACCGTTACCGTAAAGAACACAGGCAATCATGAGGGTAAGGAGATTGTACAGCTTTACGTAGCTGCACCGGACAGCAAGCAGGCAAACAAGCCTGTAAAGGAGCTCAAGGCATATGCCAAGACACCTACTCTCAAACCCGGTGAAACAGCTCAGGTTGAGATGACGGTAAGGGACGCAGACCTTGCTTCATTTGATGAGTCCGCATCATCATGGGTAGTAGCCAAAGGAACTTATGAATTCCTGTTGGCATCATCATCAAAGGATATCCGCCAGACATTGACCGCTCCGGTCAGTGAGCAGAAGACCAAAGTCCACGATGTAATGAAGCCAAATACCGAACTAAACCTGTTGCACAGATAATAAGGTAATTACATACACCCTATCTTTTGATTTCCGCTGTCATATCCTTGGTATATGGCAGCGGAAACCGTATTATGCGATTGTAACTATTCTTAACAAAATTGTTGATAAAGGTATTGCTCCTGAAACTGATCAATTCGGAGAGTTGTTGTAATTTTGCGCCCAGAATAAAAACACATTTACTATCAGCAAATGGGCGGATTTTTTGGAGTCGTCTCGAAAGCGAGATGTATCAATGATCTTTTTTACGGAACTGACTATCAGTCACATCTTGGAACAAGCCGCGCCGGTATGGTAACCTATCACCCTGATCTGGGATTCAAGCGCAGCATACACAACCTTGAAAACGATTATTTCAGAAGTAAGTTTGAATGTGAACTTGACCGTTTCTGCGGAGGCAGCGGAATTGGCGTAATAAGTGATACCGATGCACAGCCCATGCTGATGAACAGCCACCTGGGCCGGTTTGCCCTGGTTACTGTGGCTAAGATCAACAATAAGGAAGAAATATGTGACAAACTGCTTGCCGAGAACATGCACCTGAGCGAGTTCAGCAGCGGTAAGATAAATATCACAGAACTCATTGCCCTGCTCATCATAAAAGGCAAGGACTATGTTGACGGAATTGAGAATGTCTATAAGACAATCAAGGGTTCCTGCTCAATGCTGCTTCTTACCGAACAGGGTATCATTGCCGCCCGTGACTCATGGGGACGCACTCCTATCGCTTTGGGTCAGAAAGACGGTGCGATAGCCGTTACGACTGAGACCACAGCCTTCCCCAACCTGGGATATGAGACAAAGTTGCACATGGGCCCCGGCCAGATAATCCGTATTACCGAGAACGGCTATGAGGAACTGCGTAAGCCCAACAAGAAGAACCAGATCTGCTCATTCCTTTGGGTTTATTACGGATTCCCCACCAGTTGCTATGAGGGCCGAAATGCAGAGGATGTACGTAACGAACTGGGACGCGTTATGGGACGCGATGATGATGT
>DBYT01000102.1:12378-15877 GCA_002309915.1 Bacteroidales bacterium UBA1179 | reverse complement strand
CTCAACGGCAAGCGCCTGGTGTTCTGCGATGACAGTATCGTACGCGGCACACAGCTCAAGGATAATTCACGCGACTTCTATGCATCAGGCGTAAAGGCTGCACATATGAGAATCTCATGCCCGCCGCTTATCTACAGTTGCCCGTTTGTAAACTTCTCGGCCAGCAAGAATGACCTGGAACTTATAACACGTCGTATCATTCAGGACTTTGAGGGTGAGAATCCCAGCCAGGAGACACTCAAGAAGTATGCTACCACAGGCACACCTGAATATGAGAAGATGGTTCAGGAAATAGCTAAGCGCTTGCAGCTTACCACATTGAAATTCAGCTCATTGGAGGCATTGGTTAAAGCCATCGGCCTACCCAAGGAGAGCATCTGCACACACTGCTTTGACGGCAGTTCCTTCTACACTTTAGAGGAGGAAAACAAACAGTAATAATCAGAGCATATTTTCCAGGACGGCAACCGCATGGGTTATGTCGTCCTGGAATTTTTTATGGTCTTTAAGGTAATCCGGACGTCCTTGAGAGAGCAATGACAGGAGTTCGGGATTGATCTGATCGGCATAGTCCCCTATAATCATCTCTATATCGTCTTTCTGCCAATCCAGAGTGGAGTGCTCATAGACTCTTAGTTTCTGATGCAGAAAAGCGTAGGCGGTCTCTATGCTGTCTTTTGTTATCATGTCCGGCCTACTCTACCATTTCACGGAACTTGCGCATTCCCTCTGTTGCGACAGCCTGTATATGGACTACTCCGCTTACATGGGCGGCTGCTGCCGGATCAGGATCAACCATATATATCTTACACCCCGAAGGAGCATACTGATAAAGTCCGGCTGCCGGGTATACCTGCATGGATGTTCCGATAATAAGCAGTATATCGGCCTTGCTTACGGCCTCGGCGGCTTTCTGAAGGTTGGGCACCTGCTCGCCGAACCAGACTATATGGGGACGCAACTGGCTGTTGTGAGGACCGCCCTTGTCGCCAATGTTTATCGGTTTATAGCCGATATCCTGGACGTAGCGCTCACTCCACCAGTCCATATCTGTATAGGTATCCTGCGGACGGACCTTGGTGAGTTCGCCATGCAGATGTATTATATTGGTGCTGCCGGCGCGCTCATGAAGATTATCGACATTCTGGGTGACAACCGTAACGTCAAAGTCCTTTTCAAGTTCCGCGACGATCCTATGAGCCTCATTGGGCTCGACTGTTGCCAACTGTGCACGTCGTTCGTTATAGAAACGCAGAACACGGGCCGGGTCACGATACCAGCCGTCAATGGTGGCCACGGCCTCTACAGGCTCGTTGTCCCAAAGGCCGTTACCTCCACGGAATGTTGAAATACCGCTCTCGGCGCTGATGCCGGAGCCACTCAGAACGACAATCTTTTTCATTTTACAATGTTCATTTCATCAAGCAGATAGCTTGCGCCACCGAACTTGTCCATCATCCAGAGCACATAGCGTATGTCAACGCAGATACAGCGCTGCAGCTCAGGCTCAAATATAACATCACCGCTCATGGCCTCCCAGTTACCGTCAAATGCAAGGCCGATAAGATTACCGTAGGCATCCATTACGGGACTTCCGGAGTTACCGCCGGTGATATCCAGATTGGTAATGAAACAGGTGGGAACCTCACCGTCCGGACCTGCATACTGGCCAAAGTCACGCTTCTCAAAAAGCTCTTTCTGACGTGCAGGAACACGGAACTCATAGTTTGTAGGATCCTCCTTGTCAATGACACCCTTCATGTTGGTGTAGAAGTCATAATGCTTGCCCTCTTTGGTGGTGTAACCCTGAACCGTTCCGTATGTAAGACGGCAGGTCGAGTTTGCATCGGGATACAGTTTAGCCTTCCTGTTCCACTCCAGGAGACCTGCGGTGTAAAGGGTCGATGCCGAGTCGCGCAGATGGGCTGCCTCATACGAGTAAGAATCCAATATCCGTGAGCGCAGGAACATAAACTGATAATAGAGCTGATATGCGGGATCCATCTGACTGTCATACTCCAGTTTCTCAGGCGATGTGTAAAGGCTGTTCTCAAACAGGGAATCAACGTCATAGTCACTCAGGTCAAGGGAATCCTTGGGATTGGCGTTTTCCATATAGAACCCTATCATCGCCTTGGTTATGTCGCGGTCCAGCGATGCGTTGTAATTGCGGAAGAAAGCCTCCCGGTCATCACCTTTCATCTGAGTGATCCTGGTCAGTTCTATATTGCCCAGGCTCTCACTGTAAACAGCGTTGCGCAGATTGTACTCTGTATTCTTCTTTACATTCTCCTCTATGACATCAATTACGTTTCCGTACTTGGCCTGACGTTTGGGCTTGGCGTTTACCCAGTCCATGAAATCGGCCTCTTTCTGACGCTGACGGCCAATCACGTCAAGGTCCTCAAAGCACTCTCTCATGCCCTGCCATTTCTTCCAGCCGTTGGCCGATGAGGCATACTTGTTGGCATATTGAAGTCCGATGGTATCGTTGGAGCGCATGCCCTGCCACATCACATCCTGGCGAACTGTACGGGCTGCAATACGGACATCCTGAACCTCTATCATCTGTTCCAGCTGAGCGGCAGTCTGGAAACGCTGGGTGCGTCCGGGATAACCCATGATCATGGCGAAATCGCCCTCCTCTATTCCCTTGAGAGATATGCTCAGGAACTTCTTGGGACGCAGAGGAACGTTATCCTCGCTGTAATCGGCAGGCTCTCCATCAGGACCGGTATATACGCGGAACATGGAGAAATCACATGTATGGCGGGGCCACATCCAGTTGTCGGTCTCACCGCCGAATTTTCCGGCCGATGCAGGAGGAGCACCTACAAAACGTACGTCACGGTATACCTTGTTTACTATGATGTAACGCTGGTTCCCGTTGTAAAAATCAGTTGTCTGCAACTGGCAGCCGGGATTCTCGTCAGTAAGTCTTTGGTAAAGTTCACCTACCTTGTCCGGATCCATTCCGGTAATGTCGGTCATGCTCTGAAGGAACGTCACCGTCAGTCCGGGAACCGGGATCTCCTCCTCAAGACTCATTGCCCAGTATCCGTCTTCCAGATAGTTGTGCTCAGGTGTTGAGAGGCCCTGAATGCTTGAATAGCCGCAATGGTGGTTGGTCACAAGCAGTCCTTTCTCCGATATGATCTCGGCCGTGCAACCGCCGCCGAAATGTACTACGGCATCCTTGATGGAAGCCTTATTCTCGTTATAAATGTCTGATGCCTTTATCTTCAGGCCCAACTTCTTCATGTCAGCCTGATTCATCTTCTTGAGTGTTGGCAGCATCCACATGCCCTCATCGGCACGGACCGATGAGAATGCCAGCACGGCGGCAAGCAATATTGAAATCTTTCTCATGTTTTTTGTTTTTTATTCCGATTTGATGCAAATTTAGCATTTTCCCGTATCTTTACATCTGGCTATCTGAATTCTTTGCAATGAAAAGTATATCACATTATATCCTTTATACAATTGTCGCTGCATTCAT
>DBYT01000102.1:11245-12319 GCA_002309915.1 Bacteroidales bacterium UBA1179 | reverse complement strand
CGTTTTGTAGAACGTGATACGTTCCTCTGCCTTGATGTTTACAAACCTGAAATCCCCAGGGCCGATAAGGCCGCGGTGCTGATGGTGTTCGGCGGAGGATTCTTTAGCGGAGCGCGTAACAACGATCAGATGAAAAGATGGGCCGGCGCTCTCACAGAACACGGTTATACCGTCATCTCAATAGATTACAGACTCGGTTTCAAGGACAGTGCCATGGTGGCAAGCCACAGCAGACTGCTCAAACTCCCTGACCTTTTCATGTATTGCATTGACATTGCCGTTCAGGATTGCGCCGATGCTGTTTCATGGGTCTGCTCAAATGCCGCTATGCTGGATATAGATCCGTCCAAACTTATACTTACAGGCAGTTCAGCCGGAGCAATAACCATCCTTCAACTGGATTATTACAGGGCCAATTCCATGTCGGGTGCATCGGCCCTGCCTGCCGGCTGGAAACCTGCAGCGGTAATACCCTACTCCGGCGGCGTGATGTGCCGTGACAGCAAACTCAGATACGCCACTGATCCGGCACCTACCATGCTTATGCACGGAACCAAAGACAGGATTGTGACATATAAGAGTCTGGGGCTCCCGTTCGGTCGTAAGATGCACGGCGGCAAGAAGATGGACAAGGCACTGAACCGTCAGGATATCCCGCACTGGTTCATCAGGTTTGAGGGCATAGGACATGAGGTTGCCGATTGGCTTCCCGGTTCGATTGATCTGTTCTGCACGTTCGTGGATCTGACTCTTGCAGGCAGAATCACCACTCTTGATGCCACCATGACAGACTCAGGACTCAAGCCTACCGCATGGGCACAGATAAACATGTTCCAGCTTTACGGAGGAAAGCGCAAATAAAAAAACCTTACAATACTAGCCATTTATGAAACTTGGAATTATTGGAGCCGGCTGGATCGCCGATAAGATGGCCGAGACACTTACCGGTCTGGACAAGTCAATGAAATATGCAATCGCTGCCCGTGATCTGGGCCGCGCTCAGGAGTTTGCAAAGCATTGGGGTTTCCAGAAGGCCTACGGCTCATACAAGGAGATGGTAGAGGATCCTGACGT
>DBYT01000102.1:0-11206 GCA_002309915.1 Bacteroidales bacterium UBA1179 | reverse complement strand
CAATAAATGCCGGCAAGCCCGTACTCTGCGAGAAAGCCTTCACCGCCAATGCCCGTGAGGCCGATGCACTGCTCAACCTAGCTCATAAGAAAGGCATATTCATTACCGAGGCCATCTGGACACGTTATATGCCGTTGTCACTGAAAGTAAAGGAACTGCTTGACAGCGGTGCCATCGGTCAGCCGCGCCTGCTCAACGCAAGCCTGTGCTACATGATGGAGTTCAAGGAGCGAATCCTGCGTCCCGACCTTTGCGGCGGAGCACTTCTGGACCTTGGCGTTTACAGCATCAATTTCTGCCGCATGTATTTTGGTGCCGATATCATCAACGAGAGCACCAACTGCATCAAGAGCAGCACAGGAATGGATATGCACAACTCCATCAGCTGGTCTTACCGCGACGGAAAGATTGCCAACATACAGTCCAGCACACTCTGCCTGTGCGGTCGTCTGGGCCAGATATGCGGCACCGAGGGCTACCTGATTGTTGACAATATCAACTGCCCCGAGCGCATAACAGTATATAACGACTACAAACCTACCTTCGTCATTGAAAAGCCTGCCACACAGATAACCGGATACGAATATCAGGTTATAGCCTGCAAGGAGGCCCTCAAGAACGGTTGGCTTGAATCACCTTACATGCCTCACCAGGAGACTCTGGTTATTATGAAAGTAATGGACTCGCTACGAAAACAGTGGGGAGTCGTTTACCCGATGGACTGAAAAACAAGAAAAGCCGACTGTAAAGCCGGCTTTTCTTTTATTACACATGTCTGATTATTTGAAATCAACATCTGCCCAGGGAATCCACTTCTGAACTTCCTTATCCTGGAGGGTCTCGTCAACATACTGGATGATGGTGTTGGCATCCTCCTTACCCAGCAGGAACTTGTCGATGAAGGCCTCAACCTCGGGATACTGGCTCTTGGGAAGCTGGCAGTGACCGTGCTTGCCCTGAACTGAGAATCCCATACGGTCCTCGATTCCGAACTTCTTCCATACCTCACGGGCGGCTACGCATGATACGTATCCGGCCTCATCGGCCAGCCACTCATAGTCTGTGTTGCCAAGTACCAGCAGGGCACGAGGGCAAACCAGAGCGCAGAGTTCGTGGTGATCCATGGGAAGCTTGGATACGTTATCCTCCTTCCAGTCCCACATTGACTCCTTAAACCAATGGGGATCAGTATTGCCCAGATTCTCTACATTGCCAAGAGTCTGTGATACACGCCATGCGGCAGCACCACCGCCACCGGGCTCCTGAGCGATTGTCAGAGCGATACGCTCATCGAATGCGCCTGACCAGAGGGCCATCTTACCTGCGTATGAGCAGCCTGTCACGCCGATGTGCTTCATATCTATCTTGCTGGCAGCACCAACAATCTCCAGACCGTCAATGATACGGCTTACGCCCCAAGGCCACATTGCATATGCACCGTTCTCTACCAGCTCGGGATAGATCTTGTTGATAGGCTCGCTTCCGCGCTTCTGCTGATGAGCCATAACCTGACTCATATTGAAGTTCATGGTGGCTATGTTACGGTCAGGGCAGAAATTACGCGGCAGGCTTATTCCTGACATACCTATCATGAGTGGGAACGGACCGTCACCCTCGGGATATGTAATTCTTGAGGTGATGGTGAGTGAATCACCGTTACGGTAAACGACTACGGTAAGAGTGTTGTTCTCAAGAGTAGCCTTGATATCTTTCTTGTCAACCATAGGTTTCTCACCTACCTCGTAGTGATAAAGCTCACGGATTATCTCGGCACGGCGTTTCTCCCAATCCTTGAATTTCTTGACCTGTTTCTTGCCGTTTGAGAACTCGAACGGATTGGGCAGAGTCTCAACGACTTTGGCCTCGTCAACTGTAGGAAACGCGGGTGCAGGATATTTGGCACCTGTAAACTCCTGGTCATATACCAGAGGAATGGACTTCTGAGCCATTGCCGGAACTACAGCCATAGCAATAGCGGCAAATAGCATTGATTTAATTGACTTCATAATTGCAGTTTTTAGATTAGTTGCCGTAAAAGTAATCATTTTATGGTATTGTAGCACCATCCACGCACAACTACCTTTGCGCCCTGAAAAAAACAGGAATACACATGAAAATATTGAACAGAAAATCGGGCCGTATCCTTTCGGCCAGCCTTCTTGCGGCATTTGTTTTCAATAGTTCTTATGCTGACAATTCAAACAGGGACATAGACATTACAGGTATAGTCTATGATGTTAATGACAACTCTCCCCTTTCGGCTGCCACGGTCTATATTGAAGAACTTGAGAAAGGTGTCATAACAGACAATGAAGGGGTATTCCGCATAACCGGAATCCCTGAAGGTACGTATACTCTTAAAGCCCAGTATCTGGGATACAATCCTGCCGAGAAGGTTGTCAGGACCGATAAAGGAGCCAGATCGAACGACATCGGCCTTAAGCCCGAGGCCCTGTCCTTATCGGAAGTAATCATATCGGAGAAAAGTCAGGCCAGAATATTGCGTGAGCAGGCAATGCCTATCACCGTAATCAGCATGCAGCAACTACAGGGCACGGTAAGTGATGTCCAGAGCATACTGGCCAAGACCGTAGGCGTAACAATACGTGCCACAGGCGGTTTGGGTAGCACCCAGAGGCTATCCGTTCGCGGTCTGGAAGGCAAGCGCATAGGATTCTTCATTGATGAGACCCCTATGGCCGACCAGTCTGATTTTCTGGACCTGAACGACATCCCCATAGATATGATTGACCGCATTGAGATATACAAAGGCGTTGTCCCTGCCAAGTTCGGAGGATCGGCCATGGGCGGTGCGGTAAACATTGTCATTAAGGAGTATCCCGACCATTATGCCGATGTCAGTTACCAGCTTGAATCATTCAATACCAACCGGTTCCAGACCGTACTCAAAAAGAATGACCGCAAGCATGGCCTGGTATACGGCATAGGCGGAGGTTACAACTACGCAGACAACGACTACGTTATGGAATCACCCTACGTAAAGGGACTCAAGATCAAACGTGACCATGATAATTATAGAAAGGTACTCATGGGAGGAAGCATCAAGGCGCACAAATGGTGGTTTGACGAGGTCGAAATTGAACCTGTATACCTGAGGACCTACCACGAGATACAAGGTATCGAGACCGATATCCGTCAGGCACACACCACATCACAGGGCTTTCTTTGCAACACCAAACTGGAGAAAGAGGATTTCCTCATTGAAGGACTGGATTTTGACATGTCAACTGCCGTAGCCTACACTATGTACAGTACGATCGACACAGCCAAGACCTATTATGACTGGACAGGTACAGGATACCCCACTCCTTCGGTATACGGCGGTGAGATGACAGCCAACCGTTATGCATCCAATTCTGACAACCGCAAGTTCACATTGCTCAACAAGCTCTACATGGAGTATCTGATCAACCAGCGCAACTCACTCATATTCAACTCTGTGATACAGACCGCCGATGGCCGTCCAAGCGATGATACCAAGATACTGAGTCTGGGCAAGCAGGTTGATTTTGACTCACGCATGCGCAGCTGGGTTGTCGGTCTGACCTACGATTTCCGTTCGCTCGACCAGCGTTTTCTGAACTCGCTCACAGGACGTTACTACTGGTACGGAATGGATACCAAATACCAGAACCTCTATGTAAATATCCCTGCCGAGGACATATCCCTGCGCAAGACAAGTACCGGATTCAGCGAGGCCATGCGTTACCGTATCACACGCGGACTTATGGCTAAACTGTCAGGCGGCTATGACGTGCGCATCCCGGCCGAGAACGAACTGCTGGGTGACGGAACCAACATCGCTCCCGCCCGCGACCTCCTGCCCGAGCGTAACCTCAGTTTCAATGCCGGATTCCTGTATGACCTGACCGGTCTGCATCCCACAAACCTGCAGATAGAACTGAACGGTTATTACATGCATGTGGACGATATGATCCGCTTTGTAAAAGGAATTATCGGAGCCCAGTACCAGAACTTCGGTGAGATGCGCACCATGGGCGTAGAGGCCGAAATCAAGGCCGATATGCTTCCCTGCCTGTACGGATACGCCAACGTAACCTATCAGGACCTGCGTGACACCCGTGAGCATGAGGCCGGCACGGAGATGCCCAACCCCACCAAAGGAAAACGCATGCCCAACATTCCCTGGCTCATGTCAAACGCCGGACTTGAGTTCCACAAGGAGAACCTGTTCGGAGGTAAAGGACAGAACACCCGTCTGTTTGCCGACATGTCATTCATCGAGGAATACTTCTATGACTTTGAGCTCACCAAGAACGAGAAACGCCGCATACCGCGCAGCCTGACCTTTGACCTGGGCTTTGAGCACAGTTTCTTTGACCAGAGGCTCTATATATCGGGCAAGATAAAGAATGTGGCCGATGCCACCGTAATATCGGAATACAACTGCCCGCTTCCCGGTCGCAGTTTCGGAGTAAAACTTCGCTACATACTCAGATAACCACAAAAACAAATTACACATATGAAAAAGACACTTTATTACAGCGCTGCCGCCATGTGCGGCATCACGCTCATGCTTACTGCATGTGACAAAGAGAAGAATGAGGAGAATGAAGAACTTCCCGGCGGTAAAGGACACATACTGCTGGAAACCACTATCAAGAACGATGACGGCGCCAGCGGCTCTTCATATTTGGTACAGATAGAGGATTTCGGCAGCAAGATCAGCTATGACAACGCCATCCAGGTAGGTTTTGCCGCAACATTCTCAGTTAACGGAAACGACGTATACATGTTCCCTACCGATATGGGCAAGAGCAGCATGATGCTGACCCGTTTTGAGCGTTCAGAGAATGGTCTCAACAAGGTTGCCACCGCCCAGATCATCCCCGGCTCAAGCCCCTACGCCGTACTTTCGGTCAATGAGAACAAGGCATACATTCCCCTTTACGGTCAGGGCAGCGTAAGCATCATCAATCCCAAGTCACTTGCTGTAATCGGCTCTATTGATCTTTCAAAGTACTCATTCTCTGACCAGAGCGCAGACCCTGCAATGGGCCTTATCCGTGACAACTACATGTACCTGACACTTGACCAGATAGGACCCACATGGATGCCTTTCGAGGATTACCGTCAGGCCGATGTCGCTATCATCGACATCACTGCCGACACCGTCGTTAAGGTCATCTCAGAGACTCAGAGCGGTCTTTGCTTCCCCACCCGTCCTTTCCTGCCCGGCATGATGTTCATGAACGAGAACAAGGACATCTATGTTGCCTGCTGCGGCTATTTCGGTTATGATCCCACATATCTCAAGAACGGCTTCGTATGCATTCCCGCCGGCCAGCAGGAGTTTGACCCCAGCCGCACATGGGATATCAGCAACACCGTAATCGAAGGTACCGATGGCTGGAAACCCGCTACTGTTTACAATTGCTCATACATCGGCAACGGCAAACTGGTTGCATATGTAGGCATTCTTGAACTTAACGGTGACAACCCCTATACAGCACGTAACACCATGGCTGCTGTAATAGATCTTAACAATAAGACTATAAGCAAGATAAACGGTATACCTTATACTGACGGACACAGCGTTTCAATCGAGGAGTATCAGGGTAAGTTCTACTTCACAGCATATGGAGTGGACAAGTCAGGCGTGTTCTCTTATGATCCCGCCAACGGCGCCGTAGAGCATGTGATTGACTGCAATTCAGACATATCATACATGCATATCTTCTGATCAGATTGCAACACTAAGAAAAACGCCGGTGAGTTTAAATCTCATCGGCGTTTTTTCTGATTGATTCGTAATATTCGTGACGGGCCGGATTCTCAGGGAACCAACCTCTGAGCACACGCTTTTCCTGTTGGAACATCTCACCTATTCCCCAGAGGCATGAGAACGCGAAACCTCCTATGATGGTAGATAATGTCTGATTCTTTACCAGCAAAGACAGAGCACAGCAGATCAAACCTACAACAAGCCATACCCACCAGCTTTTCTTTCCCCAGTAATACTCCATCTTAATGACGGCAGGATGACACAGGCCGATGCTCAGAAACACCGCTGCACCTACAATAATTCCACTCCAGTTCATGGCCGCAAAGGTACCGCTTTTTTTCCGTATGGCTTTGAAGCATAGTTGTGTTATAACACTTTTTGTAACTTTGCCACAAATAATAAAACATGGAATACCTACCTAAAGATCCGGGAATGCTGGTATCGGCAGTAAATATGCTGCTTAGAGACGAGGAGTTTGATACATTGGAGTCACTTTGCTGCTACTTCGACAAGGAACCGGAAGAGATAAAGAACTACCTGAACGAACAAGGCTTTGTTTATGATGAGGAGCAGAAACAGTTCCGTCCTATAGGATATAAATAAGCATGACTGAAGCAGAGTTGTACAAAGAGCTTGGCGCTCTGACAAAAACCAAAGACAGTTGGGAGGAAAACATTCCATACGTAGCCTCACTACTTACATCCCAATCCGTTAAGATAAAGGCTAAAGTACTCTGGCTGCTTGGTGAAATGGGCCTTGCGTTCCCCAACTCTATAAAGGACTTCGTTCCGCCAATTGCATCTTTTTTATCTAGTTCAGACCCTCTTTTGCGAGAGCGTGCCGTAAACGCTTTGGGCCGAATAGGACGCGGATGCTTTGAAACTGTTGAACCATATTGGCTTGATCTGTTCCGTTTTGCCCACGATGATGAGGCAAACATAAGATTGGCGTTCATTTGGGCATCAGAAAATATAGCCACAAATACTCCTGACCCTTATGAAGACTACATGCCTCTGTTTGCAGAACTGTTACATGACAGTGTTGACAAGGTCAGAATGGAAGCACCGGAAATATTCCGTGTTCTGGGAAAACGCAGACCTGATTTTGTAAAAACTTATATCGGATTATTACAGAATCTCGCTGAAACAGACAGCAACAAAGTGGTACGTATTCACTCCTTGGGCGCTCTACGGGCATCAGGAGTTTAAGAACTCCAGCACAGCCCGGTTGAATGCTTCCGGACATTTGTTTGCGATGAAGTGATTTCCTTTGATAAGTACCAATTGCGAATCAGATATGCTTTGAGCTATAAGACGGGTATGCGCATCCTTTATCATATCATTGGTGCCTGCAATGACAAGTGTCTTTGCCTTTATGGCCGATAATTCCGCAGGCAGGACATTGGGATCATTCACCATCAGGCCAAGCATCTCTGCATTCTGTTTGGCTTCAGGACTTTTACCGGCAAACATACTGGCAATCTTATAACCTATCTCTATAGGAATCTGAGTGGAACGCTTAACGCCATTTGCATTCAGATTGGCTCCGTTAAGGATCAGACGATTTACACGATCAGGGTATTTAATCGCGAATACCATAGCTATGTTTCCACCATCGGAAAAGCCAAGCAGATGCGCCTTATCTATGCTGTGAGCATCCATGAATTCCAACAGGTCATCGGCAAACTGACGTATGGTGAACGGGGCATTACCGCGCGGCGTTTTGCCGTGTCCGCGAGTATCCAAAGCATACACATGATAATATCGGGCAAACTCATCAATCTGTCCTTTGAAATAGTCACAGTTCTCACCGTTCCCGTGCAACAGAATCAGCGGTTCGCCCTGTCCCTTTTCTATGTAGTGATGCTCAATGTCCATGTCGCAAAGGTACAAAAATGATACAATTGGGGCCTGACCCCAATTGTACCATTTTGGGGCAAGGAATAAATCTTTGCTATAGTAGTCAGTACATCGGCAGGCCGTTTTGAGATATCGGTCTGCCGATGTATCTTTACAAGCGTATTATGAATGAGATTTGGAATCTGATAAATGAGATGTCGCCGTACCTGCTGCTGGGATTCGGTTTTGCAGGTATTCTGCATGCATTTGTGCCGGCTCGGTTATACCGCAGATATCTTGGTAAGGCCGATTTCCGATCGGTGCTTTGGGCGGCTCTGATTGGCGTTCCTCTTCCTTTGTGCTCGTGTGGCGTCATACCGACGGCAATGTCACTGAGAAAGGAGGGCGCATCACGCGGAGCAACCACATCGTTCCTGATATCAACTCCTCAGACAGGCCTGGATTCCATTCTTGCCACAGCGGCATTGCTTGGTATTCCGTTTGCAATAATGAGGCCTATGGCTGCCTTGGTAACAGGATTATTGGGCGGTCTGTTGGTGAACGCTTTGACTAAGCGTGAGCCCGATGAAAAAAACTGCTCCAGTCACTGTGCATCGGAACAGACTACGCATAAAGGCTTTGGTGCCAGATTGCTTGATGCCCTACGTTACGGATTTGTTGACATGATTCAGGATATAGGCCGATGGTTGATTATCGGCCTTGTAATAGCAGGCCTGATTACCGTTTTTGTACCTGATGATTTCTTCCTGAAATATGCCGGCACACCGTTGGCAAGTATGGCTGTGGTTCTGGCCATATCCATACCGATGTATGTGTGTGCTACAGGTTCAATTCCAATTGCCGCGGCGCTGATGCTCAAGGGCATAACCCCCGGTGCGGCACTTGTGCTGCTTATGGCAGGCCCGGCATCGAATATGGCGTCAATGCTGGTTATACGCAAGGTCATGGGCCTTAAAACTATGTGGATATATCTGCTATCTATCACACTGGGCGCGATAGGATTCGGCCTGATTATTGACTATCTGCTGCCGGTGGAATGGTTCACTCAGAGTATTGTGCAGAGTCATGCCTGCTGTCATGAACAACCGGCTGTATTCAAGATTATATGCAGCGTTGTACTGGGACTGTTGTTGATATTCGCGCTCATCAAACGCTTTACGACAAAAAAGGAAATAACTATGGATAAGAGAGAATTCAAAGTGGACGGAATGATGTGTAATCACTGCCGCGCAAACGTTGAGAACGCAATTAAGAGCGTTGAAGGTGTGACCGATGTAACTGTTGACCTGGCATCGGGCATAGCATCAGTAAATGGCTCTGCATCGGACGAAGACATAATCCGGGCAATTACCGATCGCGGTTATTCCGCCACTCGGCAGCTCTAACGTTGATATTCTTTTGAAGGCATTCGCTGTAGAGCCAGGGCTCGCAGCTGTGAATGTCGCCTACGTTGATAAAGTTCTTGTAGGGACGATATTCTGAGCCGCTGTAACCGGTAACCTCAAGGACGTGATATTCCGGCGACAGAGTGACCGTGATGGTATCATGCAGTATTGCAGGTGTGGCATCGGTTCGCCAGTTTACAGGGTTGATACCCATGCATGTGGCTGCAATGACAGATTGGATGTATTTGAGGTCCTTAACCGTATTGTAACAGATGGTTACTCCTGTATCGGACTCACCTTTGGCAGCCTTTATGTGATTAGTCTGTAATGTGTCATCGGGAGTAACCTTATAACCCAACACGTAGGCGGCAGCCAACTGGTTGTACGTTTCATCATCAATATGCTTGAGCAGTTCCACTACTGCCAGACCGCCTTGGCTGAATCCGGCAATAATAAGCGGACGAGTCTTGTCTCGCTGTGCCTGGAAATGGTCAAACGCGGCGCAGACATCGGCCATAGCCAGACGGGTACGGTTCCTGGTGCTGTCCTCATTCTGCATCATGAATGCCTCAATCGTGGCGTGACGATAGTATGGAGCATAGAAACGGTTGCCCGGTGACATATATGCCGCTGCTTTATTGATCTCTATTGCCATGCGCTCGCGGTGCTTGGGGTTCCATACATCGGCGTAATGGCTGGTACGGCCATCTGCATCCTTCCAATCCTCTTCCCAGGTGGATACCACATAGAATATATCGGCACCTGTACCGTCTGTGTCACCGTCTTGCGTGATCCACATCGTGGCGTCAGCATAGTCCGGCGCCTGGGGAATAAACGTCGTGTTATTGGTGCAGCAAACCAGAATGACTGCAATGAATGACAATAATATCTTTCTCATGCCTCAAAGGTACAAAAATGATACAATTGGGGCCTGACCCCAATTGTACCCAATTGTATCATTTTGAGGAAAATCATCACTTTTAGTGATTGTGCAGACATTGGGACTGGAATACTTTTGCGGCAGTTAAACCATTAATTGATAAAAATATGAAACAATCACTCAAAGTATTGCTTATGGCATTCGCCTATCTGGTAGCGTTTGTAATCGGTTCTTTAACCGGATTGATTCACCCGATGTGCTATGCATATGTCGGTGCACTGTTGCCGTTTCTGTTTGCATTCATCTATCTCTATACATCATCGTTTATCCGCAGTTTCGGTGTTGCTACAGCACTGAACGGAATCCTTTTGCTCCTTCTTCTTATTGCCGGAGAGGCCGATTGGGCACTCGTTACAGGCTTTATCGTACTTTCAGCACTCTCCGAGATAATCAGATGTCGTCAGGGATACGACACACTCAAAGGCATACGTCTGAGTTTCCTGCCCTTTGCCTACTCATTCTTTGCCTATATCGCCCATTGGTGGACCGATACCCAGGGCTCGCTGGCTGCAGCCGTTGAGGAGATGCCCGCAGGTTACGACCAGCTGATGATCCCGGTCATTGAGAACATCCCCTTGCTCATAGTTGTACTGATCGTCACCCTACCGGTTGCCATACTTGCAATCAGGCTCGCAGAACGAACGATGAAGAAACAGATCGAATCATTCAAATAAAACGTTATCTTAGCGGCAAAATGCAGTGTATATGAGAAAGTTAATCACAACCATCATGCTGTTCATTGCCGTAGCAGCCGTATCGGCACAAGAGAATGTCTATTCTTTCAAGGTAAAGAACGATAAGGGTGAAGAAGTAAGTCTGGAGCAGTACAAAGGAAAGCTCCTGCTGATTGTAAACACCGCCACCCGTTGCGGATTCACACCGCAGTACAAGGATCTGGAGGAGATTTACGAGAAGTACAATGATCAGGGATTTGAAATCCTGGATTTCCCGTGCAACCAGTTTGGCGGACAGGCGCCCGGCACCATTGCCGAGATCAAGGAGTTCTGCTCTGCCAACTATCATGTCAAGTTCACTCAGTTTGACAAGATTGAGGTAAACGGCGAGAACGAGATTCCGCTCTACACCTGGCTCAAGGCCAACGCCGAGAACAAGAACAATATCCGTTGGAACTTTACCAAATTCCTTGTCTCAACCGACGGCAAGGTACTCAAGCGCTTTGAATCCGGCGATAAGATGGAAGACGTAGAATCCGCTGTCGCCCAGGCTCTCAAGGCCGGCAAATAACCGCTATTGT
>DBYT01000044.1 GCA_002309915.1 Bacteroidales bacterium UBA1179 | reverse complement strand
ATTTTTAGTTATTGGTTATATTAATTGTTTCAATAAGTAATCAGTTCCAAACTCTGCGGAAAGACGGGGATTCGAACCCCGGATACGCTTTTGGCGTATACACGCTTTCCAGGCGTGCCTCTTCAACCACTCGAGCATCTTTCCCTTCAGGCACTATTTGCCCATAGCGTCCAAAACGGGCGCAAATTACAACATTTTTAGTGAATATAACAACCAAAGGTTATTAAAACATGTAAAAATCATGTCATCTGCACCCTTCTGTCAAAGCCGTGAACTCCGAATGTACCCTATATCTTATATTTTCTATACTTTTGTACCGATTATCGCTCAAAGATAGGGTATTATAACCGAATAATGAAGTCTGGATTCAGAATAAACAACGCGCTTCGTCCGCTGGGATGGCTGTATGGTCTGGTTACCGGAATAAGAAACCTTTTATTTGACAAAGGTATACGTAAAAGCCGGCAATTCGGGTTGCCCGTAATCAGTATAGGCAACATAACCGTAGGCGGCACCGGCAAGACCCCGCACGCCGAATACACCGCCACCCTTCTCAAGGACCGTTTCAAGACGGCAGTCCTGAGCCGCGGATACGGCCGTCACACCAAAGGCTTCTTCATGTCCGATGCCCATTCCGACAGCGGTCTGATAGGCGATGAGCCTCTGCAGATAAAGCGCCGGTTCCCTGATCTTGAGGTGGCAGTCTGCTCCGACAGGGCCGAGGGTATCACACGGCTTATTGACATGTGTGCACCCCAGGTCATAATCCTGGACGACGCATTCCAGCACCGCAAGGTAAAACCCTCACTGAACATACTGCTGGTAAACTGGCACCGCAACATCCTGGATGACGCCATGCTCCCTGCCGGCTATCTGCGTGAAAGCGTGAAAGGACGCCGCAGAGCTGATATCATAATCGTCACCAAATGCCCCGAGGACCTCTCCAAAGAGGCCATGAACGATCTGGAGCAAAGACTCAGGGTGAAACCGGAGCAGCAGGTGTTCTTTACCACTCCCCATTACAACAAGCCCTATCTGATAGATGATGCCGGACAGCCAGTTGAGCTTCCCCGTGTACCACTTCTGACTGTGACAGGAATAGCGTCGCCCGCCCTTATGAAGGCCGAACTTGAGCGACAGGGTCACCGGTTGTCAAGCATCGACTACCCTGACCATTACCGTTACACCAAGCAGGATATCATCAATATCACATCCAGGCTGGAGAGTCTGGGACAGGATGCCGCAGTTGTGACTACAGCCAAGGATGCTGCACGCCTGCAGGACCTTGACCTTGCACCGGATTTACGCAAAAAGATATACGTCCTCCCCGTAGGAGTACGTTTCCTGCGTGATGCCGACAAGTTCAACAAGGCGGTCCTGGACCACGTGGAATCATTCGCAAAAAACAAATAACTACATAACAATGGCAGATACCAAACGTACCGAGATAGCAGAACTCGGAGAGTTCGGTCTTATAGACCACCTCACCAAAGACCTCAAACCGCAGAACGCCTCAACCCTCTACGGAGTGGGTGATGACTGCGCCGTACTGGACTACTCAGGAAAGGACAAGGAGGTTCTTGTTACAACCGATATGCTTATGGAAGGCGTACACTTTGACCTCACCTACGTACCCCTCAAACACCTGGGTTACAAGAGCGCCATGGTCAATATATCCGATATCTACGCCATGAACGGTACACCCCGCCAGATGACCGTATCGGTTGCCCTGAGCAAGCGGTTCTCGGTTGAGGACATGGAGGATTTCTATGCCGGCATCGTGCTGGCATGCCAGCGTCATAACGTTGATCTGGTAGGCGGTGACACGACATCGTCACTGACAGGTCTGGCCATCAGCATAACATGCATCGGTGAGGCTGAGAAAGGTAAGGCGGTTTACCGCAACGGTGCCGGACAGAATGACCTGATCTGCGTATCGGGCAACCTCGGTGCCGCCTATATGGGACTCCAGTTGCTGGAGCGTGAGAAAGCCGTGTTCAACAGCACCCCGCACAATGCGAACGAGCCGTTCAATCCCGATTTTGCCGGTAAAGAATACTTACTTGAGCGCCAGCTCAAACCCGAGGCCCGCGGTGATATCATAAAGCAGCTCCGTGAAGCCGGAATCCAGCCCACCGCAATGATGGACATATCCGATGGTCTGTCATCGGAACTCATTCATATCTGCAAGCAGAGCGGTACCGGCTGCAGCGTCTACCAGGAGCGCATCCCCATTGACTACCAGACCGCAGTCATGGCCGAGGAACTCAACATGGATGTCTACACCTGCGCCCTTAACGGAGGTGAGGACTACGAACTCCTTTTCACCGTGCCCCTGACCGACCACGACAAGATAATCCAACTCAAGGACGTCAAACTGATAGGCCACATGACAAAGCCCGAACTTGGCCGCCACTTAGTGACCAAATCCGGGCAGGAAGTCGAGTTGAAAGCCCAGGGTTGGACTTCCAATCTTTAAATACTTTTTTCGATATTCCAAACGAACGCACGGAGGCCGAGTTTCTCGGTCGCTACGTCCATTGCGTGCAGTTTCTCCAGGACTATATCCACCTTGTTGTCATCAACCATGGTGATTATGCCCGAGCACATTGAGGGCCAGGCGTGGTTGCCGTAGTGAGGCTCACCCTTGACCGAGCCCCTGCCCTGCAGCTGCTCCACCATGGAGAAGCCGCGGCAGTTGCTTGTGGTAAGCAGGTCAATTATACGCTCCGTATATGACTGGTCAAATGCTATAAATATTGCTTTCATAGTTGTGCCTGATTAATGTTTTGCAGTCTTGTCATGAATGAACTGATCCTTGTTCTGGGCCCAGAAAGCGGCCAGTTCAAGCTGCTTGCGGTGCTTGCGGCGAGCCTTCTTGATACCGGTGCTCTGGAACATACAGTACAGAGTCGGTACAAGAATCAGGGTCAGCAGGGTTGATACTGTAAGACC
>DBYT01000009.1:379-3259 GCA_002309915.1 Bacteroidales bacterium UBA1179 | reverse complement strand
TCGGTGGGTGTGGTGATTGTGCGCGATGGTGAGATTGTGGACTCGTTCTACTCGCTTATTAAGCCGGAGCCGGATTACTACAACTATTGGTGCCAGCGGGTGCATGGGTTATGCAGCCAAGATACGGATGGCGCGCCGGTGTTTCCAGATGTCTGGGCAAAGATTGAGCCGATGATACAGGGGCTGCCGCTTGTGGCGCATAACAGCCCGTTTGATGAAGGCTGCCTTAAGGCTGTGTTCCGCACATATCAGATGGATTATCCCGACTATGAATTCTATGATACCCTTTGCTGCTCACGCAGAAAACTGCCATCGTTAGCAAACCATCAGCTGCAGACGGTTGCCGCCGCTTGCGGTTATCAGCTGGACAACCATCACCACGCACTGGCCGATGCCGAGGCCTGCGCCTGGATTGCACGGGAGATATTATAACTGAGTGGATGGAAATGTTCCACCGACAAGAAGCCGTTCATAAGCATACACGGCAACACCACCCCGAATGACTGGGCTGCCCTTCAGGAACTGCGTGACAAAACAGGTGACGACAGTTGTTTGAGCTGGGAGCACTGTTCTACACAGGCGCCAAGTTCTACCTTCAGGACAAGGAGGTTCCCATGGCCGATGCAGCCGAGCAGTTAGGCGATGCAGCCAAAACAGCTATCGGATACATGGAGAAATACCCCATCTATCCGCAGCTTGCTCTCCGCCTCAACTTCCTCGCGTTTTAAAAAAGAAGGGCTCTGATTTTATCAAGGGTTGATTGGAATGACGGCCTCAGATGACCGCCGTAATCCACAATCAGCCCTTCTTTGTTTATAAGGATATAGTACGGGATTCCGTTGTTTCCCAACTTGAGGATGTGGTCTATTCCGTAGAACTGCTCTTCGGTCAGCAGATAATCCTCAACCATGGATCCAAAGGTCGATACGCTGTCCCTGTCGGGGTAGAGTTGGGCGCCTATGATAATATTCACAATCTTAAGCGGCTCATCCTTTAAAGTCCTGGCCATTTTCCACATGTAAGGCCTCTCCTCGACGCATCCGCGACACCAGTGGGCACCTATGTTGATGTAGATGACCTTGCCCTGGTTCTGCTCCACCCTGTCACGCAGGAACCTGACGCCGTCATTGACCGGGGCCGATGTACGCGGCACATCGCTGCGCCTGTCGGGATAGAGAACGGCGTTGGTCAGTGCCCGGGGGTCATCCTTGAAAGACTTACGTGAGAGGTATCGGTCACGGGTGGAGAGTTTCAGTATGGGGTTGTCCACGTTTTGGGTAAAGAATGAATATAACTGCTCAAACCTCTCGGTTTCATTACGGTCAATGAACCTATTGAAGTTGTCCGTTATCAGAGCCTGACGGAGCATACCTTTCCGGGTGTTTTTCTTGATATAATCCATGTAACCCGCAAAACGCTCTTCTTTTGACAAGTCCTGATGGTCTTTGTAATAAATGTAATTCAGCCAGTCGTTTAATCCGTTTACCACGCCGTAAAGGTTGCCGTTCAGGCAGGGATTCTCAAGCAGTTTCTCAAACTCCTTCAGATTGATCAGGTTTGAGACATCACCTCCACTCTGCTCAATTTCATAAAGATAATTTACGAATGAGTAATAATCCGTCTCTATCTCCTTGCGGCAGAACTCGGCAAGTTCATCACTGGGATTCTCATTTTTAATGAAACTGTCCAGTTTGTCCAGATAGTCACTGCGGCGTTTGTTGTACTCCTGCATTAATCTTCCGGCCAGGTCTTCTTCCTGAGCATAACGGATCGAACTCAGGCCAGACCAGTTGCGCAGGTAGTATCGGTTGTGGAATAGTATAAGTTTTGCGTTGTTATCGGCCCCCTTTCCGGTGCAGGATACATTCATAAGGTCTGCAAAATCTATCTCAAAATGGAGTGAATCGCCCGGGCCGATAATAATCTCGGGCATATACGGGTTGATTGAGACCTGCCGCAGGGCATAGGGCGTAAACTGGAACGAGAAGGAATTGTCACCCCAGATGGGCGAATCAATAGTTATAGGAACGCTGCCCAGTGTGGGGATGGTCAGTCTCACCTCCTTGGTGTCGGGATAAACCTGGCGGTTACTGATATGTCCGGTAATTATTGCCGGCTTGGTATAATCAGCCTCCGGGGCCGATGTCACCGAAAGGTCGCTGATGATATCGGTAAGTTCATAGGGAAGTTCAGGGTTATTCTTACACGAAAAGACAAGGATGCAAGCAAGGGCTGTCAACCCCAAAGGGAAAAGGCGCTTCATATGTAAAATAGGTTTAGTAGGTTGACAAATATAAACCATTTTTGCTGATTATGCATTAACTTTGCAAGTCCAAAATTGCAAAGGGTGGAGAGCGACAACAATTCAATTAGAGTCAAGGGTGCAAGGGTTAACAACCTGAAGAACATATCGGTTGACATTCCCCGTGATACCTTTACCGTCATAACTGGCCTTTCGGGATCGGGCAAGTCATCACTTGCCTTTGATACGCTGTATGCCGAGGGTCAGCGCCGTTATGTGGAGTCACTCTCATCATATGCCCGCCAGTTCCTGGGCCGTATGAAAAAGCCCGAGTGCGATTTCATAGAGGGGCTGCCCCCCACAATCGCCATCGAGCAGCGCTCCGGCAACCGCAATCCCCGATCAACCGTAGGCACTCAGACCGAGATCTATGAGTATCTCAAACTGCTGTTTGCCCGCATAGGCCATACCATATCGCCCGTAAGCGGCAAGGAGGTGCGCAAGCACAGCGTAGAGGATGTGGTCAGTTTCATGCTCTCACAGCCCAAGGGAGTCCGCTTTACCGTTCTGGCGCCCATGCCCATGCGCGGAGGCCGAAACCTGGAGGAGCAGTTGCGCACATCGCTCAAGGAGGGATT
>DBYT01000009.1:0-344 GCA_002309915.1 Bacteroidales bacterium UBA1179 | reverse complement strand
CTTCTGGCCGACAGCAAGCAACTGGCGGAACTCTCCAAGCACACCAAGGAGATTAACCTGCTCATAGACCGCCTCACCACCGATGACTCAAAGGAGACCCTAAGCCGATTCACGGACTCAGTGGAGACCGCATTCTTTGAGGGCGGTGGCCAGTGTGCACTGCGTTTTTACGATACACCCGATACTTCGCTCCACAAGTTCAGCAACCGCTTTGAGGCCGACGGCATCAAGTTTGAGGAGCCTACCGACAACCTGTTCTCGTTCAATTCGCCCGTAGGTGCGTGCCCCAAGTGCGAGGGATTCGGCCGTATAATAGGCATTGACGAGTCACTGGTCATCCCCAA
>DBYT01000108.1:9329-14376 GCA_002309915.1 Bacteroidales bacterium UBA1179 | reverse complement strand
GTTTCTCTTTAGAGGGGGTTATGGCGCGTTCCATCTCCCCAAAATCCACATCATACAGGAGCGTTCCGTGCACTATGCAGCCGGTCTTTGTGGCATAGCAGGCATTGCCCGAAACCTTGCGGCCTCCCACCAATATGTCATTGTGCTCAGTGCGCACCGCATCCAGTCCCATGGAGCGCAGGGCATCGGCCAGACGTGACAGATATTCATCAAACGCCTTGTTTACATCGGGCTGGCTGGTTATGTATGATATCATCAGGTTGCCCTCATCGGCATAGACACAGCCTCCGCCGCTCTTGCGCCGGTACATCTCAATACCGTGCTCCAGGCAGTACGGCACGTTGACTTCGGCCTCCATGTCCTGATTGCGGCCGAATATGACCGTGGGGCGTACGTTCCACAGAAAGAAGGTATCGGGAGCGTGCTCTACGGCCCACTCCTCCATAGCCAGCCAAAAGACCAATCTGCGATAATTCATGCCCCAAAAATAAAAAATAAATGGCAGCCAACCTTACAAGACTGCCATTTATCCGGGGTCCATGCATCCGTGAGTATTGAAAAGGAAAGAACTCAGGGACACACTTACGGACACCTTTTCATTCCAACATTGCCTTTTTACAAGCCGGCATGTCATCACGACACCCCTGGTTTGCGGTACAAATATCGGACTATCATTTTGGATAGAGACTCCCAAAAAACAAATAAAATTGTCAAAATCGAAACTGGCAATAGAAATATATCTTAACTTAGTTGTCAATTTAGAAATATGAGATTATGAACAGATTCAGTATCAAGGATGTAATTTCGGCTTTCAGTGACGGCTTGTTGGCTTCATACAAAGATCAGGTAGCGGTAGTTGAGACGCATTTTGAGGACGGTTTCCATTCCAAGGACCTGTTTGCAATCGATGCATTCGCCATAGGTTATACCATCAGCGGCTGCGCTACATATGAATTCAACAACACCCGCCACAGGCTGGGAGCCGGCAGCATTTTCATTCTGGCTCCCACTCATTCCTGCCGCATTATAGACTGTTTCGGCAATTATTCCTTACGTATTCTGCTCCTGGATTCCGATGCTCACAACCTTTCCGTACATCTGAACTACATTGTAAAGTCGGAACGATGGATCCAGACCTATTTCCACCCCGTTCTGGAACTTACGCATGAAGAGGTTATTACGATGAAGGCCTGTGCCGACCGGATAGTGGAACAGATCAACCGCCGGGACTGCCCCAACAAGAACGCTTTCATAAGAATGGCTACAGTCTGGCATCATATTGAGCTGGACAACATCATGCAGATGCATTCCAACAACAATTCCGATAATGACAAGCCCCTTACACGTCAGCAGGTTCTGGCCCGACAGCTGTACCGTCTCATTGTCAACAACTACCGCAAGGAACATCAGGTCAAGTTCTATTCGGAGCAGATGTGCCTTACTCCGCAATACCTTAATCAGATAGCTACAACCGTTTTTGGAAAGACGCTCAGCGCCATCATCTCCGATCTGCTGTTCTCAACCGCCCGATCCATGCTTCTGGCATCCGAGACAAGCATTCAGGAGATAGCCTATGAAATGAACTTCCCCGACCAGGCATCGTTCAGCAAGTTCATAAAGAGGAATGCGGGAGTGAGTCCCAACGTCCTGCGCAAGATGAATCCCCACCAGGATATCACCTAATGTGCAATTGGGGTCAGGCCCCAATTGCACACTGATTGTCAATTCAGTCTGAAGTTGACTGGGAGTTGAGTTCTTACTTTCACCTTTTTACCGTTTTCTACGCCTGGGTTCCAGTTCGGCATGCTTTTACACATCCTAATCGCCTCATTGTCCAGTTCCTCATTACCGGCCGATTTTGTAATCTTAAAGTCCGACAAATGGCCGTCCTCATGAACCACGAATGACACAACCGCTCTGCCCTGGATGTTCTTTTCCCTGGCATTGGCCGGATACTGGATGTTGGTACGCATGAATTCCAGAAGTGCCATTGTTCCACCCGGGAGCATAGGCATCTCATCCACTGTAATGTATATTCCATCCGATTCAGGAAGGTCTGTCAAGCGGGTAAACTCCCCATTGTTGTGAATCAATTCAAAGCCGTCCCCCTTAGCCAGTTTGATATCGTAATGTACACCTGTAATGAAGCACTGTATGACAGTATGACCATCGGCCTTGAATTCCAGTTTGTTATCGGGATCTAACAGAGGCATGGCCCAGTTACCTTGCGGATCTGTGATGGCCTGAGCCACGATATGGTTGTCGACATCCCTCTGATTCACAGTCGCCATCAGAATCGGACCATCCTCATCTGTAACCGCACCGCCTATCATAGAACCTGCGTTTGGTTTGTTACCCGTTACCGTAAATGACAACCTGTTGCGTGTAGGAGGAAGCTCAGTAGTATTTACACTAATCACGCCTTTCATCCATAAAACATCCATCACCTCCTGTACGAATTTTTGATCGGCATTTGATGACAGTTCCAGTTTCACTCCTCTTATCCGTGTGTCTCCATCGGCCGTAATCTTATCAAGATACTGTTCCAATGCCTTGGCTACTCCCAGCAACTGACCGCCCTGCTCATTCCATGGAACAGGAACCGGGTCGGTGCTATACTGGTCTATCAGTTCCTTCTCGGCGACGATGGCATTTTTGCGGATTCCGAGTTTAAGATCGCAGAAGTATCTGACTTCAGGCATTACGATCTTACTGGGATACATACCTCTTGCATAGCCCTGTTCTTCGGGAGTGCACTCTGAGTACTGGCGTCCGAACTCATTGATGCACCACTTTACCCTAAGTTCATACAACGCATTCTGAATGACACGGTAGGCTTCATCGCGACTCTCCAGGCTTGCACCCTTTTCACGTTCCAATACAATTACATATTTGAGAGTTGTCTGAATAGTCTTAAAGCCTTCTATCTCATAATCTTCTATTGAAGGCAGTTTGCTGTCATTCTTGGGATTCGAAATGAACTCCATGGCAATATCCCTGAGGGTACCCAGGTCCACATCCTTATTGACAGCACCGTTCATCACACGATACTGGCCATCTGCCTTGGCAATCACGCGCATCAGGTTACGTTCCTTGATGCTAATGGCCCCGCCATCACTTCTACTGCCGTTGGATAGTGTTATTACCAGATCCTTTCCGTAATAGTCCTTGATTGAAACAGTGCCTATTCCGTATTTTCCAACGCCCAAATATCCATTCATCTCTACCGTATTGAATGAAAACTCTCCGTTCTTATCGGTAAAGCCTTTGATAATAATGCCGACAACGGGTCCGGGGCGGGTTTCTGAGATAATAGCATTTGCAATAGGTTTGCCTTTCTCGTCCACGACCTTACCTTTTACGGTAACGGTACCTTTAAGAGTGGCAATGTCATAGTTAAAGGCCTCTTCTGTACGTGCAAACAGGACAGAAGTCATTCCCAGCATGGGAACCAGAAGCATAAGCCACAGGAGGCGACGCTTCAGGGTTTTCTTCTTGTTCATCATAATGATTCTCTTTTTAATGTTCAGGTTAAAGGAGCTGGCCAGTGCATAGGCCTCTGCACCGACAGCTTTTATCAGTAAAAGTCTCTGATAGTCCTGCTCATGGATGCCGTAACGGTTGATCACTTCGTCATCGGCCTCAAATTCATGGACTATCTTTATCTCTTGGAGTACAAGCCAGCACACGGGATTGACCGTAGTGCAGGCCAACAGTATAATAAGGTCTACTGAGTGCATCAGTCTTACGTGCGAGTATTCGTGACGCAGACTGGCCTTGCGGGAGAATCCGACTTCCTTATCGGAAATGGCTATATAGTTCATCCAGCTGAAAGGACCGTATGGTTCATTGTGGGTAACCAGCCATACGGTGCGGCTCAGACGGCGGCGCGGTTTGCCGCTAAGGAACCGGCGGGCGCGTATGATTCCGCGTGACCAGCCTATCACAAGGGTCAGCACATACACCACATATGTGCAGATAAGTGCCACAGCCCAAAGGCTGTCTTTCTTTTCCGGAAGAGTTTCTGCCTCCACTTCAACAATCTCGAAACTGGCGGGTTCATCAATAAACGTGAGAGTTCCGGACAGTTCCTGGGCAAACTCCGTGTCCTGAATGGTCATTTCGCTTACCAGAGGAGCGCTGTCGGGAAGGGTCACGTGCACAAGGGGGAGAAGGGCCGAGAGCAACGTGGCTCCCAGCAGATAAAACCGGTTAAAACGGTGAAAAGTGGTGCCGCTGAAGACTGCCTTGTAGATTGCAAGCAGGACCAGCAGGGCAAACGCCCACTCTATTATGTAAAGGACTATGCTACCCATAATGACTATTTCTTTTCTACAATCTTTATAAGTTCCTTGAGCTCATCCACGCTAACCTCCTGCTGCTCTACAAGACAGGAGATGAACTCCATGTAGGATCCTCCGAAGAACTTGTTCACGCTCTCCCTGTTCACCTGCTCGGCATACTTCTCACGGCTTATGGCCGGCTCGTAAAGAAAGAAACGTGCGCCCAGCTCCTTGTGGGTTACCATGCCGCTGCTCTCCAATCGGCGTACAAATGTGGCTACCGTGTTGAAGTGCGGTTGGGGCTCGGGCAGACGCTCCACAATGTCTCTCATAGAAAGCGCTCCATTATCCCAGAGCACGTTCATGATCTCAAGTTCCTTATCGGTCAGTTTCTTCATATGGTGTATTTCTAACTAATCTCTGTCGCAAATAAACTACATTTTGTAATTACCTCCAAACATTTTTTCGTTTTTCTGCAAAATTTTTTTAGTTTTCTGCTTTTAAGTGAGTTTAAACATTATTTCGTCGGGATAAAAAACGCGATTGATTAAATTTGTACCAAACTTTACGAAAATGGCTAAGATCAAGAGTATAGGTATATTGACATCGGGCGGTGACTCACCCGGAATGAACGCCGCCATACGTGCGGTAACACGTGCCGCAATCTATGAGGGCTGGAAAGTATACGGAATCTACCGCGGATACGAGGGCCTCATCAACGATGATGTCAAGGAGTTCACCACCGAGAGTGTATCGGGCATAAT
>DBYT01000108.1:4989-9271 GCA_002309915.1 Bacteroidales bacterium UBA1179 | reverse complement strand
TACGCCACAATCAAGAAGCACAAAATCGACGCCCTTATAGTAATAGGTGGCAACGGCTCGCTGTCCGGAGCGCAGGAACTCACAAGCGAGTACGACATCCCGGTCATCGGCCTTCCTGGTACAATCGACAATGACCTGTACGGGACCGATAACACCATCGGATACGACACCGCCCTGAATACTATCGTGGATTGCGTGGATAAGATTCACGACACCGCCAACTCTCACAACCGCATATTCTTTATTGAGGTGATGGGCCGAGACGCGGGTTTCCTGGCCATGAACAGCGCCATCGCCGCCGGAGCCGAGGCCGCCATCATCCCCGAGAGCAGCACCAACATCGACCAGCTGGCCGCCTATATTGAGCGCGGCATCCGCAAGTCCAAGCGCAGTTCGATTGTGATTGTATCGGAGGCCGATGGAGGCGCCATGCACTACGCCGAGCGTATGCACAACGAGTATCCGCAGTTTGACGTGCGCGTATCGATACTGGGTTACGTGCAGCGCGGCGGTCGTCCCAGCGCCCTGGACCGCATCCTGGCCAGCCGTATGGGTGTAGCCGCAATCCAGGCTCTGAAGGAGGGACAGCGCAACATCATGATAGGCGTGGATAATGACAAGATGGTAAACATCCCCATAGCTCAGGCAGTCAAGAAGGACAAGCCCATCGGCGAGGAACTCATCAACGTACTTGCAGTACTGTCAACCTAATTATATATATGAAGAGATTCCTTTGTTTTGCCATTGCCTTTTTATCTGCTACCTTAACGTTTGCACAGACCGGCCTTGAGATAGTAAACCGAATGAATGAGAGAATCAACTCGCGCAAGGCCGACGGACTGCTGTTCGTCACCTGTATGTTTATATTTACAACTAAAGTATAAATAATTGTCAAATTGTTTGGTTGTTTTTACAACATGTAATTTATTTGCATCGGAAACCCGATAAGAATAAATTATATGAAGAAACTGACCGATAAGGAACTTGCAATCATGAACGTGCTTTGGGATAACGGAGCACTGTCCATGAGAGACATCCTGGCGCGCCTGCCCGAGCCCCAACCCAACTTCAACACGCTGACTACATTCGTTCGTCGTCTGGAGATAAGCGGCATGATCAAACACCAGGAACTGGGTGCCAGGTTCTTTTTGTATGAAGCCGCAATGGAACGCGACAAGTACATTGAGATGATGAACAAGGAGAGCGTGGCCCGATTCTTCAACGGCTCGTACAAGGATTTCATCTCCTGTCTTGTACAGCAACAGGAAGTAAGTGTCGATGACCTTAAGGATCTTATCCGTATGGCCGAAAACGCAAAATAAGAGTCATGGGTAGCATAGTTCTTTACATAATTGAATGGGCCTTTGCCCTGATAGTGTTGCTGACCATCTACAAGGCAGCATTCAGCGGAACCACATTTTATCGATTTAACCGGTTTTACCTGCTGGGAGCCACATTGCTCTCGGCCCTTCTCCCCCTTGTTCATATAACTATCCCCGAAAAAGCGCCTGTGGTAAGCGACATTGCAATTGAAAACATGGATTTTGCCCAGGAGCTTTCGGGTACCTTTATCCTGATCGGTGAGCCCGATGTAACAGCAGCGGATCCGGTTCAACCGCAAAAGCAGTCCAGTCTTTGGGCGGTGATTCTGGTATGCACATATACCGCTTATGTGATTATGCTCCTGACCGGTTGGATTCGCAGTATCATAAGGGCAAGAAAATTCCTGCGCGGAAAGGACCGCCGCCGCATAAGCCGCACAGTATGGCTGGTCACGCACGATGAGGAATTCGGCCCCTTCAGTTGGATGAATTACATTGTCATATCCGATACCGAGAGCGGTTTTGCCCGCCGTGCAAGCCTTCGTCATGAGTACTCCCATGTAAGGCTGCTGCATTCCGTTGACCTGGTATTCCTGCTGGCCTGCACCATTTTTAATCCTGTTTGCTGGCTGGTACTCCAGGAAATAAAGATAGTACACGAATATGAAGCCGATAATGAAGTGATCAATCGTTACGGCATCCGCAACAGTGATTATCAGAAACTGTTGATAATGAGAACCGTCGGCGCAGAGGCCTATGCGCTGGCAAGCTCATTCAACCTTAACATTAAAAAGAGAATTATTATGATGAACAAGAACAAAACAAGGAAAAGACGCCTCATGTGGCTTCTGCTCCTGCTTCCCTTATTGGGAATGACATCTGTCCTGTTTGCCCGTACTGAAGAGTCCATAGGCCCGGACGAATTAATAAACCTGTCGCTGTCCTATGACAAGGATGGAAAAGAAGATGTTGAGACCCAGTCAGTCAGTCAACTCATAGGAAAGATCAGAATCCACGGAAGGGTTGTCGATGAAAATGGCGATCCCATTGAATCCGCCATGTTGGGAATAGCCCTCAGCGAATCCTCCACCACCATTACAGGTAGTTCTGACAGCAACGGAAGATTCACTTTCGATGCCCTGAAAGGAGACATTATCGTAATAGAGAAACAAGGTTATCTGCCAATGAAGATTATGGCCGATGAGTTCTCATCGGAACTGACAGTAACACTCCATAGTGCTACCCAAAAAACGATTGACAGCAATTCCGGAAACAACATGTCTGCTGACGAACTGGAGCAAACAACGGAAATTCCCCCACAAATAAAAGACCCTGAGTTCCCCGGCGGTGTCGATGCTATGATGCAATACTTGAGAATGAACGTACATTATCCGGCGGAGTGTAGGGACAGTTCCATCCAAGGAAGTGTTCTGGTAACTTTTATTATCAACAAGGATGGTGAGATTGTTGAACCTGAGGTTGTCAGGTCTGTACATCCGTTGCTTGATGCCGAAGCGTTGAGAGTGATAAATGCCATGCCTAACTGGACTCCCGGTATACACAACGGTAAACCAGTCCGTTTCAAATACTCTATTCCTGTCAATTTTGTGCTTGAAAACAACGTCAGGAATTCGGCCCCTGCATGGATTTATATTTATGATGTAAATGAAGACCGCAAAGGAGGAACCGGAATGGATGACGAACTGCTGTCTGCCCTGCTGTCATCGGCCAATTCGAATTTGAATGATCTGGAGCTTTCCAAGACACCTGAGGTCAAGGCACTGATGCAAGCATTCAAATCAGCCCAGAGTGAGGTTGAGGCCAAGCGGAGCTGGTACAATGATGAGATGAACAAAATAAAGCAGGAGCTTGACGAATTGTGTGCTGAAATTGAAAGCCAGCGCGATACTCTGTCTGAGAGCCAGTTGGCAGCCCGTGATCAGGAACTGATGGATCTCAATGCTGTAATGCGGGAAAGATTCCGGGAGATTCAGAAAGAATTCACTGATTGGAGCAACATGAAGTCACAAAGCCTGCAGCCTCTGGTTGACGCCGCGTGGAATGTCATATTACAAAGCGGAGCATACGCCTGCGTCAATCTGCCCGATGTCCATCCCGACGAGAAAGTAATTATCACCCCTGATAATATGGATGCAGCCCTGCAAGATCTGTTTGAAGGCCGACGTGCAGCCATTGCCATCAGGTACTCTGATAACGACTATCAGCAGTTACGGACCTTGTTATCCCAAAAATATGCCGATAAAGCCGTCTTCTATACGAAAATAAGATAATTATCAGATTTCGTCCTGAGCGTACAGGTAGTCGAACAGCGGTGATTGGTAGTCGCAATAGTCCTCTGGACTGAAGAAGCGCTCCAACTCCGCTTTCGCTGTTTCAAGTGAGTCCGATGCGTGGATGATGTTCTCCTGATGGCTTACGCACAGGTCACCGCGCACGGTGCCGGGCAGTGCCTTTCGGCCATTGGTGGCGCCGGCCATCTCGCGTACCACGCTTACTGCGTCGATTCCCTCCCAGCAGCACAGAACCACGGGAGCCGCCATCATCGACTTCTCTATAATTGGATAAAATGGTTTCTCCACCATATGCGCATAATGACGGCGCAGGATATCGGCATCAAGTTGCTGCATTTTCATGGCTACAAGCTTGAGACCGCGTTTTTCAAACCGTGATATTACCTCTCCAATCAGCCCGCGCTGGATTGTGCAGGGCTTAAGTATTACAAGTGTTCTTTCCATACCGCAAAATTACTACATTTGTGACATTAATTATAACCTTGCAACTATGAAGACATTGGGCAATTTACTTTGGGTTATTCTGGGCGGCTTTGTAACAGCATTAGTTTACTACATAATAGGATTCCTCTATTGTATAACTATAATAGGCATCCCGTTCGGAGTTCAGATAATCAAAATCGGAACATTCTGTCTGTGGCCGTTTGG
>DBYT01000108.1:788-4971 GCA_002309915.1 Bacteroidales bacterium UBA1179 | reverse complement strand
ACCGGATTCAACGTCCTGTGGATCCTGACCGGCTGGTGGGAGATTGCACTCTTCCATCTTGTTCTGGCACTGCTGTTCACCATCACCATCATCGGCTTCCCGTTCGGGCAGATGCACTTCAGGATCGCCCTCGGGTCAATCTTCCCCTTCGGCAAAGAGATCCGCAGCATAAAGTGACGCAAAGGGGGCGTTTCGTTTTGCGTCACATCAAATATCTTTCTCTAAGTATCGCGATGTCAGTGTCTGAGAGGGCAAGCGGACCTTTCAGGTAGTTTTGCATTGAACCGTACTGAGCGTCAATCATATCCAGTGTCTTGACAAAGTTGCCGGTATTGGCACCGATGAACGCCTGGACAACACTCAGTTCATCCTCACGGCCACCCCAGAAGCGCACGCGGCGCGACAGACGCTTTACATCCTTGGCATATACTGCATTCGTTGCGTCAAAATCGGCAATAATCGTTTCCCTGTCCACCCCAAGGGCCGCCAGAATGTAGGCCGATGCCATACCGGTGCGGTCCTTGCCCTGCGTACAATGGAAGAACACCGCTCCGCTGTCAGGGCTTTCGACCAGTATTCGCAGGAACCTGGCAAACCGCTTCTGACAGGATTCAAGAGTGACCATATTGGGATAGAGGTCACGGGCCACCTGCTGCGCCTTCTTATTGAAGGCAGCAATCATTATCAGTTTCCTGACATTGAACTGCTTCTGTTTCTTTATCCCCAGGGCCTCCTCATCATCCATGGCGTTGCCGTTGCTGTTTATGGGAATGCGCACATACTCAGCACCGTCAATTATCCGGTCCTCACGTCCCTGGAGTTCAAAATCCTGTCTGAAATCAATGACCCTGGTAACCGGAATCTGCTGCAAGTACTTAAGGTCGGCAGCGGTGGCATCGGCCAGAGAAGCGGCACGGATCAGCTTGCCGGAGCGCACGGTGCGGCCATCGGCAGTAACATAACCGCCCAGGTCACGCGCATTGATTATTCCCTTTACAGGCAGAAACTGCTGAGTCTGAACTTCTTTTTGAAACAACATAGTCCTTTATTTACTGAATTCCTTGAGGAACGGCTTGAAATTGTTGCTTGAAGGTGAATCAATGATTGCAAAAACAATCTTGCTGAAACGGCCCCGGAACTCTTCCTCATCCAGAACCTGATGGAACAGACGCGCCATCTGTGCCGGGGGCGTGCAGAACGCCCCGCAACCCAAAGCGCCCAGCACCAGGCTGTCATGCCCTTTAAGTAAGCCGATGCGCAGTATGGTGCGTATCTTTTCTTTAAGCACGGGCTTATCGGCCTCAGGGATATTGCCATCGGCATCCAGGGAGTTGTGTCCGTGCTTAGGGTTGTAATTTAATGATGCGACCGATATCACCGCCGCCTGGAACGGATTGTCCAGCAGCACATAACCCTCATCACGGGTACCGCGGAAAAAAGTGATACCCGGACTGTAGATACCGCCGTAGGTATTGTCCATAGGGTAGCGCTCAGCACGCCGTTTAACGCCCACCATATCGGCCAGGTCGCCGTATCGGCCCCCGGGCAGAGAGAACTGGTAGAGTGATATGGCCAAGGTACTGCGTCGGCACAAATCCTCCTCCTGGGCACTGGAGCCCTGCAGCACCCCGCCTCCGGGATGATACAGGCTGGCCATATTGAGCAGAGCAGGATTGTACCCCTGCTCCACCAGATCCCTTGTTACCAGAATGCAATCCTGATTCAAAACGTCAAAATGATACCATTGGGGCCTGACCCCTTTGGTATCATTTTTGAGTTTGATGGGCGCGGAGAACATCTGGGCGTCATCCAGAAATTGGCCGCTGACGGGCAGAGTGACAACGCGGTCTGTCTCCGTACGGTAGGCTCCGTCACGGAAAATGTCCAGATTGTGCGTGAACACCTTAGTCAGCAACGCCCGCTTGGCATCACCGCCGCGGGATACCGATGCTTTCCACCACCCGCTGAGCCAGATCTGGCTGTTCCACTGCTGCGCCCTTAACATCAGCCTTTGTCTATGCTCTCCTCAACCAGTTTGAGCAGGCCCTTTGAGTCAAGCTGACTGCGCAAGGTCTCGTCATGGAAATCGGTCAGGAACTTAATAAGATAATCCACAATGTTGTCCGAGAATACACCGCGTGAGGTATAGATGGCACGGTCTTTCTGCAACTCCTTGGCAGCCTCCACGCAGCAGCCGGGCAGTTGTTCCAGAGCCTCCTGAACGGCACGGTTCTTCTCATCGTGAATGTTCACGCCCAGACCCACATAAGTCTTTTCGGCCACTGCCAGAGCATCAGGCATCTCAAACCCGTGACGGGCGGCGCAGCAGAGTGCGGCCATGAGCAGATAGGTATCGGCAAAACCGTCGCTGGCACGCCACTCGAATGTCTGCTTGTAGCTGAAATCCTTGTCGGCAGCCTTCTCAAGCGGATTGCACTTGGCGGCCATATCCATACGTTTGAGCCATCCCAGCGGAACGCGAACCAGTGCACTGCGGTTTGAGAATGACCAGCAGAGTGATGTAGGAGCTTCCTGATGTGGAACCAGACGCATGAATGAAAGCGGATGCGGGTTACCGAATGCAGGCAGTGAAGTTCCCGCCACCATATAACCGGCAATAGCCTTGCGGCACTCGTCAGTAAGCTCACCGTTCTTGGTCATCACAGACTGTCCGTTACGTGTAAACTTGCAGTGAACGTGCATGCCCGATCCGGCCTTGCCCACGGTAATCTTGGGAGCAAATGTCAGGGTCACGCCGTACTGGTATGCCAACTGACGCATAACCCACTTGGCAATGACCAGCTGGTCGGCTGCATCCTCTATATCGGTAGGAAGGAACTCAATCTCATTCTGCTCATAAATCTTGCCGTCCTGGGTAAAGTTACCAACCTCGCTGTGACCGTACTTTATAAGACCGCCGCACTGGGCAATCAGTTTCATGGCCTCGGTGCGCAGGTCCTGGAACTTGCAGAACGGAGCGCTCTCATGATAACCGCGCTGATCAGGTGTGAGATAGAGGTCCTCGGCCTCAGAGATAACGTAATACTCCAACTCACCCATGGCCTGCATCTCCAGACCTGTCACAGCCTTGAACTCACTGTGAGCCTTGTGCAGTATATACTGGGGACTGCTCTCAAACTGGTTGCCCTCGCGGTCAAAATATGAGCACAGCAGGTCAACTGTGGGAACATCGGCAAACGGGTTCACGAATGCGGTCTTGTAACGCGGCAGCACGTAGAGATCACTCTTGCCGGCCTCGATAAAGGGGAACAGGCTGGAGCCGTCCACACGCTCACCAGCCTGGAGTATGTTCTCCAGATGCTCGGCGCTGTTGATTACAAAGTTCAGGGTCTTGAGTTTGCCGTCCCAACCGCAGTAGTGAAGGTTTATGAACTGTATCGCATTTTCGCGACAGTAGCGGATAATATCCGCACAGGTAAATTCACTTGCAGGCTTACCCAGAAAGCGCACAAGCAGGTTGGGGTTCATTTCAATGTTTTTGTCCATATTTAAAAAGTTTGAATCGTGTCCCTGAAAATCGGGGTTTGCGAATATAACTAAAAATCCCCACCTGACATAAAAAAAGGACGGTCTTTCAACCGCCCCTGATTCTGTTAAAGCCTGTTTATCTGGCCAGATTGTAAATAGCCTCCATATCAGCCGGAGCAAGAACCTTGAACTGGCCTTGGGTAAACTTACCGTCATGACTGCACTTGCGGACCATCTCCTTGATCTGGGCATCAGTAATTTCACGGCCGATGAGCTCGTGTATGTTGATGGGCATACCGATTGAATGGTAGAAGCGCTCCATAGCCTCAATACCGCGAATGGCAGTACCCTGGGGATCAGTATAGTCATTCTCCACACCCATCACGTTCACGGCAAAGCGGACAAAACGCTGAACGCCGCAACCCATCACGTAACGAGCCCAGCTGGGCCATACGGCAGCAAGACCTGCACCGTGGGTCACATCGAACATACCGCTCAGCTCATGCTCCAACTGGTGAGTCGCCCAGTCACCTACACGGCCGCAGCCTGTAAGGTCGTTGTGCGCCAGTGAGCCGGCCCACATCACCTGTGCGCGGAAACGGTAGTTCTCAGGATCCTTGAGTACCTGGGGAGCGACGTCAATCATAGTCTTGAGAAGGCCCTCGGCAATGGCATCGGTTATGTTCATATCCTC
>DBYT01000108.1:0-727 GCA_002309915.1 Bacteroidales bacterium UBA1179 | reverse complement strand
CGCTCGGGGTTCATGATGGCGAACTTGGGACGGCACAGATTGTTGGAATATCCAATCTTTATGTCACCGTCCTCATTGGTGATAACGCTCGAGTCACTCATCTCACTGCCTGCGGCAGGAATGGTCAGGACCGATGCAACCGGAAGGCTGGCCACCGGAGTGTACTTGCGCAGATATACATCCCAAACCTCACCGTCATAAGGTACGCCGTATGCGATGGCCTTGCATGAATCAATCACACTGCCGCCGCCGACTGCCAGAATGAAATCAACTTTCTCCTTGCGGCACAGCTCAATGCCCTTATGTACCTTGGAGAGTCTTGGGTTTGGCACTACACCGCCCAGAGTTACATACTCTACTCCTCCCTCCTTGAGCAGACGCTCAATCTTGTCCAGCAGACCTGATTTGATGGCGCTCTTTCCGCCGTAATGGACCAGCACCTTTGTGCCTCCGTACTTACGAATCAGAGGAGCAAGCTGCTCCTCCGATTCCTTACCGAACACCACCTCAGTTGGTGCGTAGTAATTAAAGTCTATCATTACTTTTTCTTTTTGTCGTCCTTGACCTCCTCAGCCTGGGCATCCTCAGCCTCTTTCTTCTTGGCAAGGTACTCGGGCAGATTCAGACCGGCCATGTTGAACAGGTCAGACATAGGGGGAACAGACTTGAGCAGTCCGCTCAGGAAATTGGCGGTAGAGCCTTTTCCGTCGGCGCCGTTGCCTGAATC
>DBYT01000002.1 GCA_002309915.1 Bacteroidales bacterium UBA1179 | reverse complement strand
AGAACCGTCCCTTGTCTTAAGGCGGAGGCTTCTTATGTTCCGCGGAGGACATTTGTTTAATTATTAACAAATTATGTAGAAATCACTTGACTTTCTTTTTTTTCGGTATATTATAATGAATTAGACTTTTATATAAGTAAAGGAGATCCATCAAATGGAAAAAGTAAAAGTAGTTCAGTATGGCTGTGGCAAAATGAGCAAGTATACGCTCCGTTATCTGCATGAAAAAGGTGCGCAGATCGTCGGTGCAATCGGCCACAAGCCTGCAGTCGGCCAGGATGTCGGTGACTGGGCAGAGCTCGGCGTAAAGACCGGCGTAATCATTTCCGACGATGCAGAGAAGGTGCTTGATGAATGCAGCGCTGATGTTGCCATTATTACCACACGCAGCTTTATAGGCGACATCTACGAGGCAATTGAACAGTGCGTTACCCGCGGGATCAGCGTGATCACCACCTGTGAAGAGGCCATCTATCCCTGGACGACTTCCGCAGCCCTGATTAATAAAATCGACGCTCTGGCAAAGGAAAACAATTGCACCGTCTGCGGCAGCGGCATGCAGGATATCTTCTGGATCAATATGGTCGGCCTGATCGCAGGCGGCATCCACAAGATTGAGAAGATCAAGGGTGCATACAGCTATAACGTGGACGAATACGGCATTGCGCTTGCCGAGGCTCACGGCTGCGACCTGACCCCGGAAGAGTTTGAAGCAAAGATCGCTCATCCTGCAGAGTTTGAGCCCTCCTATGCATGGAATGCTTCTGAAGCGATTGTCAATAAGCTCGGCCTTACCATCAAGAGCATTGACCAGAAGCATGTTCCCTACATCATCGACAAGGACATCTATAGCTCCACGCTTGGCAAGGAGATCAAGGCCGGCAGATGCATCGGTATGTCCGCAGTTGTCACCATTGAGACTATGCAGGGAATCACTATTGAAGAGGAGACCATCGGCAAGGTTTACGGGCCGGACGACGGCGATATGTGCGACTGGTGGATCACCGGTGAACCCAACACCGAGTTCCATGTGGTAAAGCCGGCTACCGTTGAACATACCTGCGCAACGATTGTCAACAGGATTCCTTCCCTGCTCCGTGCACCTGCAGGCTATATAACGGTTGATCAGTTTGATCAGAACGAGTATCTCACCTATCCGATGGAGTACTACTGCTGATTCACTTTCAGAACATTTACAACAGCAAGAAGCCGCCGGGGGTTTGATATGATCCTCCTAAAGTAGACAAGGCCAATAACCAAAGTTTACTTTAGGAGGATTATTATGTCCAAAAGGAAGAATTCAGCAGAGTGGATGCTCGAACGCATACAAGAGTATTTATCAGGGAAAGGATCGTATCAAACAATTGCCACGGCGAACGGAATTTCAAAACGGACATTGCAGGCATGGGTCAAAAAGTACCAGGAGCAAGGCTCTGCCGCATTAGCAACACGTACAGGAAATGCCTATTACAGCAAAGAATTTAAAACTCAATGTGTAGAGGCAGTGATTCGAGGAGGAGGCAGCGTTGACGACATAGTAGCGAAATACAACATTTCAGGCAGGCAGGTTCTCAGAAGCTGGATAAAGTTGTATAATGCCAATATGGAACTCAAGGACTATGATCCGAAACGGGAGGTCTATATGGCAGACGCAAAAAGGAAAACAACGCTGGAAGAGCGCAAAGAGATTGTTGAATACTGCATAACCCATGGAAGGGATTACAAAAATACTGCTGCACTCTATGACGTGTCCTACAGTCAGGTATATACCTGGGTAAAGAAGTATGACGCTGATGGCGAGGTTGGCCTTACTGACCGCCGGGGGCATCATAAGACCGATGAAGAAGTGGATGAACTTGAGCGTTTACGCAGGGAGAATCTGCGTCTGAAGCGGCAACTTGAAGAAAGGGATATGCTGGTAGAACTGCTAAAAAAAGTGAGGGAATTCGAGGGGAGGTGAAGCTTGGCAGGCTGAGATATGCCTCAAAATACCTGGCGATACAGCATTTTCACACAGAACAGTACTGGAGCATCAACTGGATGTGTAAACAGCTTAGGGTAACAAGAGCTGCGTACTACAAATGGCTGGCAAGGGATATCCCTGATGCTGAAAAAGAGAACAAGACCATCGCCCAGTTGATCCAAGAATATGATGATCGATTCAACCATATTCTTGGGTACCGCAGGATGACGGACTGGATCAACCGTCTCAACAGTACCAGCTACAGCCGCAATCGTATTCATCGTATTATGAAGGAACTCAATATTCACTCCGTGATCCGGAGAAAGAAGAAAAAGTATGTGAATTCTACACCGGAGATCACGGCAGAGAACACGTTGAGCAGAGATTTCAATGCAGAACGTCCAAACCAGAAATGGACAACCGATGTTACGGAATTCAAATGGTATGAAGGCGCAGTTGTCCACAAGCTCTATCTCAGCGCTATTCTGGATCTCTATGACAGATCCATTGTCTCGTATGTAGTAAGCACACGGAACGACAACAAACTGGTATTCGACACCTTTGAGAAGGCAATTCTAGCAAATCCGGATGCACATCCGCTTTTTCACAGCGACCGCGGATTCCAGTATACCAGCAAGGTGTTTCAGTTTAAGCTCTCGCAACAGGCAATGGAACAGTCCATGTCCCGAGTCGGTCATTGCATTGACAACTGCCCTACAGAAGGATTCTGGGGTGTTTTGAAAGCAGAGATGTACTATCTGACCAAATTCTGCAATGAAGCAGATCTTCGAGAGGCTATCGACAAATACATCCATTTTTACAACTACGAACGTTTTCAGAAACGGTTTAACACCCAAACTCCTATGGAAGTCCGTAATGCCGCTATGAACACCAATACTCCTGAGCAATTTCCCATCGCTGAAAACAAGAGAATCCAACAGTACAAAGCCAAATTCGCGGCATAATGAAACCCGCAAGTTCTGTGTTGATGCGAAGCAGCAATACTGAATCTGCGGGTCCCACGGCAGTGCCGTGTATCTCTTTTTATTTATTTTGCTTGTCTATCTTGACAGGGGCTGATCA
>DBYT01000101.1:2887-12724 GCA_002309915.1 Bacteroidales bacterium UBA1179 | reverse complement strand
GCGATTCCGAAATTCAGGGACCAGACATCGCCAAGGTTCTTCGGGTAATTATGGTACATGCCGTATACCGAGAACCTCAGTCCTTGGAATGACAACCCGTTGTTGTCCTGATCCCTCCAGATAATCCAGTCGGTATCAAGGCCAAAGAGAAAACCCTGGTTTCCGGGGAGTTTGCTTTCAATGATGGAGCCGTTCTCTCCCTTATTATCGGTCCTTTGTGTCAGTGATCCGAACGAAGTTCCTATTACGGGTGTGAATCGGACGTATTCATTTGAGAACAGGGTGTATCCTGTCTTAAGCCTAATACCGGCTTCCTGAACATCCTTATCCTTAGCCCAGTCATAGCCGTTATTATAGTCGTGGTAGAAATCCGACTGCTTGAGTTTGCCATACCGCAATACGTATAACTCTCCTTCAAATTTGAATCCGCAGCCTCCAACCTCTACTCCGAAGGTAAAACCGTTGGCCGGTTTAAGGTATTCAGAGCCGTTCCCGATGATGCTGTTGTTCAGGTATCCTATGTGCGCTCCAAACTCCAGGTCCGTATTCCTTTCAGGAGTATATCCGAACTCCTGGGGAGTATATTCACGGGGGCTTTCCTTGAGTTCTTCCCTGATTCTGTTCTCATAGGCCGATATCACCGCAGTGTCTTTGCCCTGACGGCTCTCGTTGTTGAATGCCTGTTTCCGCTCTTCAAAAAGCCGTTCATACAGATCCTTTATATCGCCTTTGGAATTGTCCTTGTTATAGGCTATTACGGCTTCGCGGGCCGATAACTCTGCCATGTCAAACAGGACATTATTGTATCTCAGGTCCCATTCATCGGCCCTGAATGGGTCATAATAACTTCTGCCGGGTTTTACGTGTACGGTCAGATTTCTGAACGGATAATCGGTGTTGCGGTATTTGAAATAGCCGTAGTTTTCGGTTGCCGATATGCTGACGGTACTGTTTGAACCTGTATCATCGGCACTTACCGGAATGAAATCGTCCCATGACAGGGCATCGGTTCCGCTCCACTCCCTGTTTGCCCGGAACATCAACCTGTATAACGGGGATTCGGTTATGGAGTCTGCACGGGCAGGAACTTTCATCGGAATATGCTGATAACTGTAGCGAAGCAATACGGAATCAATCTCCGCAAGAGAGTACACCTGAACCTCTGTCTGAGAGTAGGTGGCGTTGCATATAAGCAATAAACCTGCAAAAAGGAAGAGAGATAACTTTTTCATATGTGTTTATGCGTTAGATAAAGATAGGAATGGGAATAAAGATTCCCTGAAGGAAACTGTAGGTATCCCAATTTAATACCAATCCAACATTTACGGACCAGGTCTTGTATCCTATGCCCCAGTCTTCATACGCTCCGTACAACTTAAATCTCAGACTGGTGTCCGTAATATCATCCGGGGATATGTTGCGTCTTATCATCCAGTCGGCATTTACACCGGCTTGAACTGACATGCAGCTCAGACGGCTCGGAAAGTAGGAGAGGTCTTTGCTGTCGGGGTTGTTTTTATTGGACTGCTGTGAGATATCGGCATATCCGATTCCGGCGAAAGGGATGAGCCTGAAGTACTGATTCAGATCAAATATATGACCGATATTCGCGTACAAACGGAAATGATTGACATTTTTATTGATTACCCAATCATAATCGTATTCTGCATCATGATAGAAATTGTTGGTCTTGAGTTCCGTAAAGTTGCCTGTCATACCGAAGTCAATGTACCATTGTCTCTTGGTGATGTAGTCAATGCCGACATTGAAACCGAACATGTCATTAACCTTTTCCTTGGCTGTTCCCAGAAGGGACTCATGTTCCGCTCCGATATAGAAACCGTATCTGTATGCGGGAACCTGGGTAACAGAGAGGTCCGGTTCCTTCCTTTTTGTCTTTTCCAGTTGACTGCGGACAGACTCCTCATATTTACTGATGACGGCTTCATCCCTGAATTGGTTACTCTCCTGCTGGAACTGGGCTATCTCTTTATCGGCTTTGACCATGTAGTCCTCCAAGACTCTGGAGTAGGCCTGGGTGGTTTCACCTATCGCGCGGGACTGGACGTATCGGGAATAGAGTTCATAGGTGTCGAAAATGACCTGTCTGGCTCTCAGGTCCAAATCATCGGCCCTGGAGGGGTCATAGTAGGATTTATCCCTGTTCAGTGAACAGTCCACCTGATAGTAGACCAGTTTGTAGTTCTGGATAAAGGTTTTCTTCTTGACTGCATTGTACTGGAAGGTGGATTGGGCGACGTTAGTTACCAGAGGTGACAACTCTGCCTGGTGGAAATCGGCCCAAGTAAGAGGTCCTTCATTCCAATTTTTAAGATTCTCGTTTTTTTTTGCTGACAGCGTCAGTTGACTTGCTGCAAACAGGAGCAGGCTCAGTGTAAGGACAGTCCTGCGGTTGATTATTGGACTCATAGGTTAAAGAATGTATTTGTCGTTTTTTCTACTTACATTATACTGTACAAGGTCTTTTGTTAAGTGTCCTCATTTGTGGAACGCAAAATCGAAGCATAATGAGAGGCTCAGATTGGCCGACCAGATTTCGCGGTCACCGATATGCATATAAGAGGCGTATGGCCTGATTCTGAGAAAATATCGGGTTGAATTGGTGTATACATTCATGTCATGAACGATTATATAGTCCGCATTGAAACCCGCGTCTACGCTCAATCCTCTTGCCTCATGCCTTTTATCGGAATCGTCCGGATATACGGGATCATCCTGGAAGAAAGTACATGAACCTATACCTGCAAATGGAGCCAATCTGAAATACTGTCCTGATAGCACCTGGTATCCAAGGTCCAGGTATCGGACCGTAAAAATGGTCTTTCCGGCAGTCCAGACATAATTATTGTCCTGGAAATAGCCGGGTTGACTGAGCTGGGTTTCACCTCCGCCTCTTATGCCCATCTGTACCTCAAAATTCCTGTAACCAAAGTACATAGCCACATCTGCATTGTGACAGTCGGAAAGATTATTCCGTGATCCACCTACAGGATTCATATAGTTATAACCCAGAAGGAAACCTATGGACCAACCGTATTCTACCGTCGGTACGGTGAGGTCAGTCCGTGGAAGCATACTGAGCTCTCTTGTGACATTCTGGGCATACTGTAATATGGCTGCGGTATCCCTCAGATAATCAGTTCCTACATTAAACTCCTTGAAACGCTGCTCGGCTTCGTTCCATGCGTGTTCTTGGGCTTGCTTCCGGACATTGTAATCATAACTGCGGTTGTATTCCCTCTGTAACAGTCTGGCGTTAAGCTCAGCTATGTCAAAACGTACATTTTCACTCAGAAGGTCCCACTGGGTCGCTCTGTCCGGATCGTACCATGAGGATGTGGGGTAGGTTACAGCCGAAAAATGAGTGTACTCAAACCTGGTGTTTCCAACCCAAGCCTTTTTCTGGGTGGTTTCAAGGTCCATGCTGATGTATGAAGCAACCAGAGTATCGGTGGGAATATGTCTTACCTGGAAATCATTCCATGTCAGACGCTGCTCACTCCACTTTTTTGAAGCAGTGAGTTTGGGAAGACCTGCATAGGCGTATGATGTACAGAAAGCAATCAGGACAAGAAACAGGTATTTTGCTATCGGGAATTTATATCGGCTCATAGTTTCAGTGTTTTGAGGATGGGTTAATATTTGCGGCTATCACATATACCAACCCGATGTTCAGTGACCAGTAGTTTCCTATCACCTTGTTTTTCTCATAAGCGCAGTACGTTTTTAATCTAAGGATATTGGAACCCACGCCATCGGGACTTACGAATCTCTGAATGGCCCAGTCGGTATCAAGGCCGATGCTCAGGTTGAATGACGGGTTGAATGAACTTTCATTTTTCTTGCCGTTTTCATCCTTGAAAGTCTGCGTATAAGCGGAATAGCCGATTCCCGTTACAGGATGGATTGCAATATATCTGTTGGAATAAAGACGGTATCCGATCTTGAATGCTGCTGTCATCTTAGTGGTTTTGCCTTCGATCCAGTCATAATTGAGTTTGCTGTCATGGAAAATACCGGATTTGAGAGCCCTGCTCCACAGGAAGTCAATGTCGGCATAATACTCCAGTTTCTTATAGATTCCTCCTATTCCGAATGAGACTCCGTTGAATGACTGGAAATAGCTTGAACCGTTTCCCAACAGGGTGTTGTTGGAATAGCCGATGTGCTCTATAAGATTATAGATGTAATCAATCTTTGTTTCATCCGGGTCGTATTCCTCCTTGGGATTCTGTTCAAGTCCTTCCCGGACCTCTTTCTCATATGCCATTATGACGGCTGTATCTTTTCCGAATCCGCTTTCCAGCTCAAAGGCTTCCAGGCTTGCATTGATAAGCCTGTCAAAAGACTTCCTCTTATCGGACCATGCAGAGTTATCGGATGGATTAAGGGTAAGTCTTGCTGACAGTTCCGCAATGTCAAACATCACATTGAAGTATCTCAGATTCCAGTCAGTCGCATGTTTGGGGTCATAATAACTGGAATTGGGATTGAACCATATGGAATAATCGTTAAAGTAGTATCGGGTGTTCTTTATCTTTTCGACACCAGGTTCGGCCTTCATATACAGGGCAATGTTACTGCGGGAGGTGGATACTCCATCCTTGGGAGTGAAATCATCCCATGTGAGATCCAGCGTGTCCTGCCACGTGATAAATGGCCTTTGATTTTCCTGACTGGATGCATGATTGGGAATAAGCATTAGGCAAACGGCCAATGCAGATAGGAGAGAGTTGATTTTCATCGTCGGAACCAAAAATTATATTTTAGTTACAAACATACCTAAAAACAATGAAAAGATTTTTATATGTTTGTAAAAAACGGATTTATTAACCTTATAACAGATATAACTATGAGCAACAAGTACGCAGGAACCCAGACTGAGAAGAATCTGGAGGCAGCATTTGCCGGAGAGTCAATGGCACGTAACAAGTATACCTATTTTGCATCGAAGGCCAAGAAAGAGGGTTTTGAGCAGATAGCTGCAATCTTTGAAGAGACAGCAAACAACGAGAAAGAGCACGCAAAACTCTGGTTCAAGGAGCTGGAGGGCATAGGCGATACCGCCCAGAACCTGGGTGCAGCCGCTGACGGTGAGAATTACGAGTGGACCGATATGTACGAAGGCTTTGCCAAGACTGCCGAGCAGGAAGGATTCCCTGTACTGGCCGCACGTTTCCGTATGGTTGCAGCCATCGAGAAGCAACATGAGGAGCGTTACCGCGCACTGCTCAAGAACGTTGAGACAGCCAAGGTATTTGAGAAGTCAGAGGTTAAGGTTTGGGAATGCCGCAACTGCGGTCACATCGTAGTTGGCACCAAGGCTCCGCAGATATGCCCGGTTTGCCAGCATCCGCAGGCCTACTTTGAGGTTCACAAGGAGAACTATTAAATTGAAAATTGAGAATTGAGAATTGAGAATTAATACGCAGAACCTGCGTAAAGATTCCCGCGACATTAAAAAATGACGATCCGAAAGGACCGTCATTTTTTATAATTCTCAATTCTCAATTCTCAATTTACTTGTACATGAAGCGGCGGATGCTGCCCTTGGGGGTTTTGGCGAAGGGCTCAAAGCGGATTTCGAAGCCGTTTACTGTGGAGTAGGCGGGGAGCTTGGAGTTGAGCAGGGTGATGTTCTGCTTCATGATGGCGTCAAGCGCATCGGCATTGAGTCCGGCCTTGTCAAGTGCATCCAGATTGGGCACGATCAGTGCTATGATCTTGGTGTCGCGCTGCAGAACGATTGACTCGGCTACGTAGGGGAGCTCGTTCAGGATAACCTCGATCTCCTCGGGGTATACGTTCTGTCCGTTGCCGGCCAGTATCATGTTCTTGCTGCGGCCCAGCAGGAATACGTTGCGGTCCTTGTCGATAGTACCCATGTCGCCGGTGTGGAACCAGCCGTCCACGAGTACCTGTGCGGTTGCCTCGGGGTTCTTGTAGTAGCCCTTGAATACCTGGTCACCCTTAACCAGAAGCTCACCTGCAATGTTCTCGGGATCGGGAGAGTCAATCTTGCACTCCATGATCTCGGGCAGATACTCACCGCATGACTTGGGAATGTACTTGCCCAACTTTCCGTATGATACGATAGGCGCGAGCTCGGTCAGGCCGTAACCGGTGATGAACGGGAGCTGCAGCTTGTAAACCAGCAGAGACTCAACCTCGGACGGGATTGCAGCACCGCCAGTGGCGAATACCTCGATGTTGCCACCCATGGCAGCCAGAAGCTTGTCATGCAGCATCTTGCAGAAATCGGGATTGTGCTTGTAGTCTGAGAGTTTGGCCTTGCCTTCGGGGCTCTTGATGTCGTCGCCCAGTACATACTCGGCAAACTTTACAAAGATCAAAGGTACACCGTAGAAAATACGCGGCTTTACCTCCTGCATTGCAGCCTGTACGTTTGACGGAATGGGCGGGATACCCAGTACGGTTACGTGCATACCCATGGTCATAGGTATAACGACGTCGCAGGTGAGACCGAAGCTGTGTGCATGAGGCAGCAGGCTCAGGTAGTTCTCACGCGGATGAAAGGGAAATCCCGGACGTATAACCTGTACGTTGGCTGTATAGTTGCGGTAGGTGAGCATTACACCCTTGGGGTTGCCTGTCGAGCCCGATGTGTAAAGGATGGCGCATACGTCATCGATGTCAGGATCGCTAACCTTGAAGTCGGCGGGCTTCATTCCGGCGGGGAAATCGGCGGCGAGCAGTGCATCGGCCTGGGCATAAAGCTGGTCAACACCGTTGCGGCTTGCCAGAACCTTGCCTGTGCCGGCATCGATAACGCAGAGAACCTGCGGCATCTCGTCAAAGTTCATCTCATCGAAGGTACGCTTCTCAGTGTAGAGAATCTTGCTGTCCGAGTGGTTCACCAGGCGCTGTGTATCGGCCGGGGTGAATGCATTATAAAGATGTACGGCTACGTAACCCTTGCTGACGGCTGCCATGAAGACCGATGCGCCCAGTGCGCAGCTCTTGGTGTTGATGGCAATCTTGTCACCGGGTTTCAGGCCGGCTTTTTTCCAAATAAGGTCTAAAGTATATACGCGCTCTGCGAGTTCGCGGTAGGTGATGGTCGATTTGCGGAAATCACTGAGGGCGGGACGGTCCCAGCACTCTCTTGTTGCGTTCTCAAAGAGTTTGATGAAATTGTCTATTGTCAACATTGAAAATAAGGATTTGGTTTGATGCCGCTAAGGTAAAACAATCATGCAACCTTGGGGGTGAAATTTATCGATTTGTGGCCAATTTCGCCCCATTGTTGGCGAAATGACATGAAAGAGTTCCGTCCGGAGCCTCGTAAATGAAGTAAGCCTCGATCTCCGGATGGCGTTCGCAGAGAGCCTGGGCGCTGTCAAGTCCCATCACCATCATGGATGTGGCCAGTGCATCGGCTGTTGCGCAGTCATCGGCCAGTACCGTTACGGAAAGAAGGCTGTGACTTACGGGCATGCAGGTGTGCGGGTCGATGGTGTGGGCGTATTTGCGGCCGTCCCTGACGTAGAAATTGCGGTAATTGCCCGATGTGGCCATGGCTATGTCGGTAACGGGAATTACGGTCTGCAGTTCGTTGTTTACCGACAGCGAGTCATCGACAGGCTTGCTTATGCCGATGTTCCAGAGCTTGCCCTTGGGATTATGTCCGCTCACCACAATCTCGCCGCCAATCTCAACCATATAGTCACTGATGCCCTTGGAGCGCAGTGTCTGTGCAACCATGTCGCTTCCGAATCCCTTGGCGATGGCGCTGCAGTCAAGCATGATTCGCGGATCATCCTTGGTAATCAGGCCGTCCTGCTCATGTATTTTTGTGTATCCTGTAATCTGGCGCAGGCTGTCAATAGTAGCCTGGCGTATGTTCTCGGCATGCTTGAATCCGAATCCCCAGGCATTCACGGCCGGAGCCACCGTAATATCGAACGCCCCATGGGTCAGGTCCGATATCTCCATGGCGCGGCGATACACCTTGAGGAACATGGTATCGGCCACCTGAATACTCTCGCTGCGGTTTACGGCCGATATGGTTGACTGCTCGTTGAACATGGACAGAGCGCTGTCCACAAGTGCCATGGTGTGCTCAATCTCGGGCTTGAGGTCGGCGTTATAAAGGTAGGTGATATTGTAGCGTGTGCCGAACACCAGGCCCTGGGCGGTGCGGTACTCGGGTTTGGCGGGCTTGCTCTGAGACAGGATTATTATGGTACCTATTATCAGAAACGCCAGGAAAGGGTAGTGCCACTTTTTCATATCACGCTGTAAGATGTTCAATCAGTATTTTTACTCCTATTCCTATAAGGATTATGCCGCCGATGATCTCGACCGGGAAGTTAATGCGCTTGCCTGCATATGAGCCTATCAGGAATCCGGCAACGGAAAACAGGAACGAACCTGCAGCGATGATTCCTATGGGTAGCAGGATACTTACGAATGTGGTATAGCCCGAGCAACCGAATGACAATCCTACAGCCAGCGCATCGATACTGGTTGCGATTGCCATCGTAATTGTGGTGGAAAACCTGGTGGGATCAAAAGAACCTTCTTCGTTATCGGGCTTGAGTCCGCTCAGTATCATCCTTCCGCCCAGGAATGCCAGCAGTCCGAATGCAATCCAGTGGTCCCAGCTCTCAAGAGCTTCACTGAAAAAACTCATGCCAACCCAACCTATCAGTGGCATCAGGCCCTGAAACAGACCAAACATGAGTGCTGTAACAATCATGGTGCGCACAACAAGACGGCGCTGAATGAGTCCGCTGGTAATGGACACCGTAAAGCAGTCCATTGCAAGTGCCACGGACAGGAGTATCAGATCTAATAGTGTCATTGTATTACTTGATTTCTTTCTCGATCTTGTAATCGTTGCGGTTCTGCGAACTGCGGCTTACCAATTCTGCCAGGAATCCCACCAGGAACATCAGAGTTCCCATAATCATACCGGTCAGGGCGATGTAGAAGTAGGGGCTGTCAGTGATAAGACGTGCCGGAACGCCGTTTGCCAGACATACCAGTTTGTTCACACCGATCACGATTATCGCGATGAAGCAGAGCACGAACATAACCGATCCCCAAAGGCCGAAGAAATGCATGGGCTGCTTGCCGAACCTGTTCAGGAACCAGAGTGTCATAAGGTCCAGATATCCGTTCACAAAACGGTCCAGACCGAATTTGGTCTTGCCGTACTTGCGTGCCTGATGGTGAACCACCTTCTCACCAATCTTGCCGAATCCGGCATTCTTGGCCAGGAACGGGATGTAGCGGTGCATCTCGCCGTAAACCTCTATGTTCTTGACAACCTCTTTGCGGTATGCCTTGAGGCCGCAGTTCATGTCGTGCAGATGGATACCGGTAACCTTGCGTGCGGTCCAGTTGTATATCTTGGACGGTATGTTTTTGCTCAGCTTTCCGTCGTAACGCTTTTTCTTCCAGCCCGATACCAGGTCAAAGCCGTCCTCGCGTATCATGCGTACCATCTCGGGAACCTCCTCGGGGCTGTCCTGAAGGTCGGCGTCCATGGTAACCACGATATCACCCTGAGCCATATCGAATCCGCAGAACAGGGCGGGGGACTTGCCGTAGTTGCGGCGGAACTTAATGCCCTTTACGATTTCGGGGTTATCGGCCTTGAGTCCTTCAATTATCTTCCAGGAGTCATCGGTGCTGCCGTCATCCACAAAGATTACCTCATAACTGAAGTTGTTCTGTTTCATTACGCGGCCTATCCACGCGAAGAGTTCCGGAATTGACTCGGCTTCATTCAGAAGCGGTACTATGATTGAAAGGTCCATATTATTGCTGAATTTTAATCCTTTTTGC
>DBYT01000101.1:958-2826 GCA_002309915.1 Bacteroidales bacterium UBA1179 | reverse complement strand
AGTTGCTTGGCCATTCCCGAAGCGGGGAGCGAGCAGAACCATGCTATTGTCTGCTGCATGAGTTCCATTGTGCGGTTGTATTGCTCAATCTGTGCGGGATCGGTCATAAGGGCCGTTGCCTCCTGCGATGACTGCATCATCAGGTCCATGCGTGCCGTCAGACCGGCTGCCAGTGCGCCGTTGTCAAGAAAACGCAGATACAGGTATGCGACCATGCATGAGAGCACCGTTGCGAACAGGAATGTCAGTATGGAGAGCATCCACGATATGGGAAACGGGAAGAACGGCACCTGGGTTGAGTCGCGGAAACGGCGAATCAGGAAGAATGCCACTACAGGAATACCTATGTACATGGGGGCTGCCAGCAGTATCATAGTGGGATACTTGACTGTGAGCAGTGTTACAAGGTATGCCAATATAATATAAGCACCCAGATAGGTTCCGAGTGTCATTGATGTCTGCAGGATGTTTATCCTGATTATTTTGGGCTCGTTCTGTTCGTCCATACTGAAATGCAAATTTAGCGAATTCTTTTGAATGTGGCTTGCAGAGTAAAAGAAAACCCGTATCTTTGTGCCGGGTAAGTCCTACACGGCCAGCTCCCTTCCAACCCTCCAGGGCTTGACGGCAGCAAAGGTACCTAGGTTGTAGCGGCGCGATGCAGATCGCTTACCCATCCCATAGGAAGGAGACCATTGCCGGTCTCCTTTTTTTGTTCACCTGGAAAAATATTCTTTTATGGACGGCTGTATGTGCTAAAACATGGCTGTTTGTTCCACAAATACAGACTTGTCATCACATAATCTTCTGCAATTTTAAAGTAAGTTGGAATGAAATGCCATTAGCGCGACCTTTGCGGCGAAAAACAAAAACAGTCCTATGAATAAACAGACAATTGCCATTGACACCCCGTTTGTACGCCCCGATGCGTACGGTTCATTATCAGTACCATTGTACACCAATGTATCCTTTGAGTTTGCCGATGCACAGCATATGGCCGACGTATTTACCGGCCGCGTAAAGGGCCCTGACTACGCCCGTGTGGAGAATCCTACCGTGAATAACCTGGAGCACAGGGTTCAGCGCCTGAGCGGTGCAGCCCATGTAAGTGCTTTCAACTCAGGAATGGCCGCCATCAGCAATACCCTGCTGGCGGTATCGGCCCAGGGTAAGAACATTGTGACGTCACGTCATCTGTTCGGCAACACTCTGTCACTCATTACAACCACACTCCGGAACTTCGGGGTAGGGGCAAAACTCTGTGACCTGACCGATACTGATGAGGTGGAGAGTGCCGTTGACGATGACTCCTGTTGTATATACCTGGAGATTGTAACAAACCCGCAGTTGGAGGTGGCCGATCTGCAGGCGCTTTCAGCGATAGCACGGAAAAGGAACATACCACTGATTGCAGACTCGACGGTAATACCGTTCACGGAAACATCACTCCACGAGTTGGGGGTTGACATAGAGGTCTTTTCAAGCACCAAATACCTTTCAGGAGGTGGAACATCGCTCGGCGGCCTGGTACTGGACTACGGAACATTTCCGGATTTCAACCAGCGCATCAAGGGCGATCTTCTGTTTAATATAGGAGCCTATATGAATCCGTATTCGGCATATCAGCAGACCCTCGGTCTGGAGACTCTGAACGTGAGATATCAGCGTCAGGCATCGAATGCCCTGCATATAGCACGCGGCCTGCGCGGCATAAAGGGAATTGAGAGGGTCACGTATATCGGCCTTGAAGACAATCCGTTCTATGAATTGGCACGCAGGCAGTTCGGACCCACATCGGGTGCCATGGTAACCATTGACCTGGCATCAAAGGAGGCCTGTTTCAGGTTCATAAACAGCCTGAATCTGGT
>DBYT01000101.1:0-921 GCA_002309915.1 Bacteroidales bacterium UBA1179 | reverse complement strand
CTTGCCATACATCCCGCTTCAACAATTTTCGGTAACTTTACGGAGCAGCAACTGGCCGATATGGACGTGCACGACACCACGATACGTCTGTCGGTAGGTCTGGAGGACCCCGAGGACATTCTGGCCGATATCCGTCAGGCTCTTGGACAATAAAATTGAGACAGATATGAAATACGATTTTGACAAGATAATAGACCGTTCGGGTACCAACGCCCTCAAGTACAGCGTGCTCAAGGAGCGTTACGGCCGTGATGACCTGATACCCCTCTGGGTGGCCGATTTGGATTTTGAGACCCCTGATTTCATAACCGATGCTCTGCGCAAGCGTCTGGAGCACTCGCTGTTCGGTTATACCGCCACGCCCGATGAACTCTGGACCACCATTGCCAGGTGGATTGAGGACCATCACGGCTGGAAGGTAAACAAGGAGTGGATCACATTCATTCCCGGCGTAATGAAGGGAGTAGGGTCAGTTGTGAACGTTTTTGTTAAGCCCGATGAGAAGGTCATCATCCAGCCGCCCGTCTACTTCCCGTTCCGTCTTACCCCGCAGGGTAACGAGCGTGAGGTTGTATTAAATCCCTTGAAAAGGGTGGAAGGGGGCAGTTATGAGATTGACTTTGACCATCTGGCCAGTGTGGCCGATGACAAGTGCCGTCTGCTTATTCTGAGCAACCCGCACAACCCCGCAGGAATATGTTGGAGTAGGGAGACACTGATAAGACTGGCCGATTTCTGCTACGAGCGCAACATCATTGTGATAAGTGATGAGATCCACTGCGACCTGGCATTGTTCGGTAACAAGCATATCCCGTTTGCAACCGTAAGCGACAAGGCTGCAGAGATAAGCATCACATTCGGCGCTCCCTCCAAGACATTCAATACCGCCGGTATCGTGAACTCATACACAATAGTTCCAAA
>DBYT01000001.1 GCA_002309915.1 Bacteroidales bacterium UBA1179 | reverse complement strand
TTTATGGCGCCTGTCACCTTGCCGTCAACCTTGACGCTTGCTTCTGTCACTCTCTGTATTACAGCTCTCATTTGTGAAACCAGTTATATATTGTCTGGGCCTTTGCCTTTCCGACCTCAGCAGACAGTTCTTCAAGACTTGCCTCCGAAATCCTCTTAACGCTCTTGAACTTTCTGATCAGGGATGTGGCCGTATTCTCTCCAATTCCCTTTATATCAGTAAGTTCAGAGTGAGTCTGACGCTTGCTGCGCTTGTTCTTATGGAACGATATAGCCACGCGGTGTACCTCCTCCTGCATCTGCTCCAGCAGGCGGAACAGTTCGCTGTCCGGTTTTACCCCGACCTCCATCTGCGGGAATCCGTAAAGAAGGCCCGATGTCTTATGGTGGGCGTTCTTTACAAGACCTGCAATATTTATGCTAATGTTCAGATTATCAATTACTTCCTTTGCAATAGACATCTGTCCCTTTCCACCGTCCACTATTACCAGGTCAGGCAGAGCACTGCCCTCATCGACTGCTCTCATCCATCGGCGCATCATTACCTCATACATTGAACCGTAATCATCGCCTCCGGCTCCGCTCTTTATGTTGTACAGACGGTAGTCCTTACGTGACGGTTTACCGTTCTCATATACCACACAGGCGGCAACGGCATCAGTTCCTGATATGTGTGAGTTGTCAAAGCACTCTATGCGCAGAGGAGTCTTTTCCATGCCCAGAAGTGTGCCCAACTCTTTCATGAGCCTTACATGTTTCTGCTCGGGGTTGAGTTTGTCGCTGCGTTTCAGGCGGTCTGCACGGTACTGTTTTACGTTCAGGGCCGAAAGGTCCAGCAGTTTTTTCTTCTCTCCCTTCTGCGGTACGGTCCATGTAACCCCTGTTATCTCGGCCTCGGGCATGAACGGAACTATGATTTCACGGGCAGTACTCTTGTATCGTCCTCTCATCTCGACGATGGCAAGCATCAGCATTTCATCGAGTGATTCGTCCATCTTGCGCTTGTACTCGAATGTGAACGCCTGATTGATGCAGCCTCCTGCCACATGCAGGTAGTTTACAAATACTACATCCTCATCATTGTCTATGTTGTAGACATCTACATTATCCAGTCCGGTATCAACCACCCTGCTCTTTTCGCGGAACTCCATGATGGTATCAAAGCGAACCTTAACCTCATGTGCCTCCTCAAACCTCATCTCTGCGGAGAGTTTCTTCATCTCCTGCATCATGGATCTGGTAAGGTCCTGGCTGCGTCCTTTCAGTATCTCACGGATCTCGGCAATCTGAGCGTTGTAATCGGCCTTTGAAACATGTCCTATGCAGGGTGCGGGGCAGTTCTTAATGTGATATTCAAGGCACTCCTTGTACTTGCCGGCTTTAATAGCCTCCTCGGTAAGCGGCAATCTGCAGGTCCTGACTTTATAAGCCTGTGCTATTATCTGCAAAAGTCCGTTCAGAGTACCCGTATGGCTGAATGGTCCGTAATACTCGCTTCCGTTGCGTATTATCTTGCGGGTCTTGAATACACGGGGATAATCCTCGCGTGTTATGCAGATTGACGGATAGGTCTTGTCATCCTTGAGCAGTATGTTGTAACGGGGTTTGTACCTTTTGATCAGGTTGTTTTCCAGCAGGAAAGCATCCCATTCCGTCTCAACCACAATATACTTGAGGTCCGATATCCGGCTCACAAGCATCCGGGTCTTGTCTGTCTGATTCTCTTTGAGGAAGTATGACGATACTCTGCGCTTAAGGTTTTTGGCCTTACCTACGTATATGACGGTGCCCTGCTCGTCCAGATACTGGTAACAACCGGGCTTTTCCGGAAGGTTCTGGACAATCAGTTTCAGATGTTTCTCGTATGCCTCCCTGCCTTTCAATTACTGTACTCCGTCAAATTCGTCAATAGCAATAAAGCTGTCCACAGGGCAATCCTGCGGGAATTTCTCTTTTGCGTGAAAGTTTGTAAGTTCTATGATGCAGTTCACCAGAACCTTCTTGGGCTTGAATGTCTTTACAAGCTCACAGGCAGCCAGAAGAGTTCCGCCGGTAGCCAGCAGGTCGTCGTGAATCAGAACAGTGTCATCGGTGGTGATTGAGTCCTTGTGCATCTCAATACGGTCAAAGCCATACTCTTTCTTATACTCCAGACTTACCTTCTCATAAGGAAGTTTGCCGGGTTTACGTATAAGAATGAAGCCTGCTCCAAGTCTGTATGCAAGAGCAGCTCCTATAATAAAGCCCCTGGATTCTACTCCGCAGACCTTGGTAATACCCTTGTTCTTGTACATTTCATAAAGAGAATCTACAATCTCTTTCAAATCATCGGGATTCATGAACCAGGATGTTACATCCTTGAACTGAACACCCTCCATGGGATAATCAGGGATATTCCTGAGGTGGCTGATAAGCGTCTGTTTACTCATATCATTTAAATTGTTTCACGTGGAACATTTTTGTTTTATCGGTTCAAAAGCACCAGCAGGACATTGATGTCGCTGGGCGAAACTCCCGGGATTCGGCTTGCCTCGGCAAGGGTCTCAGGGTCATGCTTTATAAGTTTCTGGCGGCACTCGGTTGAGAGTGACTGAAGCGAATTGTAATCAAAACGACCCTTGATGCGGATGTCCTCAAGACGTTTCATCTTGTCGGCAATAAGACGCTCGCGGCTTATGTATCCGCTGTACTTCATCAGTATCTCGGCGGCCTCGATTATCTCTTCCCTGCGCTCTGGTTCTGTCTTGTCAAGTTCAGTCTTGAGGGCTTTGATGTGCGGGGTCAGGTTGTCAAGTGTCAACTGAGGCCTTTCAATAAGGTCGGCCAGTTTACATCCCTCACGCAGCGGAGTCGTGCCAAGACTCTCAAGAGCCTCGTTGATCAGAGCGGGCTTGACTGAGAATCCTTTTGCAAATTCTACAATGCGGTTTATCTCGTCACGCTTGGTGCGCATCTTGTCGTAGCGCTCCTTTGTGGCAAGACCAATGTTGTAGGCCCGTTCGGTCAGGCGGATATCGGCATCATCCTGACGCAGCAGTATGCGGTACTCGGCCCTGGAAGTAAACATGCGGTAAGGTTCGTCGACTCCCTTGGTTATGAGGTCATCCACCAGAACTCCGATGTATGCCTCGTCACGTGCCAGGGTGAACGGAGCTCCGCCGTGACAGGATATGTGTGCGTTGATACCGGCCAGTATTCCCTGTCCGCCGGCCTCTTCATACCCTGTGGTTCCGTTAACCTGTCCGGCCATGAACAGGCCCGATACCACCTTTGACTCAAGTGTATGCTTAAGTTGGGTGGGGTCAAAGTAGTCATACTCTATGGCGTATCCCGGACGGTAGATAACCAGGTCGCGGAAAGCGGGAATCTCCTTCAATGCCTTTATCTGGATATCCATAGGCATTGACGATGAGAATCCATTCAGGTACATCTCGGTGGTGTCCTCGCCCTCGGGTTCCAGGAACAGCTGATGCTGGTCCTTATCGGGGAATGTCACCAGCTTGGTCTCTATGCTGGGGCAGTAACGGGGGCCGATGCTCTTGATCTGTCCGTTGAACAGAGGTGAGTCGGCAAGCCCGGACTTGAGAACCTCATGAACGCGCTCATTGGTGTAGGTGGTCCAGCAGCACATCTGTTTGAGATGGCGCTGGGAACCCATGAATGAGAAACGGTGGAAATCATTCTCGCCGTCCTGGCGCTCCATCTCCTCAAAGTGGACGCTGCGGCTGTCTATGCGTACGGGTGTTCCGGTCTTCATGCGGCCGGTACGTATTCCGTGTCTGGTTATGGATTCGGTAAGCAGGTATGATGCGGGTTCCGATATGCGTCCGCCGGGCATGGTGACACGGCCTATATGCATCAGTCCGTTCAGGAACGTTCCGGCAGTCAGGACAACGCATTTACAGGAGAATTGGGCACCCTCAAGTGTCTTTAAACCAACAACTTGGCCGTCTTTTACAAGCAGTTCGGTCACGGTGTCCTGCCATATGTTCAGGTTTGGCTGGTTCTCCAGGACGCTGCGCCATGCCCAGATGAACTTGGCCCGGTCACACTGTGCGCGCGGGCTCCACATGGCGGGACCTTTGGAGCGGTTGAGTATGCGGAACTGTATTGCGGTTGAGTCAGTGACCAGTCCCATGTGTCCTCCAAGAGCATCTATCTCTCTGACAATCTGTCCTTTAGCTATACCGCCGACAGCAGGATTGCAACTCATCTGCGCAATCTTGTTCATGTCCATGGTGATGAGACAGGTCTTGGAGCCCATCTGTGCGGCAGCGGCGGCAGCCTCACAGCCGGCATGTCCGGCACCGATAACTATTACATCATACTTGAAATCCATACGGACTTCAAAGTTAGTGTAAATAACGCAATGGCTATTTGAACTTTTGGATTAATTTCCTGATCAGGCGTACGGGTTTGGTTATGACATGGCCTACGGCCATATCCAGCTTTTCCGTGCTGCTGTGTCTTTCGGTCGATATATAGGCCATCTTGCTGAACAGGTACTTGCGGTAGACATCGGGGTGATTGTCTATGAGCTGCTTGGCCAGGTCCTTGTAGTTATCCAGGACTTCGGTTGATTTTGATACTGATTTGATCCTGTACAGAAGCAGGACTTTGGGAATACGGTAAACGATATCGTCCTTGTCAAGGAATCCCAGCAGGAAATCCCAGTCTTCCCAACCCTTTCTCATGCTCTCGTTGTATCCGGGAGTCTTATCGAAATCGCTTCGTCTGAAAACGCTGGGACAGAAGATGCTGTTGTTGAATATGAACTTGTCCCACTGGTAGTCGGGCAATTCCCAGTATTTGTTGATTTCACCGAACATTCTGGCCTCACAATAGACCAGTTTGGTCTCAGGATGTTTCTCAAGATATTCAACTGCGAGCCGGGCATATTCAGGCAGGATAATATCATCGGCATCCAACGGAAGAATGTACTTTCCGGAAGATGCTTTGATGCCTGTATTACGCGCTGCGCTAACCCCTCGGTTCTCAGTCTCGATCAGTTTTATTCTGGAATCAAGCCTGACATACTCCTTGACTATTTCCGAGGAGTTGTCAGGTGATCCGTCATTGACTACGATGCATTCCCAATCCTGAAACGTCTGTTTGCGGATGGAATCAAGCGTTTCGGCTACATAATCGCCCTGTTTGTAACAGGGAACTACTATGGACAGGATCGGGTTCATGAATGTTTGTATAGGTTATTTTCTGTTCTTTTTCTTTCCTTTGGCCTGAGGATTAAGCTCGTCCTTGGCGTCCTGCAAGAGTTTCTGGAAAGCAGGATCGGTATGCAGGTGAGCCAGTGTGGCCGATCCCCACAGACGACCGGTCTGGACATCGGTCGGGTAACTGTATCCGGCGATGATACGGCTGCGTCCGTACTCGAATCCGCGTGTCAGGATATCGTTGGCAGTCTCACGAGGCATGATTTCAACCAGGAGCAGTGCCATACCCCAACCCAGTTCGGCATTTGTTGAAGGGTAACTTGTAACCTCCTTCTTGGCCTCCTCATCCTCACTTATCAGGGTCTTGTTCCTTCTGGAATTGAGTCTTACATAGGGACGCTCGCGGAAAGGAGCGGTTCTGCCCAATTCAGCGGCGGTTTTGACCATGTTGTCCCTTGCGTATGAGAGCAGGGCGGCGATAGCGGGTGTAGCCTCGGCGCTGAGTTCCCTGCCTGCAGGAGCCGAGAAGTTCTTGAGCAATGCCTCGATGCTGTTATCGGCATCGATCTTGGCCTGCTCACCGCGCTCTGTCTCTCTCTCAGGGAGAGTCTCATAGTACTTTATGATATCACCGTAAAAACGGTGGCTCTCTTCTGTGACGGGACCGTCAAATACCTTGCTTCCATCGGGGAATCCCTCGGTCTGGCTTACATTCTTGATACCCTTGATCTTGCAGTATTCCTTACGGGCTGCAGCCAGGTCTTTCTGGAAGTATTCACTTGCATGCATTACTGCAACTGCGGTACTTCCGCACAGATAACCTGCGTCAACATCACTCTGATAGTGTGCACCTACTATCACACGGCTCTCGCCATATTGGAATCCTGTACGCAAAAGGGTATCCTGAAGTTCGGGAACCATCTCTGAGAGTACCAGTGCGGTGGCCCATCCCAGTGCGGTATGACCTGACGGATATGATCCGTTGAAACGGAGTTCACGCTCATTGTCAAAACGGCCCCAGGTATGCTCGTTGTATTGGGCAAACGGGCGCGTACGCATATACTTGCGCTTGGCGTTATGGGTACTCAGGTTCTCGGTCCAAAGTACGTTGTAAAGCAGTCTGTAGATGGCAGGAGTCTTCTCCTTGCTTATCTCAAAACCAAGAGTCTCCTGATGAACTCTGATCATTCCGTTGATACCCCACTGGGAATCATCGTTGGCCTGCTGGCCGCGGTCTGTGGGACGTATGGTCTTACCCCACTGCCACTGTGCAAAGTCATCGGAGTATTGCGGACTGAGCATATCGGGTGGTGCCGGAAGGTATATGCCGGCATCGGGCATGTCCTGAAGGAATACGTAGACTGTGTCTTTTTCTGTCTGGGCAAAACTCTTGCCGCCAATGAAAAGCAATGCGGCTGCCGCAAACATTTTTGTGAGTTTTCTGATCATATATTCTTGGTTAACGGTTTAGCAACAGGAAAGTATTATTTTTGAAACTTGGCAAAGATAGTTCTTTTTTCTCTATTTTGACTATATTTGCTGCTGTGCCAGTTGGCCGTTCATTTCCTGAACTAACAACTAACCTAAATAATTACGGATGAAATCATTTAAAATCCTTCTGTCCTTTTCCCTTTTGTGTATGCCCTTTTTTTCACATGCTGAAAACAAAGGCAAGTATGATAATTTCAAGGTTTCAATCTACACCCGTGCCTATGAAGTTCAGAGCATGACCGATCCCGCCTGGCTGGATTCGACATGGAACATCATATCGTCACAGATGAAGGTTGACAAGATCTATCTGGAGACTCATCGTGACCTTAACATCGTCAAGGCCGATGACATGAAACGTATCATCAAGTTCTTCAAGGACCGCGGCGTTGAGGTTGCCGGAGGTATCACCTACACCATCAGTGAGGCCAACAACTTCCAGACTTTCTGCTACAAGAACCCTGAGGAACGTGCCAAGGCCAAGGAAATCATTGAACTCACCGCCAGTCTGTTTGATGAGATCATACTTGACGACTTCTTCTTTACCGATTGCAAGTGTGACTACTGCGTAGAGGCCAAGGGCAACCGTACATGGACCGATTACCGTCTGGAACTGATGGATGACGCCGCCCTGAACGTGATTCTGGGTCCTGCCAAA
>DBYT01000114.1:51046-54198 GCA_002309915.1 Bacteroidales bacterium UBA1179 | reverse complement strand
GTAACCGATGACGGTAAGATCTGGGTAACCGCCGGCGTTGGTATCGCCCCCACAGTAGCCCGTCTGGCAGAGAAGCTCATCATCGAGGTGAATGCAGCCCACGCCCGTTGCGCCAAGGGTCTGCACGACATCTACGAGCCCGCCGACCCCCCTTACCGCCGCGAGATTCCCATCTACCAGCCCAGCGACCACATCGGCAAAGACTACATCCAGGTTGATCCCTCCAAGATCATCGGCATTGTAGAGGTGAATATCCCCGACGAGGCCCGCGGCTTTACCGCCCCCGATGAGACCACACTTCAGATTGGTCACAACGTGGCACAGTTCCTTATCAGCGACCTCAAGCGCGGCATCATTCCTTCAACCTTCCTGCCTCTGCAGAGCGGTGTAGGTAATGTAGCAAACGCCGTTCTGGGTGCTCTGGGCGAGGATCCGTCAGTTCCCGCATTCCAGATGTACACCGAGGTCATACAGGATTCAGTAATCAACCTGATGCGTGAGGGTCACTGCAAATTCGGCTCCAGCTCATCACTGAGCGTCAGCAACGAGACCCTGCAGGGCATCTACGACGATATGGATTTCTTCAAGGACAAGCTGGTGCTCCGTCCAACCGAAATTTCAAACAGCCCCGAGGTTGCCCGCCGTCTTGGACTTATCGCCATGAACACCGCCCTTGAGGCCGATATCTACGGCAACGTGAACTCAACCCACGTAAGCGGTGTCAAGATGATGAACGGCGTGGGCGGTTCGGCCGATTTCACCCGCAACGCATTCATCTCCATTTTCAGCTGCCCGTCAACCGCAAAGGGAGGCAAGATCAGCGCCATCGTACCCATGTGCACACACGTGGACCACAACGAGCACAGCGTGAAGGTGCTCATCACCGAGCAGGGTATAGCCGATCTGCGCGGCAAGTCACCCGCCCAGCGCGCCAAGTGCATCATCGAGAACTGCGTGCACCCCGACTACAAGCAGCTCATGTGGGATTACCTCAAGATAGCCGAGAAGGGCCAGACCAGCCACGCCCTTGACAAAGCCTTTGCCCTCCACAAGGCCCTGGCCGAGAAGGGCGACATGCATCTGGCCGAGTTCTAATCCGGCCATACCTGTCACCACAGGCACTTTTTCGCAGGTACGGCCATTTTAAAGAATACGCTGTACCTGCGTAATCACCTGCGTTACAACCACAGGCATCGGGCTGCTTGGTTATCGGGCACATGGAAATCATTCATTAGTATCCTTTTGATAGATTCCCGCTTATCGCGGCTGAGCTGGTATATGGATGTGGCTTTGAATTCAGGGATTATGCATCGGTCAATAATACCGCACAAGTCAATGTCGCTTCGACAATTTCGGAAAGTAGCAGCCTTTTCATTGTACAGATAGGATTTGACGGCATCCTCATTGTGGATGGGTTCTATGTCAGAAATGCCAATGGCGGGTTTGCCGTTCCTGTCCTGATCCTGCTCTTCAAGCCATTTTTCATCGGTTTTTCGGAACATATTGTATTCAAAGGCTCCTGGCGAAACAAACAGCAGTTCGGTTTGCCTTAACTGCTCGAAACAAGGTCTCAGAAAGACTCCTGAAGGAGACATTACCCAGTCATCGGGCCATTCGGAATATCTTGGAAGATAAAGTTTCATTACATTCCGGCTGGTGATGGGAGCATAACCGTCGGGAAAGACCAATCCATGGGTGGATTTGTTCCCGGAAGAGATTGTCTTTATCCAGTGACCGGACCTGTTTTTACGGTATTCATCGGGGGTCCGGTTTCCCTGGTATGGGCGCTCCGTTTTTCCCAATTCGGGAATGAACATATCATTGATTGATGAGTAGGGATACATGAATGAAGTGCCTGAAACTCCATGATGAAGGCCGTTCCTGAGCACATAACTGCAGGCCGAAATCATATGATAATTACCCTCAATAATCAGTGAGAAGTAGTATTTCTCGCCCATTCTTCCGCCGCAGTCACGCTGGTATTTTTGAGTGAAATACCATGTATACCGCTTTCTTAAAGCAGTAATAAAATCTGACAACTGGTTGGATTCGGAGTAAAGGATGCCGCCATCCCGGTCAAAACCGGGCTTAATAACGGTCTTTGAATATGGTCCAACAGACAGCCTGCTCTCGGTTTTGTCCGATGAAAACAATAATAAATGAACGTGGTTTGACATTTCAGTATCGGCAAAAATGTCAACCCCGTACTTCCAAGAAGAAAGTGCAAGCAAGTTAAGGAAGAACCCCACATCCTGTGGACAACGGAACATCACCTCCTGATGAGAGGTGAAACAACAGTGGATCATTTGTTTCATAGTATAATGTTTTTTTAGGGTAGTCAGATTAAAACAGTAAAAAAGGGAGCTATCCCCATTGTACTATTTTCTGTGTTTTGCAATCAGTTCCAGGATTTCCTCACCGTACTGCTTCCATTTTGCGGGGCCGAATCCGTTTACTGCCAGGAGTTCCTCTTTGGTCGATGGGCAGGTGTCGGCTATTTCCAGGAGGGTGCGTTGGGTGAGTACCCAGTAGGCGCGTATGTTCTGGGATATGTATTGCTCGGTGCGCCAGTCTATGAGTGGCTGGATGAGTTCGGGATGGCGGTTGTCGGAGTAGATTTCCTCGATGGTGGGCTTGGTTTTGATTATCTTTTCCTTTACCGGTTTAAGCTTTTTGGCCGATGTCTTGGGCTTGGGCATCAGGAGCGCGTCATTCCTGATCCTGAGGTAAGACTCAATGCTGAATCCGTTTTCCAAAATATCTTTCATGCTCTGCAGGTGCATGGAGAGTTCCGGCAGGAGTTCGTCCGTTGCCTCAGTAAGCGTCTTCTTGACATCCTTATTGTCGATGGAAACGGACATAATTGGAGTTACATCCGATGCCACTTCAATCAGTATCGGAATGAAATAACCGGCAGCTTTACTAACCCTCTCATCAAGATGAGCCTTGTCGGTAAGGCCGATTCGGTCCAGTTCACGGCGGAACGTCTCGGCTACTTTCTCCATATCCCTGATCTTTCGGCGGTTCTCCTCCATCCTGGCGGTCTGCTCCGGATAGGTGTTCTTAAGATGGTTGTTGAAAATGCCGCCTGCCCATCCGGTTAGCCTTTCCAGTTCTGTGAAAGTGAAGCACTCCTTGAGATTGTTCATGAA